>JALCRP010000035.1 GCA_022652735.1 Faecalibacterium sp. | reverse complement strand
ATACCACTTTTGCCAAAATCCGCATAGAACAAAAAATCCCCAAAGCCCTGAAAAATCAAGGCTTTGGGGACTGCGTTTGGAGCTGCTATCCAGATTCGAACTGGAGACCTCATCCTTACCAAGGATGCGCTCTACCAACTGAGCTATAGCAGCAAATGGCGACCCGGATCAGGCTCGAACTGACGACCTCTAGCGTGACAGGCTAGCGTTCTAACCAACTGAACTACCGGGCCACATTTAGGTTGCCGCGTCCGCTGCAACATTTGCTATTATACTGATTCCGTGTTTTGTTGTCAACCCTTTTTGTCTGTTCTTTTTTCACGTTTTTCTCTTGACATTTCTTTTTCGATTCGCTATTCTAATAAAGCGCGATGCGTATTGGCATCTATTCTTATAGGGGCATAGCTCAGTTGGTAGAGCAGCGGTCTCCAAAACCGCGTGCCGTGAGTTCGAACCTTACTGCCCCTGCCAAAAACACCCGGAACTTTCGTTCCGGGTGTTTTTTTATTTTTTGTATTTTTGCGGTGCGGCCGGGCATGCAGGCATTTTTGCAGATGCGTTTTTTAGTGCAAGCCGAACATGGCCCGCCTTTGGTTATGCCGTAGGGGCCTCGCTGCCGGCCGGCGCGCCGCTTAAAACCGAGGCGATCATGGCCTGTGCCTCGGCCACGGTGGCCGTGTCCGGCTTCATCACGTACAAATTCGAGCCGCGCGCCGAATAGCATTCGGTGCTCTTGGCGCCCGTGCCCGTCACGCTGTAACTTTCGATCGTCCAGTCGGCGCCGTCGTTCAACTGCATGCGCACCAGCGCGCCCACCTGATCGTGCGAAAGGTTTGTTACAAAGCTGTCGCCCACGCTGTTCATCAACTTGGAATAGTTGCGCAGGACAGCCGGCGATTTCGCCTTGTTTACGATGGCCGAGATCACTTTCATCTGGTTTTCGCCGCGCTGGATGTCGCCCGCCTTAAAGGCGTGGCGCTCGCGCGAAAAGGCCAACGCCGCCGCGCCGTCAAGATGGTTTGTGCCCTGAACAAAAGTCGTCGGGTTATAATAGCCGGGGCTGCCCACCGAAGTAAACGCCTGATCGGATTCCACATCAATGCCGCCCAAGGCATCTACGATGCCGATAAAGCCCACGAAATTGATCTTGATAAAATACGAAACTTCTACCCCGTACAAAGCCCCCAGCGTATCCATCGAGCGATCGACGCCGTAAAGCCCGGCATGCGTAAGCTTGTCCATCGCGCCGTCCGTGCCGGCCAGCGGCACATAGTAATCGCGCGGGGTGTTGATAAGCACGATATGCTTCGTCACAGGGTTTACGGCCGCAAGGATGTTCACATCGCTGCGGCAGGTATCTGTTAAATCGCCGCGCGTATCCACGCCGCTGAGATAGATCAAAAACGGCTTTTGCGTGATCTGTTTGGCCTCGGCCCCTGTCACGTTCCCCTGCAAATTGTCGTTGGCGATGCTATACGTGAAAATGCAGCGTGTGCGCTCCGAAAAATCCGCATAGCCGTTTTCCTCGTCCTCGATCATGCTGATAAACGATTGGTTCAGTATGATTGCCTGCACCTCGCCGTTATAAAGCCCGCCCACCAGCTCGAACATGTTATCGTAGCCCGAGGGCAGCGAGGCCGCCTCGCTTTTGGCCGCGATTGCCGTGATAGCCTTATCCGTATTGGTGCGGTCCATCTCGCTGATGCAGCCAAATGCATAGTTTGCCGTATCCGAAATTTTCCGGGCGGGGTCCTCCTGCAAAACATATACGCCCACCACGGTGTTGTTTTCGCCGGAAGTCACTTTTTGCAGCGCATCCAGCCCCTGCTGGGTAAATAGGCATCCTACCGCCATTGCGGCTGTCAGCAGCCATGCGCAAAAGCGCGTAAATGCACCGCGTTTGGGATACTTTTGCATTTCCAGCGTGAAGAACCACAAAATGAACAGCACAAGCCCAAGCGCCGCCAGCATCCATGCCGGCACCATCTGGGTGCGCCATACCTGCACCAGCAGCAAAATGCTGAGCAGTGCCTGAAAGAAAAGCGCTCGCCGGCTGCTGCGGCGGCGCTGCTTTTGTTTTTGGGCCGCGGCTGTGGAAATTTTGCGCCCGCCCGAGGCCGTATGCCCGCTGCGGCGGCGCGTATCCGCTTCATAATCGTATGCTGTATGGGCGCGAGGGCCGCTTCGGCGGCGCCCGCCGGGGCTGCCTGCGCTGCCCTCTCGACGAATTTTAGCCATTTTTTGCTCCTGTATTGCTCGGCCATCCCTGCATTTTTGGGTTTGTGCTTTCAGTATAGGCAAGTTCGGCCCGCAGAATCTGTCATAATGCATTACGAACGGCTTTGGAAAAATATTGCAGGCACCTGCCCGCTCAATAAAAATACGGCGGGCCGGTATCCCGGTACTCCGCCGCCAAGAGGCCGCCCGAAAGCGCCGTTTGCCTCGGCTTATGCCGACGGTGCTTTCTTATAAAACCGGCCGCTTTTTATTTATGGTATTTCAGCCCTGCGTTGATCGTGCAGGCACGGTAAATTTGCTCGGTCAGCACCAGCCGCGCCAGCTGATGCGGCATCGTGATGCGCCCCATGCTGAATTTCAGCGCGGCCGCCTGCTTTACCGCCGGGGCCAGCCCGTGGGAGGAGCCGATCACAAACGCGACATCCCCTGCGCCGCTGCCCGCGCGCTCGGCCAAAAAGGCAGCCAGCTCCTCGCTGGAGATCAGTTTTCCCTCGATGCACAGCGCCACGATGGCCGCGCCTTTATGCACGGCGGCCAAAATTGCCCGGCCCTCTTTTTCCAGCGCCTTTTCGATCGCCGCGGGCGAAGCATTTTTCTCCTGCACGGTTTCTTCGGGCAGCTCCACGATCGAAAACTGTGCAAACGCCGCCAGGCGCTTTTGGTATTCCGCAATGCCCTGTGCAAAATAGCGGGCATTGCATTTTCCCACGCAGATCAGCTGAATATTCTGCATTGTGGTTTCCTTTCACAAAAAGCGCCGTACGCCGTTTCAGGGTTTCCCCCACGGCGGGCGGCGCTTTCTTCTGTTTTTCGGCGGAGGCGGCTGCCTTTTCGCCGTGCGGGCGGTTTTCGCGCCGCCGAAAGCTGATTTTTCGTTTCTCGGCGGCTTCCGCCCGCGTTTTTTGTGCCGAGCTGCTTACAGCAGGCTGAGCTGCTCGGCGGTATCTTCCCCGCGCAGCAGCGCGCCCACCGCCGGCAGCGTACGCACACGGTAACGGTGCGGGTCGGCAAGCTCCATGCCCTCTGCGCGCTTGACAGCGGTGATCTTCTGATTCTTTTTCAGGGTCATCACGCCCACGCCGATGCTGTCGCGGCTGGCCTTTTCGCTGATCTGCGCCGTGCCGACAAGCAGCATGCGCCCGGCGCTCGAGAATACAGCAACTTCCGTTTCTTCGGGCAGATACAACATCTTTGCCAGCTCTGCCTTATCGGAATACGCCTTTAACAGCTTGCGGCGGTTTTGCTTTGTCTGGTACGAGCCGAGCGGTACCTTGGCAAACTTGCCGCTCTGGTAACAGAACAGCATCCAGCCCTTATAGTCGGCCGTGGCAACGGCATAAAGCGGGGTTTCGCCCTCGTCCATGCCAAGCTGGCTTGCCACAAAGGCGCCCATCTGGCTGGCTTTTCCATCCTCGAAATCGCCCACGCGGCACTTATATACCTGCTGGCGATCGGTAAAGAACAAAAGCTCGACGTTGTTGCGCGTCTCGGCCTGCCAGACGATTTCGTCGCCTTCCTTTAGCTTTTGTTCTCCGCTCATGCGCAGAGACTGCGGTGTGATTTTTTTGAAATAGCCCTCGCGTGTAAAGAAAATCGTTACGGACGAATCATCCAGCGCAGGCAGTGTTTCTTCCTCGGCCTGCTCCGGTACTTCGTACAATATTTCGCTGCGGCGCGGCTGGCCATACTGGGTTGCCACATCGGCCAGCTCCTGCATAATGATTTTACGGATGCGGGCGGGCTTTTGCAGAATATCTTCGAGGTCGGCAATATCTTTTTCAAGCTGGTCGGTTTCCGAGGTGCGCTTCAGGATATATTCGCGGTTCAAATGGCGCAGCTTGATCTCAGCCACATATTCCGCTTGCTCGGTGTCGATGCCAAAGCCGATCATCAGGTTCGGCACGACCTCGGCTTCTTCTTCGGTTTCGCGCACGATGCGCACAGCCTTGTCGATGTCGATCAGGATGGCATCGAGCGCCTTTAACAGGTGCAGGCGTTTTTGCTTGCCCTTGAGATCATAGTAGGTGCGGCGCCGTACACATTCCATGCGGAAAGCCGTCCACTCGTTCAAAATCTCGCGGACGCCCATCACGCGCGGCTGGCCCGCAACCAGAATATTAAAGTTGCAGCTAAATGCATCTTCCAGCGGCGTCATCTTGAATAGGCGCGCCATAAGCTTATCCGGGTCCTGCCCGCGCTTCAAATCGATTGTCAGCTTAAGGCCGTTCAAATCGGTTTCGTCGCGCATGTCGCTGATCTCTTTGATGCGGCCGACCTTGGCCAGCTCGGCGATCTTGTCCATAATGGCCTCGATCGTCGTCGTGGGCGGGATCTGTGTCACCTCGATCATGTTGCTTTCGGGCACATAGCGATAGCGTGAGCGCACCCGGACGCTGCCGCGGCCGGTGTCGAAAATGCTTTTCATTTCGGCGGCGTCATACAAAATCTGGCCGCCGCCCACAAAATCCGGTGCCGGCATCGTCGTGGAAATATCGTGGTCAGAGTCCTTCATCAATGCAACTGTGGTATCGCAAAGCTCTTTCAAATTGAACGAGCAAATATTGCAGGCCATGCCGACGGCAATGCCGAGGGTGTTGTTGGCCAAAATCGTCGGAAATGTCACAGGCAGCAGCGTCGGCTCCTGCGTGGTGCCATCGTAGTTCGGCACAAAATCGACGGTATCCTTGTCAATGTCGCGGAACAGCTCGTCACAAATCGGATCGAGCTTTGCTTCCGTATAGCGCGAAGCCGCACAAGACATATCGCGGCTGTACGCCTTGCCGAAGTTGCCCTTGCTGTCCACAAAAGGCACAAGCAGGCTTTCGTTGCCGCGGCCCATACGCACCATCGTATCATAGATGGCTGCATCGCCGTGGGGGTTCAGGTGCATCGTGCTGCCTACGATGTTGGCCGATTTCGTGCGCGCGCCCTTAATTAGGTTCATGCCGTACATCGTATACAGCAGCTTGCGGTGTGCGGGCTTAAAGCCGTCGATCTCGGGCAGCGCGCGGCTCACGATCACGCTCATCGCATACGGCATATAGTTGGTTTCCAGCGTATCCACGATGGGGTCTTCCATCACGGTGCCAGCATTTTGGATCTCCACGCCGTCGCCCAGCTGCGGGCGCGCCAGCTTTGGTTGTTTCTTTTCTTTTTTCTTTGCCATAAGGCACCCCTCAGTATTTCAGATTGCGGCGTCTGCGCTTAAGAAAGGTCCAGATCATCGAGATATTCCGCGCCGTGCTCGGCGATATGATCTTTTCGGCCCTGCAAATTATCGCCCAGCAGCACATCGAATACCTCGGCGGTTTTCGCGGCGTCTGCGGGCATTACACGGATCAGGCGGCGGCTTTCCGGGTTCATCGTTGTCAGCCACATCATTTCAGGGTCGTTTTCGCCAAGGCCCTTCGAGCGCTGGATCGTGTATTTTGCCTTGCCGATCTCATTTAAGAAGGAGGCCTTTTCCGGCTCGGTATAGGCGAAATATGTGCGGTCTTTCGTGCTGATCTCATACAGCGGCGATTCCGCAATATACACATAACCCTGCTCGATCAAGGTTGGGGTCAAGCGGTACAGCATCGTCAGCACCAAGGTGCGGATTTGGTAGCCGTCAACATCGGCATCGGTACAGATGACGATTTTGTTAAAGCGCAGATTGTCGAGGCTGAAGGTGGCCAGCTCTTTGTTATGCTTGCCGCCCAGCTCCACGCCGCAACCCATCACTTTGATGAGGTCGACGATAACATCCGATTTGAAGATGCGATCATAATCGGCTTTCAGGCAGTTCAAAATTTTGCCGCGCACGGGCATAATGGCCTGATATTCGCTGTCGCGGCTGGTTTTGACGGCGCCCATAGCGGAATCGCCCTCCACGATATACAGCTCTCGCCGAGAGGCATCTTTGGTACGGCAATCCACAAACTTTGCCACGCGGTTTGCCATATCCATCTGGGTCGCCAGTGTCTTTTTGATGCTCTGCCGCGTCTTTTCGGCATGCTCACGGCTTTGCTTGTTGACAAGCACCTGCTGGCACAGTTTTTGGGCCTCTTCTGGCTTTTCCAGAAAATACACTTCGAGATAGTGCTTCAAGAAGTCCGTCATGGCCTGCGCCACAAACTTGTTTGTGATGGCCTTTTTAGTCTGGTTCTCATAGCTTGTCTGCGTCGAAAAGCTTGAGGACACGTATACAAGGCAATCCTGCACATCCTGAAATGTGATGGTGCTTTCGTTCTTTTTGTAAAGGCTTTTATCCTTCAGATACTTATTGATGGAATACACAAATGCGGTACGGACGGCATGCTCCGGGCTGCCGCCGTGTTCGAGCCAAGAGGAGTTATGGTAGTATTCCAGCATCTGTACCGTATTGGAAAAGCAGAACGCCGCGCTCATTTTTACCTTATACTCGGGCAGATCCTCACGGTCTCGCCCGGACGCCTCGGATTCGCAGGTATATACCTGTGTCAGCGTGTTTTCGCCGGCCACCTCGGTTACATAATCGGCGAGGCCGTTTTGATAGCACCAGCTGTCTTTCCACGGCTTGCCGGTCGCGGGGTCCGGCTCTTTTTCATCGGCAAAGTTCAGCGTCAGCCCTGCGTTGACAACGGCCTGCCGTTTCAGCGTTTCGCGGTAATAGCTGCCGGGGACGTTCGTATCGGTAAACACGGCATCGTCCGGCTTCCAGCGAATGATAGTGCCGGTGCGGCGGCCCGTATAGGCTTCTTTTTTCAGCCCGCCAACATTTTCGCCTTTTTGAAATTCCAGATGATAGTGGGTGGCATCACGGTAAATATCCGCCGTCATCCACGCAGACGCATACTGTGTGGCGCAAAGGCCGAGGCCGTTCAGGCCGAGGCTGAATTCGTAGTTATCCGCGCCCGCGCCATACTTGCCGCCCGCGTACATCTCACAGAACAAAAGCTCCCAGTTCCAGCGGTTTTCGCCTTTGTTAAAATCGACGGGCATGCCGCGGCCGAAATCCTCAACTTGGATCGAGCCATCCGAAAAGCGTGTGACGTTGATGACGCTGCCGTAGCCGTCGCGCGCCTCGTCGATGGAGTTTGAGATGATCTCAAAGATCGAATGGGCGCACCCTTCTACGCCGTCCGAACCAAAAATGACGGCCGGGCGCTTGCGCACACGGTCCGCCCCTTTCAGGCTGGTAATGCTTTCATTGCCGTATTCCTGTTTTTTCGCCGCCATGCATGGCACCTCCGGGGAAACATTCGTTTCTGTGTCAGTTTTCCCGCAATAGGAGAAAACCTATTCGCGCACAATACATTTTGTGCATATGAAATAAGTAAAGCACAAGCCGTTGTGAAAAGTCAAGCAACGGCGCGTGAAGTGCCGCTGTGCCCCGACGTTTTTGCTTCTATTGTAGATTTTTCCCGTGCTTGCTATACTAAAGAAAAATGATACGGCAAGCCGCTGTTTTGCCTTTTTTCAGCGAAAAAGGCACGGACAAGGCAAAAAGGGCAAGACGCTTTGCGGCAGAAGGGAACGGCAATATGAACGGCTTATTTTATGGACGCAGCCAATGGAAAAAGGGCGCGGCGATAGCGCTTTGTGCGGCGCTTGCGCTACTTTGCGGATGCGGCAGGCCGGCAGCGTCTGCCGCCGCTGTCTCCGGCTCCTGTGCGCTTTCCGGCAGCAGTGCAGTGCCGACGCCTACGCTTGCCCCGGCCGCTTTTCCCGTGCCTTCCTGTACCCCGGTTGCCTTTACCATTGAGGACTCGCCGCTGGGTACGTCCGCCGTATCGGAAGATGAGCTGTCGAAAGGTTTCCCGATGGGCGAGCTGAAAGCAGATTGGGAAAAGCACATACAGGCGGATGACGGCGGCACGGAATATCTGCAAAAAATGCAGGAATCCGCCGTCAAGCCGGAGCTTCTGTGGGCCTACCGCGCGGATTTTGACAAAGACGGTGCGGAGGAGATTTGCATTTGTTACGGTTCCTTTTTTGTCTCTGCCGATCTTGTCTGTAATCAGGCGCTGTACTTTGTAGAAAGCGACAACAGCTGGCGTATGGTTTGCCGCAATTCGTTTTTCAGCGGCCAGCTGCTGCGCTATACGGACGGAACGGCGCAGCTGCTGTATTCCGAGGGCGCTTCCACCGCCCTTTCCGCCGCCGCGGGGGTTCTCGGGTTTGCCGGCGGCGATACGCAGCAGCTCCTCCGTTTACAGCCCTGCGGCGAATTTCATCAGCGAGGCGATTTGCTGTACGGAACCGTCCGTGTGGGCAGCGCGCAGGAGCTTTCGGCGGGATGTTGGGCATGGGACGGCACGGCCTACCAGCCTTATCCGTGGGTGGAAATTCCGCTTGACCAACTGCCCGATAAGCTGCCGCGCGCGCGGCAGGATAGCCCCCAAAAAGGCGGCCCCACCGGCTATGTGCTAACCCATGCGGCCACGCTGAACGATACCTATTATTTATTGGCCTATCGCTCGCCTAAAAGCCTGTACGATACCGTCGCCGTGCAGCTGGTTTATCATGGCGCGGACGGCACCCTGCAAAATGTAGGAGATTTTTGGGATTTTTGCCCATCTTCCGGCGACCCGGACAATTTTTATGATGTTCTTAACGCGCTTACGCTGGATGCAGCCCTTGAAAGCGAGAGCCGTTGAATCTTGTGTGGCGCCTCTGGCCGGGCGGCGCAGGAGTGCATCTCGCTTGCCATTTGGCCGCGCCGCGGATAGAATAGGAACAGATTGGCAGAATTTTTTGTCAAAAATCCAAGGATGTGAGGAGCGTTTTTGATGTCCATTTCGGAAAACAACCGTGCGGCGTGGCTGGATACCGCCCGCGGGCTGGCGATTTTACTGGTAGTGGCCGGGCATATGTGCGAGGGCTTTTTTACGCAGGGGACCGTTTTTGGCGATGTCACGCGGATGCATCAGGGCTGGGATATAATCTACAGTTTTCACATGCCGCTGATGTTTATGGCCAGCGGCTGCGCGGCCGCGCTGAGCCTGCATACCCGCAAGCGCGCGTGGCTGCATGATGCGCTGGCGCTGTACGTACCCTATGTGTTTTTCTCGCTGTTTTATCTCTTCGGCAAAACGTTTTTGTTTCATAGCGCGCAGCCTGTGCCGATGAGCCGTTGGCTTTTGTTCTGGGTTTATCCGGTGGGCATTTTCTGGTTTTTGCCGGCGCTGCTCGTAATCCGCATCGTCCACCGCTGGCTGTGGGAAAAGCTTGGCGCGTGGGCGCTCGCCGTATGGGCAGCATGTGCCGTGCTCGGCTGCTTTATCCCGTGGCCCGATCCGCTTTTGCTCGTGCAGGATATTTTGTGCTATGGGATCTGCTATGGCATCGGTTACTTTTATCTTCGTGCTGAAAATGCGCCGCGGGCGCGCCTGCTTTTGTCTTGCAGCGCCGGGCTGATGTTGGTTTGCTCAATCTTTTTGTCGGGCAGCATCTCGGCTTTTCCGCGCCGGCTCACGATCGGCCTTTGTTTCAGCATTGCCATTTTGCAGCTTTTGCGCACGTTTGCGCTGCGCCTTCCCGTGTTAAGCTGCCTAGGCCGCCACAGTTTGCCAATCTATCTGCTTCACAGCTTTATGACCGGCCCGCTGTTCGCGGTTTTGGCACATTTCACGCACAGTATTCCGCTGGTTTTGATCGCGGGCATTGTGCTGGAAATCGCCGTGCCGCTTGCCTGCGAGCAGATTTGGCTTCGGGTGCCGTTTTTGCGCTGGGCTGAATTTTTTGTGTATCCGGCCAAGGTGCTGGGGCGCAGCAAGCATGCTTCCCCGCCGGAAGATGCCGCGGCAAAGCAGCCGGCAAATGTGTGATTTTGCATTGTGCGGAAGCGGCGCGCCGCGCTTTTCCGTAATCTTATGTTGTCCGCAGGATTTTGATTGAAATTTCGGCAGCTTGCTCCCTTATTTCAAGATGCAAAAGGGGCCTCATCCGTGGTATGGATGAGGCCCCTTTTTATACGATTATCCGTTTTGTTCTGCCCAAAGCGAAGGTTTCGGGCATTCCGCCGAGCGCTGCATTGCCGCGGCCATCTTGCCGCATGGGCTTTTGCTTTGTGCCTGCTGCCCTTTTGTTTCATAGAGACAGCAGGTGCAGCCGCTTTTCGCTTATGCTTTCGACTTAGTACATGCCGCCCATATCCGGCGCGGCCGGGGCAGCCTTCGGCTCCTCGGGCTCGTCGACAACAAGGCTCTCCGTCGTCAGCACCATCGCCGCCACGCTCGCCGCGTTTTCCAGCGCGCTGCG
>JALCRP010000034.1 GCA_022652735.1 Faecalibacterium sp. | reverse complement strand
GCTTATTCCACGATCGCCAAAATGTCGCTCTGGCGCACGATCGTGCAGGCTTCGCCGTCCACTTTTACTTCGGTGCCCGAATACTTCGAGATCAGCACCTTCTGGCCGACCTTGACTTCCATCTTAACTTCCTTGCCGTCCACAACGCCGCCCGGGCCTACGGCCACGATCTCGGCCACCTGCGGCTTTTCCTTTGCGGCGCCAGCCAAAATGATGCCGCCCTTCGTCGTTTCCTCGGCTTCCAACATCTTGATTACTACTCTGTCTGCAAGCGGTTTGATTTTCATAACAAAAACCTCCGAATTTTTTGATACAGGGCAAGCCCTGTTATTTTGTTTACGCCCTTTATTCTAACGGCCATTTATGAACAATTTGTTTCTTCCTTGTGAAAAAGTTGGCACTCTTAAGAAAAGAGTGCCAACTTGCTTTTTTCTTTAAGCCCATTCTTTGTTTAATTTTCTTCTGTTTCCTTTGCAAATACGCAAAGGCGCTGTGCGCCGTCTTTCCCCGTGCAGGTGCTTAGCATCAGCACCGTATCCTGTGCTGAAACGCTTACGCCCGTATCATAAAGCGCCGCTGCGCACAGCCGCGAAAGCAGCGCCGCACGAGTATCTGTATCCGTAGGCGGCGTAAACGCGGCGTCGTCAGGCGCCAGCACACATACCGCAAAAATCACATAACGCTGGCTTTGCTCGGGCGTATAAAGCGTCAGCCCGCCGCCCGTTTTTGGGTAAAAAGCCGCTTTTTTGAACTCCCGCAGGCTGCCGAACATCGAACGGTCTTTCATATTATGGCCATACACGATAGCATAAGAGTCAAAAAAATCGCAGCGGCAATCCAAAAAAATCGACCCGCCCGCGGATGCTGTGCCATCGAGGTAGCGGTGCAAATAATAGTTATTGTCTTCTCCCTTTACGACAGGATAGCTGATTGCCGTGCCATCCACCGCAAGCCAGCCGGCAATGTCGGGATATTCGCCCTGCAGCGCCGCAAAATCAATGTGCAAATTGCCGCCCGAAGGCGCCGTAGAAACCGAAAATGCTGCGCTTTGTGCGTAGCACTCTGTCACCTCATCATAGCGCGCATCCTCGGTTTCATACTGCACGGCTTGCTCCAGCAATACATCCAGCGATTGCAGCAGCACGATACAGGCGATCAGACAGATCAAACGCCGGACGAAAGGCCGGGTTGTTTTGCTTTTTGGGGCAGCCGCCGGGGCGTTGTGTTCGCTCAAGCTTGTTCCTCCTTTGCTTTTCCTTTGGAAGAAGCATAGCAAAAGCCCGCGCCCTTGTCGCGCGAAAGGCGGCGCCTGCGGCAAAATTGCCCCAAAAGGAACAAAAAACATGAAAATCTTGCCGCTTGCTCTTTACAAGCAAAGTGTTTTTGTGTATACTATCAGTCGTCGGTGCGCCTCTGTAGCTCAGTCGGTAGAGCAGGGGACTGAAAATCCCCGTGTCATTGGTTCGATTCCGATCGGAGGCACCAGACGACGGATGGTTTCTGTCCGTCGATATGCGGCCGTAGCTCATCTGGTAGAGCGCCACCTTGCCAAGGTGGAGGTAGCGAGTTCGAGCCTCGTCGGCCGCTCCAAGATAAAAGGACCTGCTTATAAAAGCAGGCCCTTTTTCGTTTGCCGCCGTGCGGCATTACTCTTTATAAAAGCTGCCCTCACAGGCCAGCACCTGATCCAAGATCATACGGCTTACCTTTGCGCCGTAACGCATGGCCGGGTGCTCATCATACTCGATTACATCATGGAAATCCTTGTTCATCAGCACAAGCACATATTCGCCGTAAGGCGTATGCAGGATGCCGCCATCGTTACGGCAGGCGTTCATGCTGCCGCTTTTGCTGGCCACCCAAATCAGCTCTTCATCGCCGGTTTCCTCAGTATCAAGGTAATAGGGCGGAAAGTTGCCCGTCAGCATGGTGTTATAGTGCTGCTGGCGGAAGATTGCCAGCATCTCGGCGCTGGCCGCTTTGCTCACAAGCTCCCCTTTTGCCACGCGGCGGAACAGCGCGCCGAAATCGCGCGGCGTCGTTGCGCCAAGCGGTGCGTCAATGTCAAAATGCAGCGGGCGGAACAGCGTTGTATGTGCAAAGCCGAACGCACGGATGCAGGTGTTGATGGTTTCCAGCCCCAGATAGCCGATAATCATATTGGTGGCAATATTGTCCGAGCAAATAATCATCATCGTGGCGGCATCCTTCACCTTCAGCTTTGCGCCCACGCCCAGCGCGCGCAGCATGCCGGAGCCGTCCACAAAATGCTCGGGCTTGTATTCCACAATGTCCGTTAGGCTTGCCTTGCCTTTTTCTACCTGATCGTACAAGGCAGCCAGAATATAGGCCTTGATCGTCGAGGCCGTCTCGAAAGATTCGTCGGCGCCGATCTCGATCGTGTGGCCGTGCAGATCATCGGCATACACGCTCATTTTGCCGTGATAGGAGTAAAGCTCTGCGGCGATCCGCTTTTCGAGGGTTAAACGGGGGTCCAGCATAAGTACATCCTTTCTTTTTAGAGGTTTTGCGTAAAGAAGCGCCGCGCGTTGCCAAAAAAGATTGCTTCAATTTCATCTTCGGAAAAGCCGTGGCGGCGCAGCGCCTGTTCCAGCAAGGGCAAATCACCGCAGTTTTGCATGCCGGGCATGTGCTCGATGCCGTCGAAATCGCTGCCAAGCGCGATCATCTCGATGCCGCCGACCTGCTTAAAGTGGGCGGCGTGTTCGGCGATGCGATCGACCGTGCTGGCCTGCGCGGCAGGGTCCGGCTCCAAAAAGCCCGCGCAGTAGTTCAGCCCGGCCAAGCAGCCGCGTTCGGCCATCGCACGGATCATCTCGTCCGTAAGGTTGCGGCTGTGGGGCGCCAAGGCACGGCAGTTGGAATGGCTGGCGGCAAACGGCCGTGTGCCGTGCGCAACGATGTCCCAGAAGCCTTTATCGGAAAGGTGGCTTACGTCCACCGTCATGTGCAGGCGCTCCATCTCGGCCAAAAAGGCGAAGCCCTTTTCCGTCAGGCCCGTCTCGGTGTTCGGGCGGCAGGGCAACACATCGGCCTCATCGCCGGGGGCGAGATTCGGGTTTGCCAGCTCGTTGGGGTAGTTCCAAGTAAGGGTCATCATGCGCGCGCCGAGCGCATACAGCTGGCGCAGCACCCCTAAGCTGCCCTTGCAGCAGCCGCCCTCCTCGATCGTCAGCATCAGGCTGATTTTGCCCGCCGCAGCGTTGCGCGCGATGTCCCCCGCCGCATAGACGGGTGCAACCTGATCCGGGTACTTTTCCAAAATGCGGTGGAACAGATCGAACTCCTCGAGGGCCGCCACGAGGGGATCCTCCCCTTGCTTCTGGCGGCCGAGGTTTACAAACGCGCCGAGGCATTGCAGCATATAATCGCCCTTTTGCAGCTTTTCGAGGTCGATATGCAAATCGCTTTTCGCAAAAGATTTCGGTTTCCCGGCAAGCTGCGCATAACGCAGCTCGCTGAGAGTATCACAGTGCAGATCCCATACTTTCATCGTTGTTTTTCCTTTTCCGGGCGGCGAAATCTATGGCTTAACGGAAAAGCCGCCGCCCCATTTTCCAAGCAAAGAAACAGGCGGCGCTGCGCCGCCCGCAAAACTCAAAATACGCTGCCCACCGCCGTCAGCTTTTCGGGCAGATCGGCCCGATAACGTGGGTCGGCCGGGTTAAGGCTATTAAGCACTACGCCGCCCGAAGCCGCCGCCCCTGTAGAGTGGATATAGCAGCCTTCGCCGAGATACAGCGCAATGTGCCCCGGGAAATACAGCAGATCTCCCGGCTTTTTGGCTTCAAAGGCGATCTCATGCACCGGCCAGCCCGGCATGATTTTCGCATCGCGGTAAAGCAGGACGCCATTTTGCAGATAGGCCATCGAGGTCAGGCCCGAGCAGTCGATGCCGCGCGTCGTTTTGCCGCCCCAACGGTATTGGGTACCAAGATACTGTTTTGCGGTATCGCACACAGCCTGCCGAAAGGCGTCCTCGCTGCCCGCGAACCACGTATCGAGCGTATTTTGCAGCATCTTTTCCGGCGCAAGGCCGCGCGCCTGCGCCAGTGCCTGCGCAAAAGGCATTGCTTCTTCAAGATAGAACACCGCCGAAAGCGAATACCGCTGCGGCCCAAGCGCCACACTGCGCACATAGCCCTGCTGCCCATCGATCAAACGCACCCGTGCCCAGCCTTCCTCACGCACGGGGCTGCCGTTATCTTCTTCGCCGGGGCGGCGCTCCGGCAGACGCTGAAGCCGGCTGCCGCGTTCCAGCGTCATGAGCCGCACCGAGGAAGAGGCCGGCTGTGCCATCACGTCTGTTGCACGGCCCAGCTGCACAAAGCGATTCGCAAGCCAGCTGCGCATTTTTCCTTCGCCCATACAGGCCAGTTCATCCGCATGGACATAGCCGGGGTATCCGTAAAAGGTTATAATTTTAGCCCAGCCCGCCGGCAAATCGGCCGCGGCATCCCCCTGCCCGCCGATGGCAAGCACCTTACATATCATCCCGTACAGCCCTTCGTCCGCAATGGCAGACTGCACATTTTCTTCTGATTTCCGAATCTCATCCGGTACTTCATAGATCGTAACGATCGGCCTGTTAAAAACCGCATATTCCATGCCTATACGCTCCTCTCTTGCAGCCCAGCCGCGGCCGCTTTCTGCGTACCGCGGCTAGGTATACAAAAATACTATAATCTATTTTGTGCCTTTTGAAAAGTATTTTCACGCAAAAAAGCGCCTCGCACAGCGAAGCGCCTTTCACCGCAGCAGGAACTTTACATCTTATGGTCGAAATAGGACAAAAAGCCGATAAAGCATCCCGCAAACAGAAAAATCATCCCAAAGCAAAACCAGAAAAGTACAATGTCAAAAGCGCCGACCACCAGCAGCCCGACATACAGCACCGCCACCATAATCGGCATCGTGGCGCGCAGCGCTTGCAGGGTGATCGCGCGGTTGAGCTCGTCCGAGGCCTCGAGGTAGGCGTGTTTGCACTTTTCAGGGTCAGCCAAAACGGCGCGGTTTTTGGCCGCAGAAATGACGCCGACCAGCATCAGCGCGATGCCGACCCCGGTATATACCCCGCTGAAAAAGCTGGTGTGCATATCCTCCACCGAAATATAGCGCGGCACGATCAGCTGCACAAATAAAATTGTCGCCAGCCCCACCACAATAAGCACCCGATACATAGCATTCATTTTTTTGCGCTGTGCGGTGTATTCTTCCAGTGAGTCAGAGCGGCATCTTGTCAAATATTTTATAAGCATGATGATTTCTCCCCTTCATCCAGTTCAAACACTTCTTCGATCGTCAGCCCGAAATAATGGGCAATTTTATAGGCAAGCTCCAAGCTGGCGGTGTATTTGCCCACTTCGACGCTGGTGATCGTCTGGCGCGTTACGCCTACGGCGTCGGCCAGCTCCTGCTGGCTGAGCTTTCGGCTTTTGCGCAGCTCCGGAATTTTTGTTTTCATAAATTTGGCTCGCCCTTTCCCAAAAGGCAATGCAGCAGCCTTTTTTTCCAGCGGCAAATTCGGGTATCGGCTTTCGGCTCGCCCGCCTCACGGGCGCGGCGTAAAAAATAGAGCGCCCCCAAGAAGCCCGCAATGGCAGCGCCTTCTAAAAAGCCGACCGCAAACAGCGGCTCGGGCACCACCTGGCGCAGCAAAAGTGCCCCGGCATTTGCGCAGCACCCCCAAAAAACAAAAATACGGCACAGCCTGTAAAACATCGTTTCCTCCTGCGGCCGCTGCGCCAAAGCGTAAAACGGCCAAGTTTTTTTGCAAAGTTCGCTTTGCATTTTTAGTATAGTTCGCTTTGCATATTTTGTCAAGTATGCTTTGCAAAAAAAATTGTATTCGGGCCATTGCATGGGCGCGCTGTGTACGGTGGAAAAACTTTGCCGCCTTTTTGCGGCAATTTTCGGTATTTTGCATCTTGTGCAGCAAGCCACGAGGGCATAAAATAAAACAGAAGAAGTTAAGCAAGACAAACTTTCGCAGAGAGGAAAACATCTCATGGAAATGGCTTTTCGGATTTTGTATATCACGGCGCTGGCCGGCATGGGCGGCACAGGGCTGGGCGGCGTGATCGGTGCGCTGCTGCACCGAGATTCCAGCAAGACGGTCAGCCTGCTTTTAAGCTTTGCTGCAGGCGTCATGCTCAGCGTCGTGTGCTTTGATCTTGTGCCCGGCGCGATTTCGCCGGAGGGCGCGAACAGCGATACGAGTATCTTTTTGGTGGCGGCCGGCGTTGCGATCGGCTTTATTGTAATTTTTGTGCTGAATTACCTGATCGACCGCAATACCAATAAAGAAGTCAGCCACATCGGCAAAGATCACCCAAAAACAGCCGATGACATCAACGAGCTGTATCATGTCGATCACCTTGTCGAGCATGAAAAGCACGACAGCTCCCGCTCGCAGCTGTTTGTGGCCGGCATTGTGATGGCAGCCGCCATCGCGCTGCATAACTTGCCGGAGGGCATGGTGATCGGCGCCTCGTTTGCGCGCGGCGGCGGCATCGCCTTAAGCCGCAGCGGCTTTGTGATTGCTACCGTGATCGGCCTGCACAACATCCCCGAAGGCATGGCCGTGGCTGTGCCGCTCATCAGCGGCGGGATGCCGCGTTTCCGGGCTATCCTGACGACGGCGCTTTCGGGCGCGCCCACGATTCTTGGCGCGCTGATCGGCTATTACCTCGGGCTGGCCGGCCCGATGATGCTGGCATTGAGCCTGAGCTTCGCCAGCGGTGCCATGCTGTATGTCGTAGTGGGCGAACTTTTGCCCGAAGCTTACCTTATGCTGCGCTCGAAGGCGCCGGCATTCGGCATTCTGGTCGGGGCGCTGATCGGGTTGATTTTGGTATACGTATAATTTTTCTCGTCCGGGCATTTTATGTGCTTGCAAAAGGCGCGGCATCGCGGTTTTATCCGCAGTGCTGCGCCTTTTTCGTATCTTTTTGCTTTTGCGTTATGCCTTTTCGGCGGCGGGCTTTTCCGCCTTGATCTTCGCGCGCGTCTCGGCATTGAGCTGTGCTTTCAGCGCCGTAAGCCACGGATCGAATGCTACCTTATCGCCGCCATAGCTTAGCTGAAGTTCGTACTCCAGCGGCAGCCAAGTGGAAAGCGGGGCCTCATTATGCTGTGCCACCGCCTCAAGATTATCCAGTGCCTTATAAATTTTGGCTTCGCGCGTTTCCAGTGCGTCCATTTCTTCGTAGAGTGCTGCAAACTCCCGGCCAAGCGGCGCAGGGAGCGTCTTGACCCATGCGGCTAAGCGCGCGCTTTCGACGGCCTCATCGTCCGCCGTTTTTGTAAAGGATGGGATGTCGCCCGTAAAGGCCTCGCCGATGTCGTGAATGAGGCACATGTGCAGCACCTTTTCCATATCAGCGCCCGGGAACTCTCCTTTTGCCAAAAAAGCCATCAGCGTTAGCCGCCAGCTATGTTCGGCAACGCTTTCGTGGCGGCCGGTGCTCGTCCACGAGTGGCGGGTGTTGTTTTTCAGCGGCTCGACCGCATCCAAAATGCGCAAAAATTCTTCCGGATTCATGGAGCGCCCTCTTTCTGCCGGCCTGGCCGGCTTATGCTCGGTTTGTACAGGCTGGCCCGCGCTTTTATTCCTGCAGCAGCGCAAGCAGCTCCTGCGGCGACATGCTCAAGATCGAGCCGTCTGCGCTGCCCGTGATCGTATCGGCAAGGTTTTGCTTTGCGCTTTGCAGCTCGACGATCTTCTCCTCGATCGTATCCTGTGCGATCAGCTTATAAACCTGCACCGTGTTTTTTTGGCCGATGCGGTAGGCGCGGTCCGTTGCCTGATTCTGGGCCGCCAAGTTCCACCAAGGGTCGTAATGGATGACAATATCCGCGGCCGTCAGGTTCAGGCCCGTGCCGCCCGCCTTGAGCGAAATCAAAAATACGCTGGCTTCCCCTGCATTAAAGCGGTGGACAAGGTCGGCACGGACAGGCTTTGGCGTAGAGCCTTGTAAGATAAAGTGAGAAATATGATCCGCCTCAAGCCGCGCTTCAATCAGCGCCAGCATCGACGTAAACTGGCTGAACAGCAAAATCTGATGCCCTGCATCCACCGCAGAGCCGATCAGCTCCATACAGGCATCCAGCTTGGCGCTGCCGCCCTCCCAGTTGTCCATCGCAAGGCGAGGGTCGCAGCAAATCTGGCGCAGGCGCGTCAGCATTGCAAGCACTTGAATCTGATCGCCGGGCTTGGCGGCTTTCAGTTTTTCTTTTGCGTCCAAAACTGCCGCCAGATACAGCTTGCGCTGCGCTTCGTCCATCGTCACATGATGGATAGCCTCGGTTTTCGGCGGCAGCTCCTTGAGCACATCGGCCTTCATGCGGCGCAGGATAAACGGGCTTGTCAGCTGATTCAAACGGCGCGCCGCCTGTTCGCTGCCCTCCTGCACGATGGGGCGCTCAAAGCGCTCCCGGAAGGTTTTATAGCTATAAAGGTATCCGGGCATCAGCACAGAGAAGATGCTCCAAAGTTCGCTTAAGCGGTTTTCGATTGGGGTGCCCGTCAGCGCGAAGCGGACATGGCTTTTCACGCGGGCGACCGCCTTATATTTTTGCGTTGTCTGGTTTTTGATTGCCTGCGCTTCATCGAGGATGCAGGCGTAAAAATCATGCTTTTCGTACAGCGCGGCATCCCGGCGCAGCAAATCGTAGCCAGTGATGACCACATCATACGCAGAGAACTGTTCGGCCAGCGCCGCGCGGTGCGCCGCGGTGCCGTCTACCGGCAGAGTTTTCAGCTCCGGCGTAAAGCGGGCACACTCCTCGGCCCAGTTTAATACCAGCGAGGCCGGGCAGACAATCAGGCTGGGGCGTGTTTCGCCGCCCTGCTTTTTAGCCAGCAGATAGGCCAGCACCTGCACGGTTTTACCAAGGCCCATATCATCTGCCAGAATGCCGCCCATACCGTAATCGTCCAACATCCGCAGCCAGCGATAGCCGGTGCGCTGATAGCGTCGCAGAACAGGCTGCAAGCTTTCCGGCAGCACATATTCCGCATCTGCGACGCTGTGAAAGCTGCGGCTCAGCCGGCGAAACGCATCGTCGCGGGTAAAGCCGATCTCATTTTGGCCCGAAAGCGCCTTATCCAACCCGGGCGCACGGTACAGCGGCAGCTCGGCACGGCCGCCGGCAAGATCGGCGCCGGCAAGCGTCAGCGCGTCGTCCAAATCGTCCAGCGTATTGAGTGAATCATCCAACCGCAGCAGGCGGCCGTCCTTCAGGCGATGATAGCGCTTTTTCGTATGCAGCGAATCCAGCAGCGCATGCAGCTCTTCTACCGGGAACTCGCCGGTATCCACATCGAGATCCAGCATGCTGCCATGCACCGAAACGCCCACCGTAATCTTCGGCCGCGGGGCCTCCATCGCGCGGAAGGCATCCGTGAGATACACCTCGCCCAGCGAAAGCAGCACGGGCACGCCCTGCTCTAAAAACCGCTCAACTTCGTCCTCGGTTTCCGAGCAATATACCCCGGCCGGGGCAAGCGGGTCCGGGCGCAAAAAGCGCGCCAGCGCCGAAAGGCAGCGGTGCTCCGTGCGCTCATCACGCCGAAAACTGCCGTCATACGGCAAATGCGGCGAAACTTTATCCTCGCCGTAGGCAAACTCCGCATAGGCCGAAATCACGCCCATTTGCGGCGCATCCAGATAATACTGCACTACCGGCGTCAGCGGGATTTGATTCATCAGCACCCAATCTGGGTCGTCAATCGTCAGGGATTCCCGAATTTCCGGCAGAACGTAGCTGCAAAAAGAGGCCAAATCCTCCGTGGTGAAAAACAGCGGCCGACCGCCCATTACATCCAAAACCGGCGTAAGCCTTTCGGCCTGCTGCGTCGGGCACGGCCACAGGTTTTCTTCCGTGAAAAAGTAGGTCTGGCGGCTGCCCATAAAACTGCCCACAGAGGGTGTGATGCCAAGCTCGGCGCCGCCCTTTTTCTTATCCGCGCGTAAAACCAGCTTGCGCGGCTTTTCAGGCAAAAGCCAACCTGAAAGCATCCCCGTCGGCGCGTAAAGATCATACAGTTCATCGCAGGTGCCGGGCGCAAGCGGCATCGAGCCGGCGCGCCGCAACATCAGGCGCCCGGCGCCGCGCAGCATTTCGCCTGCGTAATCCACCAGCTCTGATTGGCGCTGCAAAAGTGCCAGCAGCTTGCGGCTTTGTTCATCAAAAGCTTCCGGCGTATGCAAAAAAGCCAGCTGCGCGCCATAGCTCACGCGGTCGCCATGCGCGACGGCGCTGAGCATCTGCAAAATGTCCTTCACCACATAATTACGGCCATTGCCGCGGATATGCAGGCGCAGCTCTGGCGGAGCGCTGCGGCGCAGTGCGTCCGGCTGAAGCTCTGGTTCCAAATGAACCGTGCCCAGCGGCTGGGCATCAACGGAAAAAGGCTCCTGTTTTTCGTGCGAGGCGTATTCGCGGAAATGGCGCAGCAGCTTTTGGGCCTGCTGATCCGATTCTGCCTCCGGCTCACGCCATTTCTTGCCGAACAAAAGGTCGAGGCTGCTGGCATAATCGGATGTGCCCAGCTCCGAGGCGCGCTTGACGCTGTGGTCTGCCAACAGATCCGGCAGCGCAGGCTCCTTCTGCGGCGCGGCCTTGCGGGCCACGTAATCCAGCAGCACAGCCCCGATATGTTTGCAAAGCATGCCTTCGCCGCGGCGGTTGACCGAGCAGGTGCAGCTGGAATTCAACAGCACATCCTGTGGCTCGGAAAGCCAGATCTCAACCTGACAGTCTTCGCCCTCCTGTACACAGGCGGAAAGATAGCGCACACTGGAATTGTTATCCCTCTGGGCAGCATCATGTACGCGGCCACGCAGATAGTAGCGTTCGGCCTTCGGATACAAATCTTCTCCCAGCAAACGCCGGATGTCTTCCTGCTCCATTATGCTGTCCCCCTTCCGCACAAAGTCACTTGCACATTTTATTATTATATCTCTTTTTGCCCCTGCTGCACAAGAGAAAAGCAGATGGGATTATTGCGAAGAGATGGGCAAAAGAAAACGGCAGCTCGAAAAAGTTTTTACAGGTTTTCGGCAAAAACTCCTTATTCTAA
>JALCRP010000033.1 GCA_022652735.1 Faecalibacterium sp. | reverse complement strand
AGAAAATGACCACCGGCGAAGGCAAAGTGATCGACGATGTGGCGGAAGTAAGCGCCATCGGCCACCGCGTCGTGCACGGCGGCGAAAAATTTCAGGCCAGCTGCCGCATTACACCGGAGGTCGTTGAGACAATCCGCGAGCTAAGCCCGCTGGCCCCGCTGCACAACCCGGCCGGCATCCTCGGTATCGAGGCCGCCAAGAAGGTTTTCGGCGAAGCTGTGCCGAACGTGGCCGTGTTTGATACCGCTTTCCACAGCACCATGCCGCCGAAAGCCTACATGTACGCCATCCCCTACGAATATTACGAAAAGTATGGCGTCCGCCGCTATGGCTTCCACGGCACCAGCCATAAATACGTCAGCCGCCGCGCCGCCGAGTATCTTGAGGAGCCGATCGAGCGCCTGAAGCTGATTACCTGCCACTTGGGCAACGGCTCTTCTATCGCGGCCGTCGATCAGGGCAAGGTTGTCGATACCTCGATGGGCATGACACCGCTTGCCGGTTTGCTGATGGGCACCCGCTGCGGCGATCTCGATCCGTCTGTTGTCAACTATCTGAAGTATACCCTGAATATTACCGGCCATCAGCTGGATGAGATCCTTAACAAGAAATCCGGCCTTCTGGGCATTTCCGGCGTCTCGAGCGATAAGCGCGATGTCGAGGCCGCCGCACATGCCGGCGACAAGCGCGCACAGCTGGCCTGCGCCATGCTGAACTACCAGATCAAAAAGACCATCGGCAGCTACATTGCCGCGATGGGCGGCGTCGATGCGATCGTGTTTACGGGCGGCATCGGCGAGCACGACGAAGAAACCCGCTATGAAGTGTGCCATCACATGGATTGGCTGGGCATCCACATCGACGGCGACAAGAACGACCATGTGCGTGAGCAGCACAAAGATGTCGTGGAAATCACCGCTTGGGGCGCAAAAGTGCGTGTGCTCGTTGTAGAAACCAACGAAGAGCTGATGATCGCGCGCGATACCAAAGAGGTGCTCGGCCAGTAAAGCTCTGCCGCATTTTTGGGCGGCTGTTTTCGGCAAATCGCGAGATATAAAAAAGGCCCTGACGCTGCAATCCGCAGCGCCGGGGCCTTTTTATGTCAGCCGGCTTGCTCGCCCTGCGCAATTCCCTTCATGGTAAGCGCAATGCGTTTTTTCTTTACGTCCACTTCCAAAACCTTCACCTGCACAACCTGCCCTACTTTCAAAACATCCTTCGGGTGCTGCACAAAGCGGTCGCTGATCTGGCTGATATGCACAAGGCCATCCTGATGGACGCCAATATCCACAAACGCGCCGAAGTCAATCACGTTGCGCACCGTACCCGTCAGCAGCATGCCGGGCTTCAAATCCTCCATGCTCAACACATCGCTGCGCAAAAGGGGCTTGGGCAGCGCATCGCGCATATCCCGGCCAGGCTTGCAAAGCTCTGCCACAATGTCGCGCAGCGTCGGGATACCGACGCCCGCCGCGGCGGCAAGCTCAGCTTCGCCCAGCGCCTTTACTTTCTCGGGCAGCGCGGAGATTGCATCGGTGCCGATCGCCTTTTTGGCAAAGCCGCAGGCCTTCAGCACGGCCTCGGCGGCCTCGTAGCTTTCGGGATGGACAGCGGTTTCATCCAGCGGATTTTTCGCCTGCGGAATGCGCAAAAAGCCCGCGCACTGCTCGTAGGCTTTAGGGCCAAGGCCCTTGACCTTTTTTAGCTGTGCGCGCGAGGCAAACGCACCGTTTTCCTCGCGGAAATCTACAATGTTCTGCGCCGTCGATTTCGTCAGGCCCGCCACGCGCAGCAAAAGCGGCGCCGAAGCCGTGTTTAAGTCGACGCCCACGGTATTCACGCAATCTTCTACCACGCCGTCCAGCGTCTCGTCAAGGCGCTTTGCGGGCATATCATGCTGATACTGCCCTACGCCGACGGCTTTCGGGTCGATCTTCACCAGCTCGGCAAGGGGATCCTGCAAGCGGCGCGCGATGGAAACGGCGCTGCGCAGGTTCGTATCATACTGCGGAAACTCGGCCGCAGCCAGCTTCGAGGCCGAATAAACCGAGGCACCCGCCTCGGATACTACCATGTACTGCACCCCGCCGCCAATCTCGCGGATAACATCCGCGGCAAAAATCTCGGTTTCCTTGCTGGCCGTGCCGTTGCCGATGGCAATGATCTGTACGCCGTGCTTTTGCAGCAGGGCTTTGACCGTCTTTTTCGCCTGTTCCACTTTTTTGAACTCCGGCGTGGGGAACACGACGGCCGTATCCAGCACCTTGCCCGTCGCGTCGACGACGGCCAGCTTGCAGCCCATGCGATAGCCGGGGTCCATCCCAAGGGCAACCTTGCCCTTGATCGGCGGCTGAAGCAGCAGCTGGCGCAGGTTTTCGCCGAACACGGAAATAGCCCCCTCGTCGGCGGCATCCGTCAGCTCGGCGCGGATTTCCGTTTCAAGGCTGGGCGCAAGCAGGCGCTTATACGCATCCTCGGCGGCCAGCTTTACCTGCAAAGCCGAAGCCCCGCCCGTATGGATATGCGTGTACATCTGGCTCGTAATCGCCGCGCCGCGCTCTGTGTCGACCTCAACATCTACCTTCAGCCAGCCCTCGCGCTCGCCGCGGTCCAGCGCCAAAACGCGGTGGCTGGCAATCTTCGCTACAGGCTCGGCAAAATCATAGTATTGCTCGTAGACGCTTTCGCCTTCTTTGGCAGCTTTGCTTGTCACGCGGCCAAACGCATGGAAAAAGCGGCGCAGCTCAGCGCGCACCTTGGCGTCGTCGCTGATCGTCTCGGCCAAAATATCCCGTGCACCGGCCAGCGCATCTTCCGCCGTGGGCACCTCGTCGTTGCAGTACTTTTCCGCCTCGGCGGCAGGGTCAAGCGCGGCATTTTGTGCCAGCAGGGTTTCGGCCAGCGGGCCGAGGCCCTTTGCCTTGGCAATGCTGGCGCGCGTTTTGCGCTTGGGCTTATAGGGGCGGTAAATATCCTCTACCTCGGCCAGCGTTGCCGCCTTTTCCAGCGCAGCGGCCAGCTCGGCCGTCATAGCTTGTTGCTCGGTAATGCTGCCTATTACTTCCTGCTTGCGCTTATCCAGCCCGCGCAGATATTCCAGCCGCTCGCCCAGCACACGCAGGGCCTGATCGTCCATGCTGTTTGTGGCCTCTTTGCGGTAACGCGCGATAAACGGCACCGTATTGCCCTCGTCGATCAGCCGGATGGCCGCCGCCACATATTGCTCCGGCTGGTTCAACTCTGCGGCAATCTTTTTTGCGTAATCCGTCATTCTATGTTTTCTCCGTTTCCTGTTTTTGTTTTCGGCGCGGCATTTTGCGCCGGCACGTCTGCCGGGCCGCTCGGCGTTTCATCCGCCTTCGGCGCCGCGGGCAAAGCCTCCGCCGGGCCGCCCGCCTTTTTTTCTTGCGCCGGTGCGGCGGCAAGTGCTCCGCGCTTTTTGCGCTGCCACGCATATGCGCCCAAATAGCCCAGATACAGCACAACGCCGGCCGCGCAGATTTTGCCGCTCAAGCTCAGCCCCGCCGTGTGGAATGTGAACGTGATCTCATTTTCGCCTGCCGGGCACCATACGGCCATCATGCCATGATCCACCTTTTCGATTTCGGCGGCCTCGCCGTTCACCGTGGCGGTAAAGCCCTCATCCCAAGGGACGCTGAAAAATACAAGGTTGCCTTTATCCAGCGTAATTGTGGCGTCAAAGCCCGTATTTGTCATGGTAAAGCTGCTGCATGCGTTTTCGCGCCGGGCCGCCGCATCGGCGGCGTAGGTATCATAATCCAGCGTCTGCAAATCGGCGTCGGTCAGCATCGTCAGCGTGTCGCCATATTTTGCAATCTGTTCCTCATCCAGCAGAAGCCCACGCATCAAGAGATTGCCGCGGTCTGCGTCCATCACGGATTTGAACTGTGTCTCGGTAAGGTAGGAATCATAGGTGAAGCCGAACGGCACATAGTTCAGGTTGTGGTATAACACAAACCCGCCCTCGGCGATGCCGGCCGGCGCCCAACCCGCATCCGCTTTTTCTTCAAAAGCAGACATTTCATCCTCGGGCACAAGCATATATTCCACGCTGAGCAGGCCGCGCAGCGCATACAGCCCGATGTCCGGCTCGCTGCGCACATCGCGCTTCACCCCAACATCGGGGTAAAACTCCAGTAAGCTCGGGGCCACTGTGCTGCCGAAATACTCCAGGCTGCTTTTTTCCAGCCACGGCCCCAAGTTATCGTGGCACTGATACGTATCCACGCGGTAGCTGCCCTCGGGCAGCGCCTCTTTCAGCGCCAGCGCGCCCTGATACTGCGCAACAAGGTTGCTGTCTGTTGACCACTGGCCGAATTTGCCGATGCCGATGTGCACAATGGAGTAAAAGCAGCTGAACGCCAGCACAGCCGCCAGCATGCGTTTTGCAAAGCCTTTCTTGCCGCGCCACGCATCCGTCAGCAGATAATAGATCAAAAGCCCGGCCAGCCCCAGCAGCAGCACCGCGAAATACTGGCCTTCATTGTTCAGTACCCCCAGCGACCATGTGTCGTCTTCGCCGCTATGCACTGGAATAACGGCAAACACCAGCGTCGCCGACATCACAATGCCCACAAAAGCGACGCCCGGCTCGATCGGGATCGTATCGTCCTGCAGCACCTGCATCGTCGCCAGCGCCATTATCAGCACCGGCATATAAAACCAGCGCGCATAGTAGCTCGAGTTCAGGCAGTAAAACGCGCTGTTCAAAACAGGCACAAGCGCAAACAGCGCCGAAGTGCCAAGGATTTTTTTCACGCTGCTGCCGTGGCGCGCTTTCCAGTAGGAGATCACGCCCGCCAAGCTGCATAGTGGCAGATAAGCCGTCATGTTCGTCCACTTGATCGTGCCCTCGTTCCAGATGCTCATCAGATAGGGCGAATCCGGCGGCATGATCCAGCTTAAAAGGATCGCCAGATATTGCTGCACTTTGCCGTATGTTAAAAAGCCCCATCCCGAAGAAAGATCGACTGTGCGCGGGTTTTGTGCCAGTGAAAGCACCGCCGGCCACGCCAGCACACAGCCCATCGCAGCCGCAAGGATGCTTTCAAAGGCGAGTACGCAGAATAGTTTTTTTGTCAATTTGTATTCTTTGCTGAGGAGCTTGCAGACAAAATAGATCACCAAAAACAAAATCTGCCCGGCGAAGAAGAAGTAGTTTGTCAGCAAATTCAGCGCGGCGGCCAAGGCAAAAAGGCCGCGCCGGCCCTCGTACACGGCCTCGTCCAGCGCCCACAAAAGGTATGGAAACAGCGCCACAACATCAACAAAGTGGTTAAAGAAGGTGCTGTAAACAGCAAAGCCCGAAAACGCATACAGGCAAGCGCCGATCATCGCCATGTTCGGCGTTTTGGCATAGCGTTTAAGATACAGATAGGCGCCGCCGCCCGCCACGCCAAATTTCAGCGCCAGCAGCGGGCACATCAGATACGGCATCCAGTTTGCCGGGAAAATCAGCGAAAGCCAGAAAAACGGCGAGCCTAAAAGGTAGAACGAATAGGCGTTTGCCGCGCCGCTGCCAAGGTCGGCGCTCCATGCGAAGGTGCCCCCTTGTTTCACGAACTGGTTCATATACCGCCAGAAGGTGATCTGCTGGCTGTTAAAATCTCCCGCATAATGGAACATGCCGCCATCTATGATCTGGAACGGCAAAAAAATCAAAAGCGCCGTCAGCAGGCACAGCAAAAATGTGCGCCAGTAGGGCGAAAGCCGGCCAACCGACGCCGGCTGCAGGAGGTTGTGCTTTTTTCCGTATGACGATACCACGGCATGGTCCTCTTTTCGTAAAAGTACGATGCAAAAAGGGCGGCTCAGCCCGCCCCGCAAACAGAATTAGTATACCATTTTCTGCCGCGCAAAAAAAGCCCTGCGGCGGCCTTCGCGATACTTTCACGGTTTTGAGCGCCGGGGTATGCGCCGGGCAAAAAAGATGCTATACTTTGGACAATACGCCACAGGCCGGCGCAGGATGCTCCCATGTGTTTGACGTAAGACTGAACACTTTTTGCCGCAGCGAAAATTGTCCACAGTTCCGGCAGCACACAGGGAGCATCCGAGCCAGCCCGCAGACAAGGCTTTCCGCCATGCGTTTTGTTTTACGAGGAGGTTTTTTATGCTGTATCCGTTCAGCGCACTTTTGGCGCGCATGAAGTATATCACCCGCTGGAGCCTGATGCGCGCCTCACGGCCGGAATCGCTTAGCGAGCACACGGCCGATACGGCGCTGCTGGCGCACATGCTGTGTGCTGTTGCCGCGCGCTACACGGGTACGCCCTGCCGCGCCGAGACGGTAACCGTCGCCGCGCTGTACCACGACGCAAGCGAAATCATTACCGGCGATATGCCCACACCTGTGAAATATAAAAACGACCGCCTGCGTACCGCCTATAAGGCGCTGGAAGCGGAAAGCGCGGGCGCCATGTGCCGCCTACTTCCGCCGGAATTAAGCGAGACGCTTTCGCCTTATGTTACCGGCACCGTGCTGACAGATGCGGAAAAAAAGCTTGTCAAGGCGGCTGATCGGCTTTCGGCCCTCATCAAATGCATGGAGGAGGCCAACGCCGGCAACCACGAATTTGACGCCGCGCTGGCCCAGCAGCGCAAGGCGCTGGAAGAAATGTGCTGCCCCGAGGCCGATTGGTTTATGGCGCACTGCCTGCCCTGCTATACCGAGACGCTCGACGCCTTGACGGGCGGAGAGGCTTTCCGCGGGTAAGGCCGCGGCGCGCCTTCTGTTTCAGCCTTCTCTTTTTTAGGGCAGACGATACAGCAACACGAAAAAGCGCCTGCCCGGTTTTCGCCGAGCGGGCGTTTTTATTACGGAAACGGCACTTCGCGCGTGTCGTCGGCTTCGGCGGGATGGCGCTGCGCCTCAAATACCGCTTCGATCAGCGTATCCAGATCGGAAAGGTATTGCAGCGCGCAGCAGGCCTTGCGCAGCCCCGCCGCGCCGCGCAGGCCACGCATATAGTGCAGCGTCTGGGCACGGGCCTGCGGCATCGCCGCGTACTCGCCTTTTTCTTCCACCATTGCCTCCACCTGCCGGCGCATCGCGTTCATGCGCGCCTGCAAGTTTGGCTCGGCCGGGCGGGCCGTGCCCTCGATGGCTGCGTTGATCTGCGCGAAAAGCCAAGGGTTGCCCAGAGCGGCGCGCGCCACCATCACGCCGTCGCAGCCGGTTGCTTCCATCATCTGCACAGCTTTTTCGGGGCTGTCGACATCACCGTTGCCGAAAACCGGGATGGATACGGCCATTTTTACCGCGCGGATAATGGCAAGGTCGATGCCGGGGGTATACATTTGCTCGCGTGTGCGGGCATGCACGGCAATCGCCGCCGCACCGGCCGCTTCGCAGGCTTTCGCGCATTCTATGGCCGTAATATGGGTATCGTCCCAGCCTTTGCGCATTTTTACGGTAACGGGCCGGCCGCCCGCCTGCTGCACAGTTGCGGCCACGATTTCGCCGCACAGCGCCGGCTCGAGCATGAGGCGGCTGCCTGCACCGCCCTTGCCGCTGCCCACAATCTTCGGCGCGGGGCATCCCATATTGATGTCGTAAAAATCAAAAGCATAGCCGCGGATGGCCTTTGCCGCAGCGGCAAAAAACTCCGGCTCGGCGCCAAAAAGCTGTACCCCGTAGGGCGCGCCGTTTGGGGCCGCCTTCAGCAGCTCGATGGTTTTGTGGTCGCCGTAGGTGATAGCCTTTGCGCTTACCATCTCGCTGACGGTAAAGCCCGCGCCGTGCTGCGCCATCAGCGCGCGGCAGGCGGCATCGGAAAAGCCGGCCATCGGCCCGAACACGGCCCGGTGCGCCAGCGTAAGGTTGCCTATTTTTAGTGGTTCTGTATTTTGCATCTTGTCTCCCTGCCGCGCTTTTTTGTTTGGCCCCGCCGGGTATCGGTTTGCGGCATCGCCCTTGTGATTGTATCATATCCCACCCGATTGTGGTATACTGAAATCACTTGGAATTCAATTCGGGAGGTACTGCATGAAACTGCTGGTCATCGACGGAAACAGTATTGCCAACCGCGCCTTTTACGGCATTAAGCTGCTGACAACAAAGGACGGCCGCTATACCAACGCCATTTACGGCTTTATGAATATTTTGCTTTCGCTTTTGAAAACGTGCGACCCTGACGAGGTGGCCGTTGCGTTCGATTTGAAAGCGCCCACATTCCGCCACAAAATGTATGACGGCTATAAGGCCACGCGCCACGCCATGCCTGAGGAGCTTGCCCAGCAAATGCCCGTGCTCAAACAGCTACTGGCTGACCTCGGTTATCGGCAGGTAACGGCCGAAGGGTGGGAGGCCGATGACATTCTCGGCACCCTTTCCGCCGCCTGCGCCGCCCGCAAAGACGATTGCTTTTTGGCGACGGGAGACCGCGATAGCCTTCAGCTTATCAGCCCGACCACAACGGTTCTGCTGGCCTCCACGGTGATGGGCCGCAGCCAGACTGTCGAGATGGACGAGGATGCCGTACAGGAAAAGTATGGCCTTGCGCCAAAGCAGCTGATTGAGGTAAAAAGCCTGATGGGCGACGCTTCCGATAACATCCCCGGCGTTAAGGGCATCGGCGAAAAGACTGCGCTTTCTTTGATTCAAAAATTCGGCACACTCGAGGGCGTCTACGCGCACCTCGACGATGCTGCCATCAAGCCCAAGCAGCGCGAAAACCTCGCGGCCTATCAGGCCGACGCCGAAATGAGCCACGATCTCGGCACCATCCGCACCAACGCCCCGATCGATACCGCCGAGGGCGCTTATCGCGTTGGTGAAGGCGACAAGGCCGCCGCCGTGCGCCTGCTGGATGAGCTGGAGATTCATTCGCTGATCCCGCGGCTCGGGCTGGATGGCGTTTCCCCTGCGCCGGGCGAAGCCGCCGCCCCGGCGGCCCCGCTCACGGCTGTTGCGCCCTGTGCCCTGCCCGCCGAGCCGGCGGGCACCTATCTGCTGGCGCAGCGCCCGGCTCGCATCGAAAAACAGGGCAGCCGCAACGTCGAGGTGCAGCCCGCCGCGTGGTATGCCGTACAGGGCAGCGCCGTTTTTTCGTTGCCCGAAGAGGCGCTAATCCCCCTGCTCGATTGCCCTGGCGTCAAGCTGGAGGTGTTCGATGCCGCGCCGCTGTATGCGCTGGCGATGGCGCACGGCGGCTGGGGCAGCAGCATTGTGTGGGATGGCAAGCTTGCCGCTTATCTGTTAAATGCCTCTGCCTCGAAATACGAGGCGGAAGCGCTCGAAATTGAATATCATGCGCCCGCCGCTTTTTCGTGCGAGGAGTATCCCGCCGCAGGGCAGCTGGCCGGCCTTTTTGCCGCGCTGCGGGATGGTGTAGCGGAAAAAGGCATGCAAAAGCTCTATGACGAGATCGAGTTCCCCTTAGCGCAGGTGCTTGCCGATATGACGCGCCTTGGCATGCTTGTTGACCGTGAGGGCATCGTTGCCTTTGGGCAAAAGATCAAAAAGCAGCTGGATGAATCGCTCCAGCGCATTTATCTTGAGGTTGGGTACGAGTTTAACCCGAACAGCCCCAAGCAGCTGGGCGAGGCCCTGTTTGATAAGATGGGCCTTAAGCACGGCAAAAAAACTAAGACAGGCTGGGCCACCGACGCCGCCACGCTGGAAACGCTGAAATACGAGGCGCCCGTTATTGAGGACATCCTCGAATACCGCACTTACCAAAAGCTGAACTCCACCTATGTCGAGGGCCTTTTGAAAGTGATCGGCCCCGATGGGCGCATCCACTCCACCTTTAACCAGACGGAGGCCCGCACAGGCCGCCTTTCCTCCGGCGAGCCGAACTTGCAAAACATTCCCATCCGCACCGAGCTGGGCAGCCAAATGCGCGCCTTTTTTGTGGCAAACCCGGGCTGTGTTTTGGTGGATGCCGATTACAGCCAGATCGAACTGCGCATTTTGGCGCACATCACGGGCGACGAACACATGCAGCAGGCTTTCAAAACCGGCGCGGACATCCATCGCTCAACGGCCGCAAAGATTTACCGCATCCCGGAAAGTGCCGTTACGCCGCGCCTGCGCTCCTCTGCCAAGGCGATCAACTTCGGCATCATGTACGGCAAGGGCGCGTTCAGCCTCGCCAAAGACATCGGCGTCAGCGTCAAAGAGGCGGAAACCTTTTTGCGCACGTACCTAGACGCTTTCCCAAAGGTGGATGGCTATATGAAAGCATGTATCGCCGAGGCGAAGGAAAAGGGGTATGTTTCCACGCTGTTTGGGCGGCGGCGCTACCTGCCCGAGCTTGCCAGCACAAACTTTCAGCTGCGCTCGGCCGGCGAGCGCATGGCCCGCAACACACCCATTCAGGGCACGGCAGCGGACGTTATCAAGCTGGCAATGGTGCATGTGTGGCGCCGCCTGCGCGAAGAAAAAATGGAAAGCCGCCTGATCCTCACTGTACACGATGAGCTGATCGTGGAAGCGCCCGCGGCGGAAGCCGCCAAGGCCGCGCAGATTTTGCAGGAAGAGATGAGCGGCTGTGTGCAGTATGCCGTGCCGCTTTCGACGGAAGTAAATCAAGGCAACACTTGGCTCGAAGCCCACTGATCTGCGGCGTTTTCGCGGCCCCTGCGCTAAACCGTGCAAGAAGACATGTTGAGGTTATTGTTGCTGGCGCCGCCAAGGCCGCGCAGATTTTGCAAAAAAATGCGCGGCTGTATGCAGTATGCCGTGCCGCTTTTGGCGAAAAGCGCTTGCCGCAAGGCAGTGCCCCATAAAGTACGGCGGATTTCGCTCAATTTTTGCATATTTCAAAGGATTTTTACAGAATGTATATTTTAGGAATTGAATCCAGCTGCGACGAAACGGCCGCAGCGATCGTAAAAGACGGGCGGACGCTCGTTTCCAATGTCATCAGCACCAGCGTAAAAGAGCAGGCGCTGTACGGCGGCGTAGTGCCCGAGATCGCCAGCCGCCGCCACTGCGAGTTCATCAGCGCGACGGTAGCGCAGGCGCTGGCCGACGCCAACATGCAGATCGACGATGTAGACGCCGTGGCCGTCACCTTTGCCCCCGGGCTGATTGGGGCCGTGCTGGTGGGCGTCAACTTTGCCAAGGCGCTGGCCTACAGCGCCGGCAAGCCGCTGGTGCCTGTACATCATCTGCGCGGGCACATCGCCGCGCTGTATCTGACGCATCCTGAGCTGAAGCCGCCGTTTCTTTGCCTTGTGGCGTCCGGCGGGCACAGCCATATTGTGCAGGTAAAAGATTATACGCATTATGCGATCCTCGGCCGCACGGTAGACGACGCCGCAGGCGAAGCTTTTGATAAGGTGGCCCGCACTTTAGGGCTAAGCTATCCCGGCGGCCCAAGCGTCGCCAACGCCGCCAAAACGGGCAATGCCAAGGCCTATCGCCTGCCCGTGCCGCACGTCGAGGGAAAGTACAATGTCAGTTTTTCCGGCCTAAAAACGGCCGTGCTGAACGAAGTGAACAAGGCGCAGCAAAAAGGCACCGAGGTGAATGTGCCTGATCTCGCCGCCAGCTTTCAGGAAAGAATCGCGGGCATTTTGGCCGAAAAGCTGCTTTCCGCCGCGGCCGATACCGGCGCGGCACAGGTATGTCTGGCGGGTGGCGTGGCGGCCAACGGCCGCCTGCGCCAGCTTGTAAATGACGGCGCACAGCGGCTTGGGGCCAAGGTCTATCTGCCTGAGCTGAAGTTTTGCGGCGACAACGGAGCGATGATTGCCGCGCAAGGGTACTATCAGTATGTTGCCGGCCATACGGCCGGGCTGGATTTGAACGGCTTGCCCACGCTGCCTATCGATTACGAATAAGCGCCATAAAATACACACTTAACGGCAAGGCGCTTGCTTCGCTTTTCTGCCGCGGCGCCGGAACATTTATTGCCGCAATGCGGCGGCGAAAAACCGAACTATAAAAAGCACGGCACATGGGGCAGTAAAAACTGCCCGGTGTGCCGTGCTTATTTTATCAGTTATTTCTACAAAAGTGTAAAAAGGGACGTTTCGGGCGGCATGCCCGGCGCGCTTACTTTTCTTTATAGTAGAGGCGGCAGTGGCAGAAGCCCTCAAATGCAGGGTCGGCAATCTGCTCGCGGAACTCTTTACACATGCAAACATTATCCTCGATATGCTGCAAACGGCAGGGGCAAAATCCGCCCGTGCGCTTTAGTCCCTCGCGAATCTTTTCCACCATCGCCGTATCCGGGTTGAAAATGATCTTCATGCTTTCTCCTCGATTCTGTCCGGCAGCCCCTACACACAGAGGTACTTCATCTGCGCGGCCGCTGTCAAACTATAAAACATTGCGCAAAAGCCTATAAAATCAGCCCATCAAAAATGCTTTCACTTGCTCTTTCGGGACAAAGCCGATCGAGCGCGCTTTGACGGTTCCATTTTCAAATTTCAAAAGCGCCGGAATGCTGTCGATGCCAAATTTCGCGGCAAGCGGCATCTCCTCATCGACATTGCATTTCATCACTTTTACGCCGGAAACTGTCTCGGCAACTTCTTCCAACACGGGGCTGAGCATTTGGCAAGGCCCACACCAGCTTGCCCAAAAATCCACTACCACAGGCTGGGTAGAGTTCGCCACCTCCTGCTCAAAATTCGCAGACGTCAATTTTGTAACTGCCATACGTTTCCGCCTTCCTTTTCTGTTTATTCTAGATTAGTATTTATTACTATATCATGTTTTATGAAAAAAGGAACAACCTTTCCCTTGATTTTACATTTTCTATAAAATACGGTCTTGTTGTTATTCTAAACACACAAAAAAGAGGGCTTTGCATTGCCTTCACAAATTAGCATATATGAAAAATGCAAAGCGAGAAAGAGATAAAACCACTTTTTGCCCCTGCTGCACAAGAGAAAAGCAGATGGGATTATTGCGAAGAGATGGGCAAAAGAAAACGGCAGCTCGAAAAAGTTTTTACAGGTTTTCGGCAAAAACTCCTTATTCTAAAATCCGGCGTGTTTTTTGCTACATAAAAAACGCCCGGACCTTTACGATCCGAGCGCTTTTTATACAAAAAAAGGGGCTGTTGCAAAATAGCTTCTGCATAAAAAATGAGATAGACTTCCCCGAAAGGGGTTGCCTATCTCATTTTTTGTTGTAATCTGAAACTGTCATGAAACAAACACAACATGAACAGTA
>JALCRP010000032.1 GCA_022652735.1 Faecalibacterium sp. | reverse complement strand
CTTAATGCGCACCTTGTGACCCTGCTTTCCTGATTTCTTTTGTGACATTAAGAATCATAGCAGAATCCCTGTTACGCAAGGCCTTATTCACTTTTTATTACCCACACATTCTACCGAAGAGCCATTTTTCTTTCACATATTCTCTGCTGACGCGGCCTTGGATTACCGTGTAGCCTGCTTCTCGCAGCTCTTGATTCCACTTGCGGATCATTTTGTACGCCAGAGCTTTGGAAACGCGCAGTTCTGCGGCAAGTTCGTCTGCCGTGAAAAGATAGATTCAGACATTTTCATCACCTTCCTTCATGAAAGCTTAAGCTTATAAGTTTAAGCTTTCTTTTATATGATACTAAGCATTTTTGTATAAGTCAAGGTTATTCAAGCCAAAACTTAAATTTATTTGTTTAGTTTTTTCTTGTGTTTCTCCTTTAGACCTGCTATACTCAAGATAAACAAACCAAGTTAAGTCAGGAGAATAGTGTGAAAGAAATCTTCAAGCCGCCAAATTGGCCGCAAGGAAAACAGGCCCTCGAAAAAGTAATGTTTCGAGGGCAGAATCTATTGCTTTGGCTATCCGACTTTTAGACCCTGCTTTTCAAGAAAACGCACAGCCTGTTTTACAGCCTTAGCAAGCTGCTGCTCCTTCAAATGCTCCGGCATATCAATCTTGTAGAGGTCAACAGGATTCCAAACTTCTCCCGTAGTGAACATGGAATAAACAGCGGTCAAAATCATCCGGGCAATCGCAATAATGGCTCGTTTCTTGCCTCGCCGCTTCGCTATCTGCTCGTACTTCAAGGCGTAATAGCGGGAGGACTTGTCCTTTACCGCAGCGTGAGCAACCTGCACCAAAGCAGGCTTCAAGTACACCCCTGCACGAGAAATGCGGACGGATTTTTTCTTCCCCGCAGACTCGTTATTGCCGGGTGTAAGCCTCGCCCAGCAGCACAGCCGCTTAGATGAGCCAAACTGTTCCATGTTCACGCCAATTTCGGAGACAATGGTAATGGCGGAACGGCGGTCAATACCGGGGATGGTGCAAAGCAGTTGAATGCCACTTTCGTAAGGGATAATCATCTTTTCAATGCAGGCATCTAATTTTGCAATCAGCCCCTGCACAAAGTAGTAGTGTTCACGAACAACATCAATCCGTTGCTTTTGCTCGTCCGCAATTTCGTAGCCTTCAATGGATTCAAGCACAACGTCCGCTTTCTTCTTCAAGGAGCGTTGGAGCAAAGACACACAATGCTCGGCATTAAATGGCTCGTCGGATGTGAGGTAATCCGTAATTGCAGTTGCGGATTTACCAAACATATCAGACACGACGGAATCCAGTGCGACATTGCAGACGGTAAAAGCATTCTGAAAGCGGTTCTTCTCGCTACTCTTTACGCTTGTCAACTTGTAGCGGTAGTGATATTGTCAATATCAGTATATTGAGATTTACAACACCCAGCGTCCTCACGAAGCCTTAGAATACGCCACACCAAGTGAGGTATTTAGCGCCGCCTTTGCCCATGCCACAGCATGAGCGGGACGCGGCGCGCCCGGCAGGAACCGCAGCCAGAAGCTACAACTGTTCACGATAACTTTTGTAAAGTTGGTCTTGACAAGGGGACCATTATATGGTGGCGTGGTAATCACAGTGGCCACCAAAAAAGATTTGTGAACGTCTACCCCACAGCACGTTTGAAATACAACTTTCAAGCAATACACCTCCTTGTCTGAAACGGATAGGGAGGAAGCAGGGACTGAACCGCCAAGCAATTTAACAGGCGTTAAAACAATCCTTAGTGTACGGGCTCAAGGCTCCACTCATTTGTGCTTGTAAAGGCGGTCCTAACACTGATTAAAATACTGTTTTGTGCTTTGAAGCAGTCTACGACTTCTCCTACCGTGCGTTGTAGTTTGCTTCTCCCAACTAAATTATACAAGAAAGGCGACTGCTTGTCTGCACGTTCTTTCATTCCTATTTGTGCAGACCGCGAAGCGGTCGAAATGGAATTAAAATGGCTATCGGATGGAGAATCAAACATATTCGCCAAATGCGCAAGATTACACAAAAAGAGTTAGGCGTAGCTGTCAGCTTGCCTCGAGCTGCTGCGGATATTCGCCTCTCTCAGTACGAATCTGAATCGCGCATTCCCAAAGAAGAGCTTTCTAAAAAGTTTGCCGCGGCGCTTCATGTAAACCCGATGGCCATTCAGGTTCCCGACATTGACACTATAAATGGAGTGATGCACACCCTGTTTGCCTTAGAGGATATGTATGGCTTAAAAGTAGATTGCATCAACGGCAGCCTTTGCCTGCGGTGGCAGCCCTCTGCCGATCCGGCACTCATCAGTTATTGTACAAGCTGGAAAGAACACGCCGACTTGCTGAAAACCGGAGCCATTACACAAGAGCAGTATGACGAGTGGCGGTACAACTTTCCCACCAGCTTTACAAAAGAATGTGAGCAGTTGCTGGTTGATGCAAAAAACAACCTGAAGCAGTCCGAGCAATAAAAAACAGCCCCCTGAAAACTTGTCGTAAGTTTCCAGAGGGCTGTTGCTCTCTTTATGAATAATCATGAATGGCTGTTTGATAGTATCAATGCAGTATCATGCAGCACTCAAACGCACATTTTATCGCGATATTACGCAATTATTTGTGCATTTCAATTATTCAAACTCGATCGTTGCCGGCGGTTTGCCTGTGCAATCGTAGAAGACACGGTTTACGTGTTTTACCTCGTTCACGATGCGGCTGGTAACGACGCCCAGCACATCCCACGGCACATTATAGCTTTCGGCCGTCATAAAGTCGGTCGTCGTCACGGCGCGCAGCGCCACGGCATAATCATACGTGCGCTCATCGCCCATAACGCCGACGCTGCGCATATTCGTGAGCGCCGCGTAATACTGGCTGATCTTTTTATCCAGCCCGGCCTTGGCGATTTCTTCGCGCCAAATCGCGTCGGCATCCTGCACAATGGCTACCTTTTCGGGTGTCACCTCGCCGATAATGCGGATAGCAAGCCCCGGCCCGGGGAACGGCTGGCGGTTGACAATATATTCCGGCAGCCCCAGCTCGCGGCCCGCCTGCCGTACCTCATCCTTAAACAAGGTGCGCAGCGGCTCGATCAGCTCTTTGAAATCGACGGTGTCCGGCAGGCCGCCAACATTATGGTGGCTCTTGATAACGGTGGATTCTCCGCCAAGGCCGCTTTCCACCACATCCGGATAGATCGTGCCCTGTGCCAGATAATCCACCTTGCCAATCTTCTTGGCCTGCTCCTCAAATACGCGGATAAACTCCTCGCCGATGATTTTACGCTTGCGCTCCGGCTCATTAACGCCGGCCAACTTGGAAAAATAACGTTCCCGCGCATCGACGCAGATAAAATTGACATCAAAATTTCCGTTGCCCGGGCCAAATACCTTGCAGACCTCTTCCATCTCGTTTTTGCGCAGCAAGCCGTGATCGACAAAAACACAGGTCAGCTGTTTGCCGACGGCTTTCGCCAACAGCGCCGCCAGCACCGAGGAATCCACGCCGCCGGAAAGCGCACACAGCACCTTGCCATCGCCGATTTCTTTGCGCAGCGCTGTAACGGTGGTATCTACAAAGTCGTCCATTTTCCAGTCGCCTTTGCAGCGACAGATACCATAGACGAAGTTGTGCAGCATCTTTTTGCCTTCGAGCGTATGCAACACTTCCGGGTGGAACTGAAGCGCATACAGCTTGCGCGCAGCATCCTGTGCGGCGGCCAGCGGGCAGTTATCAGTATGGGCCGCAATGGCAAAGCCATCAGCCATCTTCGTGATATAATCGTTATGGCTCATCTCGCAGATGGTATCCGGCTGTACGCCCTCAAACAGGGCGCAGCTGTTATCAACATGCACCAATGTCTGGCCATATTCGCGCTCCTGTGCATGCTCAACTGTGCCGCCCAGCAGGCGCATCATAAGCTGTGCGCCATAGCAGATGCCCAAGATCGGAACGCCCCACGTAAAGATTTCAGGATCGCAGCTGGGCGCCCCGGGCGCATAGCAGCTGTTAGGGCCGCCCGTCAAAATAATCCCCTTCGGGTGCTTCGCTTTGATCTGTGCCAAATCCGTTTTGTAGGAATAAATTTCGCAATAAACGTTGTTTTCGCGCACACGGCGGGCAATCAGCTGGTTATACTGGCCACCAAAATCCAGTACAATTACAGTTTCGCGCTCCATACTCAAGCTTCTTCCTCCTGTTTTCTCTGTCAGCAAACGTTAGCAGGCGTCACATAAAAAATGTATAGGGACAGTATAGCACAGTTTTAGGGCAAAAGCGACAGCACCGCCTGCCGAAAAAGCCGCCGTACCGCTGCGAAAAATGGAGCAATAGCCACAAAAAGCCCCTGCCGTAAAATACGGCAGGGGCTTTGAAGCCATCAGCGATTTACAAGAGAGAAATTACTTCTCGATCTTGGAAACAACGCCAGAACCAACGGTACGGCCGCCTTCACGGATAGCGAAGCGAAGCTTCTCTTCCATAGCAACCGGCGTGATCAGCTCAACATGGATGGTAACATGGTCGCCAGGCATGCACATCTCGGTGCCTTCCGGCAGAGTGATGGTGCCCGTAACGTCCGTGGTGCGGAAGTAGAACTGAGGACGATAGTTGGTGAAGAACGGCGTATGACGGCCGCCCTCTTCCTTCTTCAGGATATAGACCTGGCCCTCGAAGGTGGTGTGCGGATGAACCGTACCCGGCTTCGCAATGACCTGGCCACGCTCGATCTGCTCGCGGTCGATACCACGAAGCAGCGCGCCGATGTTATCGCCAGCCTGCGCAAAGTCAAGGCTCTTGCGGAACATCTCGAGGCCCGTAATGGTGGTGTTCATACGCTCCGGCTTGATGCCGACAATTTCCATCGCATCACCGACATGGGCAGTACCACGCTCCACACGGCCGGTAGCAACGGTGCCACGGCCAGAAATGGTCATGACATCCTCAACCGGCATCAGGAACGGCTGGTCAGCCATACGATCCGGGGTCGGGATGTAGCTGTCAACAGCGTCCATCAGCTCCCAAATGCACTTGTATTCCGGTGCATCCGGGTCGGTAGAGGTGGATTCCAGAGCCTTCAGGGCAGAACCCTTGATGATCGGGGTATCGTCGCCCGGGAAGTCGTAGCTGCTCAGCAGCTCACGGATCTCCATCTCGACCAGATCCAGCAGCTCAGGATCGTCGACCATATCGCACTTGTTCATGAAAACAACGATATAGGGCACGCCGACCTGACGGGAGAGCAGGATGTGCTCACGAGTCTGGGGCATCGGGCCATCGGTAGCGGCCACAACCAGGATTGCGCCGTCCATCTGCGCAGCGCCGGTGATCATGTTCTTGACATAGTCAGCATGGCCCGGGCAGTCGACATGCGCGTAGTGACGCTTGTCGGTATGATACTCAACGTGAGCGGTATTGATCGTGATACCACGAGCCTTTTCTTCCGGAGCCTTGTCGATGTTCTGGTAATCCATGAACTCGGCATCGCCCTTCAGCGCCAGGACCTTCGTGATAGCAGCAGTCAGAGTGGTTTTGCCGTGGTCAACGTGACCGATGGTGCCGATGTTGACATGGGGCAGCGACCGGTCAAACTTTTCCTTTTCAGCCATTGTAATGTCCTCCTTAGTTATGAAGTCATTTTTGGTTATAACAGCCTTGCGTATGCAAGGCTATTCTACTAAATCGCAGCAGTAAAATCAAGAGATTTTCCCGCTTATGCGGCAGCAAAAAAATGCTTAGTTGGATTCTTTGCTGCGGCCGGCCATGATCTGCTCGGCAATGTTCTTCGGCACCGGCTCGTAATGAGACGGTTCCATGACATACTGGCCACGGCCCTGCGTTTTGGAGCGCAGGTCGGTGGCATAGCCAAACATCTGAGCCAGAGGCACCATCGCGTTGACGCGCTGGACGCCGTTCATGGCTTCCATGCCCTGAATTGCACCGCGGCGGCTATTCAAGTCGCCGATTACATCGCCCAGATATTCATCCGGGGCAATGACGGTAACTTTCATAATCGGCTCGGTGATGATCGGGTCGGCCTTGCGCATAGCATCCTTGAACGCCATAGAACCGGCGATCGAGAACGCCATTTCGGAGGAGTCGACCTCGTGGAAAGAGCCATCATACAGGGTGACCTTAACGTCCACAACCGGATAACCAGCCAGAACGCCGGACTTCATAGCGCCCTGAATACCGTTGTCGACAGCCGGAATGAATTCCTTCGGGATCGCGCCGCCAACCACTGCGTTGACAAACTCGTAACCCTTGCCGGATTCGTTCGGCTCGATACGGATCTTGACGTGGCCGTACTGGCCTTTGCCGCCGGACTGGCGAGCGTACTTGGTTTCCTGCTGAGCTTCCTTGCGAATGGTTTCGCGGTAAGCGACCTGCGGGGCGCCAACGTTCGCTTCAACCTTGAACTCGCGGAGCAGACGGTCAACGATGATCTCCAGATGGAGCTCGCCCATGCCGGCGATAATCGTCTGGCCGGTTTCCTCATCGGTCCATGTCTTAAAGGTCGGGTCTTCCTCAGCAAGCTTCGAGAGGGCAATGCCCATCTTCTCGTTGCCGGCCTTGGTTTTCGGCTCGATCGCAACACGGATAACAGGATCCGGGAAGTTCATGGATTCGAGGATAATCGGGTGTGCTTCGTCGCACAGCGTATCGCCGGTCGTGGTCTTTTTCAGGCCGACGGCGGCAGCAATATCGCCGGAGTAGCAGCAGTCGATGTCCTTCCGGTGGTTAGAGTGCATCTGCAAAATACGGCCGATACGCTCGTCACAATCCTTGCAGGAGTTGTAGACGGCCGTGCCTGTCTCGACCTTACCGGAGTAAACGCGGAAGTAGGCCAGCTTGCCAACGAACGGGTCGGTGGCAATCTTGAAGGCCAGCGCCGAGAACGGCTCGTCATCGCTGGAAGTACGGTCTTCTTCTTCGCCGGTTTCCGGGTTTGTGCCCTTGATAGCCGGTACGTCGACAGGAGACGGCATATAATCCACGATGGCATCCAGCAGCTTCTGAACGCCCTTGTTCTTGTAAGAAGAACCACAGGTGACCGGAATCAGCGTATTGTCGATCGTCTCTTTACGCAGGGCTGCTTTCAGCTCTGCTTTGGAGATTTCGTCGCCGTTCAGATACTTCTCCATCAAGGAGTCGTCATTTTCGCAGATGGCTTCCACCATCTGGTCATGATAGGTCTGAGCCTCATCCTTCATATCGGCAGGAATTTCCTCGATACGAAGGTCGTTGCCCATATCATCATAATAGATTTCCGCCTTCATGTCCATCAGGTCGATGATGCCCTTAAAGGTATCCTCGGCGCCGATCGGCAGCTGAATGGCAATCGGGTTGCACTTCAGGCGGGTATGGAGCATTTCCAAGCAGCGCTTGAAGTTTGCGCCCATGATGTCCATCTTATTGACGTACACCATGCGGGGTACATGATAATCATCGGCCTGACGCCACACGGTTTCGCTCTGGGGCTCGACGCCGCCTTTTGCGCACAGGACGGTAACAGAACCGTCCAATACACGCAGAGAGCGCTGCACCTCAACGGTGAAGTCCACGTGGCCCGGGGTATCGATGATGTTGATGCGGTGCCGATTTGCCTTAAAGGCGGCAGGGTCTTTCTGCGTTTCGGTATGGCTCCAGTAGCAGGTAGTGGCAGCAGAAGTGATCGTGATACCACGCTCCTGCTCCTGCACCATCCAGTCCATCGTGGCCGCGCCGTCATGCACTTCGCCGATCTTATGGTTAATACCGGTGTAGTACAAAATACGTTCGGTCGTGGTGGTCTTGCCTGCGTCGATGTGGGCCATAATACCAATGTTTCTCGTCATTTCGAGAGAAACGTCTCTGGGAGTAGCCATGATATGAACCTCCTAATCGACACTGGATCAATAACGATAATGCGCAAAAGCCTTGTTGGCTTCCGCCATCTTATGGGTATCTTCACGCTTCTTCACGGCACTACCGGTGTTGTTGGTAGCGTCGATGATCTCGTTGCACAGGCGCGCGCTCATGGTTTTTTCAGCACGGGTGCGGCTGTACGTGGTCAGCCAGCGCAGTCCGAGCGTCTCACGACGGGCCGGGCTGACTTCCAGCGGGACCTGGTAGGTGGAACCGCCGACACGGCGGGCCTTAACCTCCAAGCTAGGCATGATATTGTCCATTGCTTTCTCGAACATCTCGAGAGGATCGTTACCGCTCTTCTCTTTAATCATGTTGAAAGCATCATAGACGATCTTCTGGGCCACGCCCTTTTTGCCATCCAGCATGATGCTGTTGACAAGGCGGGTAACCATCTTGGAATTGTAAATAGGATCAGCTAATACATCGCGTTTTGCAATGTTACCTCTTCTAGGCATCTTTCTTCCCTCCTTCACAGAATGAATTCATCGGTACTCGAAAGTTTTGAAAACTCCCGTTGTGCCATAAAGAGCCATCCTTGCATAAACCGTTACCATCCGGCCCGAAGGCCGAACTTGTTATTTATATATGGAAAGCCTTTAATGGCGAAGATCTGTTCTCATTACTTCTTGGCAGCACCGGCCTTGGGGCGCTTTGCACCGTACTTGGAGCGCGCCTGGCCACGATCGGCAACACCCTGGGTATCCAAAGTACCACGGATAATGTGGTAACGGACACCGGGGAGGTCCTTTACACGGCCGCCACGGATCAGTACGACGCTGTGCTCCTGCAGGTTGTGGCCGATACCCGGAATGTAAGAGGTGACCTCAATACCATTCGTGAGGCGGACACGCGCGACCTTACGCAGAGCAGAGTTCGGCTTTTTCGGGGTCATGGTACGAACAGCAGTGCAGACACCGCGCTTCTGCGGGCTCTGCAGGTCGGTGTACTGCTTTTTCTGAGAGTTGAAGCTCTTCAAAAGGGCAGGCGCCGCGCTCTTCTTTACCGAGACCTCACGGCCTTTGCGTACGAGCTGGTTAAAAGTAGGCATAATATTCTCCTTTCTTTCGTTTTCAGGCAAGAGCGGCATTTCTGCGCCCCACCTGTGATTTATGTTCAGGCGAAAACCGCCAAAACATCGTAAAATAGGCATAGTTACGGCATAGCGCGCAACAATGTTAGTGTACACAATGCCGTAAGTAATGTCAACAGTTTTGGCAAAAATATTTCAATCATACAGCGAAGTGAAAAATCCCTGTTTTTTAGGCTGTGCCGCACAATTTGCCATGTACGGCGCGCCGTGCCTTTCAGGCCTGCGGCGGCAGCGCGGCAAGCAGCTTGCGAATGCTTTCGCCGTCGGCAAGCCCCTCGGAAAAGGCCGTTGCGCTGCCGGCCGCGGCGCCCCAGCGCAGTGCCTCGGCATAGCTGCCCGTGGCCCGCCATCCGGCCAAAAAGCCAGCCACCATGCTGTCGCCCGCGCCGACGCTGTTTTTCACCGTGCCCGCCGGCGCAAAGGTACGGTGCATCTGGCCGGTTTCGTCCAGCAAAAGCGCGCCCTCGCCGCCGAGGCTGACGAGCACATTGCGCGCGCCCTTTTGCCGCAGCGCCTCGGCGCAGGCGGCCACTTCTGTGTCGGTGCGAAGCGCGCGGCCAAACAGCCCACCGAGCTCCTCACGGTTCGGCTTGATGCAAAACGGCCGGCAGGAAAGAGCTTGCAGCAGCGCCTCGCCCTCGGCATCCACGATAAGGCTCACGCCGCGGCTTGTGCAGCCTTTTGCCAGCGCCGCATAGGTATCTGCCGGTAATCCGGCGGGGATGCTGCCCGCCAGCACAAGTGTATCCCCTTTGCCCAGCGCGGCGAGCTTTTCGCGCAGCGCCGCCATTGCCTCGGGCGGGATAGCCGGCCCGGCCGCGTTCACATCGGTTTCGGTGCCGGCCTTCAGCTTTACGTTGATGCGTGTTTCTCCGGCGGGCAGGCGGATAAAATCCGTGTGCAGGCCCTGCTGTGCCAGCGCCTCGGCAAGCCATTCGCCCGTATGCCCCGCCGTAAAGCCCAGCGCCGTATTTTCTGCGCCCAGCGCCCGCAGCACGAGCGAAACATTGATTCCCTTTCCGCCGAACTGAATTTCCGCCGCGGCGGCGCGGTTGACGCTGCCCTGCCGCAAAGTGCCGGGCAGATGTACGACATAATCAACCGCCGGGTTTAGCGTAACCGTAAAAATCATAGACAGTCTCCTTTCCGGCCGCCGGGCCGGTTTGCGGTATCTTCTGCGTTTTGTGTTTTTTCGGCACACGGGCCGCTGCCCGGAGTTGCATCCGCGGGCGAAGCGCCGTCCGCCTTGCGTTCTCGGTGCCAAAGCGCCGTGCGGTACACGCACAGCGCAAACCACGCCGCCGCCAGCAGCGTCAGTATCGCCAGCGCCGGAGCCCATACCGCAAAGCGCGTTGTGACAGCCGGTTTTACGGCCAGCGCTGCGTCGGCGGCACAGGCTCGGGCATTGTGCGCCCGGGCGTTCAAATCGGTATACAAAATATCCTTGGCTGCACGGCGCAGCACTTGCCGGAAGGCAGGTGTATCCGTGCTGTACAAAAACGTGCCGTTGTTAAGGCAGCCATCCATCCAAAGGTCGCCCCCGGCGCGCAATGCCTGATCGGCATTCATATAAATAGTATGGTCGCTGTAATCGGTAAGGATCGTGCCCTGAAAGCCCCACTCCCCGCGGGCCACATCCGTCAGCAGGGCCTTGCTGCCGCCCGCCCAGACGGCGCCGAGCCGCCCGTAGGCCGTCATGAGGCCGGTACAGCCGCCCTGCTCGATCGCCATTTGAAACGGCTTCAGATATACTTCGCGCAGCGCCTGTTCCGGCATCCAGCAATATAAGCCGTCGCGCTGGGTCTCTTGGTCGCACACGGCAAAATGCTTGGCGTAGCAGGCCACGCCCGTATCCAAGCTGCCCGAAATGACGGCTGCGCCCATCGCGCCGGCCAGCAGCGCATCCTCGGAATAGTATTCATAGTTGCGCCCGCCGAACGGCGAGCGGTGCAGGTTCAGCCCCGGCGCATACCAGCCGGAGTAGCCCAGCTGCCCGGCCTCTGTACCAACGGTGCGCCCGAACTGCCCGGCCAGCGCCGTGTTCCATGTTTGGGCCAGTGTCGTCGCATTCGGAAAGCCCGTTCCCGGCGTCTGGTTAAAGCCGCCGATCTGTGCAGGCCCGTCGACGGCGCGTGTCTGTGCCTTGCCAAGCGAAGCCACCGCCTGTGTGCCGGTATAACCGTGGAGCACCAGCGCTTCCAGTTCTTTTTGCGGGATCTGTGCCAGCACGGCCTCCCAGCGGGGATCGTCATAGTCTGCGCCGAGGGCAGCGCCCAGCTGTGTCAGCGTACCGTTTTCCTCAAGGCGCAGCGCGGCGGCATCTGCCGTTTCACTTTTTGCTCCGTCTGCCGGGCTTTGTACATCCGCGGCATGTTCGGTTTCCCATGCGGCGGCCTGCTCGGCCGTATAGAGGTTCTGCGCGACCGCTTCGGTCGAGATGGCGCGCTGCGCCGTGTGCACAGGAAATGTACTCACAAAATCTGCACGGGAAAGATAGCGGATGTTCTCGCCGGAAGTGCTGCCGTCCAGCGCCGTGCCATCGGCCGCCGAAGCCCCGGTAAAGCGATTTCCCACCGGTGCGCCCGTCACGGCGTCTGCCGGGTACTGCACGTTTTCGGCCAGCGTTAGCGTTACCGAGGCGCGCGCCGCGGGTTCCGGCGTGTGCGCGTCGTGCCGCAGGCTGACAATATAATCACCGGCATCCAGCTCGTAGCCGCAAAAACCGTTTTGGTTGCGGTCGGCGTCATCATAGCTGGCCATATCCCGCGCCGCGAACGAAAGCGTAAGCGTTTCGCTTTCGCCGGGCTGCAGCACCTTTGTTTTGGCAAAAGCCGCCAGCCGAACGGCCGCCTTTTCGATGCCGCCGGGCGTATAAGGCGGCGTATCGTACAGCTGTACCACATCCTGCCCGGCCGCGCTGCCGGTGTTCGTCACGCGCACGGCGGCCGAGATCGTGCTGTCCGCCGCAAGCGGTTTGCCGTCGGCGGTAGAGAGCTGCTCGATCTCCCATGAAAATGTCGTATAGGAAAGCCCGTACCCGAACGGATACTGCACCACGCCCGCATAGCCGATGCCGTGCACGTTTTGTACGGCATCCCAATAGCCTTCGGCATCCGCCGTTTCATACCATGCATAGCCTGTATAGATGCCCTCGGCATAATCCAGATAAGAGACGCCCGCATACAGCGGCGCATCGCCCACATTGGCATTTTTTGTCTTGCCATCCGCCGGGTAGAGGCCTTCGGCCTGCGTATAGGTGCCAAGGCCTTCTGCGCCCGCGTTGGCATAAGAGGCCGCCGTGGAAAAATCATAAGCGTAAGTATCCGCCGTCCGGCCCGAAGGCGAAATCTTGCCGTACAAAATGTCCGGCAGCACAGCGGCCGCGGCCTCGCCCGTGCAGCCCACCAACAGGCAGGCATCTACTCCGGGCGTTGTCTCGACGGCGCCGAGCGCCATCGTGTTCGGCGCGTTGACGAGCACAATCACGTTTTGATAGTTTTGCCCCACATAGGCGAGCAGCGCTTCTTCCTCTGCGGAAAGATCCAGATAGGTGCGCGCCGTATCCGTAACGATCGGGCCGCTCTTTTCCACCTGCTTATACTGCGTTTTCGGGCAGTCGTTGCTTTCGCCGGCAAAGCGCCCGATCACGACGATCGCCGTATCAGAATATGCCTTTGCCTGCGCCAGCAGCTCGGTGGAGTAACAGGCGGCATCCGTGATTGCCGGCTCGTACAGGCGGCAGGATTGTTCCGGGTAGCTGTTCAGGGTACCGACGGCATTGGACGCATAGGCGCGCGCGCCGCAAAAATCTCGGTACATATCCGTCAGCGCCGAATTATAGGAGATGCCGGCCGCGGTAAGAGCCTGCAAAAAGTCGGTTTTCGTCTCGGTCACGCGGCCGGAGCCTGAGCCGCCCGCGAGCCACTGTGTCGAGGCCCAGCCAAACACATTTACTTTGGTTTCGCTTTCAGCCAGCGGCAGCGTATTGTGGCGGTTCTGCACGAGCACCGTGCCTTCGGCCTCGATCTGCCGTGCAACCGCCGCACTTTTTTCCAGCTGTGCCGCCAGCACCGCCGCATCGTTTTGTATGGATGTGCACAAGTAGCTGCGCAGCGCGCCGTCAAAGGGATAAGCCGCGGCATCCGCTGCCAGCAACGCCGCCAGCAAAACGGCGGCAAGCGCCGTTTTCCAGACAGGCCTGTGCGCTGTACCACGTTTTTGTATGGAAAGCTTTCGCCCAGCGCTGCGCCGTGTTTTTGCGGGCACAGGGGCCTTAGCTGCGGGCATATTTTGTTTTTTCGGCAGAGAAAAAAGCTGTTTCATGCCAGTTTGCCTCCGCGTATGCGTTTCGATATGCCCTTAGCTTAACGCCCGCCGGCCCAGCCTGTCAACTGCCCCGCCGCCAAAAGCAAAAAGTATGGCTGCTCCGGGCGAAAAAGCTTTGAGGCAGCCGCGGCAGCAAAAAAGGCAGCCCGCCAAAAGTGGGCTGCCCAGCAAGATTTTCTTTTACTTTTGCGTCACGCCGCAGCCAGCCTCGGTGCAGGCGTGGCAATCTTCTTCCAGCTTGCCGACGATCGGCTCCGGGTCGACGCCCTGACGGCGGTAATAATCCGTCAGCGCGGCCTTTACGGCCTGCTCGGCCAATACCGAGCAGTGTACCTTGATCGGCGGCAAACCGTCCAGCGCTTCGATCACAGCCTTGTTCGTCAGCTTCAGCGCCTCGTCGACGGATTTGCCTTTGATGAGGTCCGTTGCCATGCTGCTGGTCGCGATGGCCGCGCCGCAGCCGAAGGTTTTGAACTTCACATCTTCAATGGTGTTGTTCCGGATCTTGAGGTACATGCGCATGATGTCGCCGCATTTCGGGTTGCCTACTTCGCCGACGCCGTTGGCATCGGGCAGCTCGCCTACGTTGTGCGGGTTTGCGAAATGCTCCATGACCTTTTCGCTGTACATACTTGCCATATCAGTTTTCTCCTTTCAGGCTGAAAACGCGGGCTTCGCCCTGATCCGCGAGCCACATGCAGCTCATGGCACGGCGGCGCGGAATAATTTCTTCCAACGTATCGCAGAGATACTCTGCCTCTTCTTGCGTGTTCTGCGGGCCAAACGTGAAGCGCATTGAGCCGTGGCCAATCTCCTCGGGCACCCCGATCGAAAGCAGCACATGGCTGGGATCCAGGCTGTCAGAGTTGCAGGCGCTGCCCGTAGAGGCGCAGATGCCGTGCATATCGAGGTCGAGCAGGATCGTCTCGCCCTCCAACCCGGGGAAGCTGATATTCACATTGCCGGGCAGGCGGTTTTCGTGGCTGCCGTTCAGGCGCGCCTGCGGGATATTTTTCAGGATGCGGTCGATCACGTAATCGCGCAGCGCCTGCTCATGGGCCATTTTCTCGCCGAGCGTGGCGGTGGCAAGCGCCAGCGCCTCGCCGATGCCCGCAATACCGGCCACGTTTTCCGTGCCGGCGCGGTGGCGGGCCTCTTGGCTGCCGCCGTCAATCAGGTTCTGCGGCCAGATGCCCTTGCGGCAGTACAGCGCGCCGATGCCCTTCGGGCCGTTAAATTTGTGGCCGCTCATCGAAAGCATATCCACGCCAAGCTCCTGTACATCCACCGGGATCGCGCCCGTAGCCTGTACCGCGTCGGTATGGCACCATACGCCGTGCTTTTTGCAGATTGCCGCGATCTCACGGATCGGCTGGATTGTGCCGATCTCGTTGTTTGCCATCATAATGGTAACGAGCGCAGTATCCGGGCGAATGGCCGCCTCGACATCCTCGGGGCGGATGAAGCCCTCCGACGTCGGCTTCAGGTAAGTCACCTCAAAGCCGAGGCGCTCCAGCGCCTTCATGCTGTGCAGAATGGCGTGGTGTTCAAACTGGCTCGTGATGAGGTGCTTTTTGCCGCTGCGGGCAAATTTGAGCGCCGTGCCCTTGACGGCCCAGTTATCGGCCTCGCTGCCGCAGCCCGTAAAAAAGATTTCTTCCGGCGCGGCATGGATGGCGGCGGCCACCTGCTCGCGGCCCTTATCCACAATGGCCTTTGCCTCATACCCCACGCTGTAATGGCTGCTGGGGTTGCCGCATGCGCCCGAAAGCGCCTGCGTCATCACCTTCAGCACCCGCGGGTCACATGGGGTAGTGGCCGCATTGTCGACATATACGATCTTGTCCATAGATATCCGGTCCTTTCTCTCGGGGGATATAGTTTGTGTACCATTTTTGTACGGTTTGGTTCTGTCTTTATACTATACTATTTCTATAGGAATTGCAAGTAGTATTTTCCGTTTTTTTCGTTTGTGCGGTATGCCTGCCGCAAAGCTGTGCATTCGGCACATTTTGCCCTAAGCCCGCCTTGCCCCAGCATACGAAAGCGTGGGCCGTTTTGTGCCGCTTCAAGCACAAAAAAATCCCCCGCGCCCAATACTCGGTGGTCGTAAAACAGTAAAATCGAAAAAAGTCTGAAAACGATGTGTTTTCAAGGGGGAGCGGCGTGAATTCGGTCACGCCGCTTCCTCTTTCATCAGCTCATTGAGGGGGATAAATCCC
>JALCRP010000031.1 GCA_022652735.1 Faecalibacterium sp. | reverse complement strand
CGGGCGTTTGTACGCGAGTGTTATTTGTGCATTGAGCTGATGCGCCAATTTTACGATGAGCCGCGGTGCTTCCGCATTACGGGCGAAGGCGGCGCAGCGGCGTTCGTGCCGTTTTCTAACCGTGGCTTAAAGGCGCAGCCCCTCGGCACAGCCTTCGGCCAGCAGCTCGGCGTACGCAGCCCCGAGTTTGACATCGTGGTTTCGGCGGCAAAGAAATCGACCTTTAGCCGCCTTTCTCAAAACGAGATGGCCGAAGAGCTTTATAAGCTCGGCATCTTCCGGCCCGAAAACGCCCAGCCCGCGCTGGCCTGCCTCGATATGATGGACTTTGACGGCATCGAGCGCGTAAAGGCACTTGTACAGCAAAATGCGCAGCAGCAGGCCATGCTGGCGATGATGGCCGCCAAGGCGGCCTGCGGGCAGGTTACAGGCGGCGCAGCACAAAACAACAACGCAGCAAAAATGCCGGAAGGTGAAAAGGTCACCGAAAAACAGGCGCCCGCCGCGCCGAAAGCCGGCAGCCAAAATGAGCCGCGCCCCGCGCAGCCGGATGCCGCGCAAAAACGGGCTGTAAAGCTGTAATACACACAGCGAAAAAGGGAGGAAATGCAAGATGACACAAATCGAAATTTTGATTGAGCCGGTAAAGCTGCCGGATACCGCACAGGACGGCGGCGCCTTGGTGCACGAGCTGCGCATGACGGTATGCGGCCATGCGGGCTATGCGCCGAAAGGGCAGGACATCGTATGCGCAGCCGTGAGCATCCTTGTACAGGCGCTGGCCTGTACGCTGGCTAAAATGAGCCGCGAGACCCTGTATGATTTCGCCGTGGACGGTGTGGCCGGCAGCGGCTGCGTGGGCATTACGGCAATCCCCACCGCACAGGGCGGCGAGCGGATACGCGGCGCGTTTGAAAGCGCTATGATGGGCTTTTGCCTTTTGAGCGAAGCCTACCCCGCGTATGTGCGCGTCCATCTGGCGCGCAGCCCGCGCCCGAAAGACCGTCGGGAGGAAAAAGCCGATGCGTAATGTTCTTTTGCTTCCTGCGCTTTGCTATGCGAAGCGCTGCGATATATGCGACCTACAGCTGTTTGGCGAGGGCGGCGCCGGGGGCGCTGCAGCAGCCACGGCGGCAGGCACGGGAGAAACTACGGGCGAAGCACCCGCCGCGCAAAACGGTGGGGCACAAAATGGGCGGGACGCCGCCGCCCCGTGTACGCCGGAACAGGCTGCGGCCGATACGCCGTGCCCGCCTTCGGAAACTTCGGCATCCGCACCCGACAAAACGGCGGAGTTTGAGAAGCTTATCCGGGGCGAATACAAGGAGCAGTTTGCCGCAAAAACACAGCACATCCTTTCCCAGCGGTTCCGCGAGAACAAGGCACAGGCGGCCCAAAGCGACGAGCAAGCCCGCCGCGCCGCCGCCCAACGTGAAAACGCGGCCGAAGCGATCTGCCGGGATTGGCAGCGCCAAAGCGAAAGCCTGAAAGCGACGTATCCGAAATTTGAGCTGAGCAGCGAAGTAAAAGGCCCCGCTTTTGCCGCGCTGCTGAAAGCGGGCGTACCCTTGAAAACCGCGTATGAAGCCTGCCATCTGGAGGAGCTTTTGGGCGGCGCGATGCAGTATACGGCCGACAAAGTAGCGGCCGCGACGGCAGCCCGCTTGGCAAGGCGTGCCGCAAGGCCCTCTGAAAACGGCACCACGGCCCGCGCGGGCGCGGTGATGCGGCGCGATGTGAGCCAGCTGAGCCGCACCGAATGCGAAGCCATCGAGCGCCGCGTGGCGCACGGCGAGCGGATTCGGTTTTGACGGATACCCCAAAAACAGGCGCTGCTTTGCCGTACTTACGGCAGGGCAGCACATAAAAAAGGAGCAAGTATGAAAAATTCTTTTGAAAACACAAAGCGGTTTGCTTTTGATTTGCAGCGTTTCGCTACCGTGACGGACACCACCGAGAGCGCCGGCATGACAGCCGAGATGAAAACCTTTTACGAAAAGCGATTGATTGATCAGGCCGAGCCGAAGCTCGTGCACGATCAGTTCGCCGACTATTATCCCATCCCGGCCAACGGCGGCAAAACCATCGAGTTCCGCCGCTATGACAGCCTGCCGAAGGCAACCACGCCGCTGAAGGAGGGCGTTACGCCCGATGGCCAGAACCTGAACGTCTCGACCATCACGGCCACGCTTTCGCAGTACGGCGGCTGGACGCCCGAAAGCGATATGCTGAGCATGACGGCCATTGACAACACAATTTTGAACGCGACGAAGGTTTTGGCCAGCCAGGCCGGCCGCACGATGGACACCGTGACACGCGATGTACTGGCCGGCGGCACCAACGTGATGTACGCCCCTGCCGTGGGCGCGGACGGCGCCGAGACGGAAGTGACGAGCCGTGCCGCACTGACGGCAGCCTGCAAGCTGACGCCGAATGTATTTTTCCGTGCGGCGGCCCAGCTGGGCGCCATGAATGCGGATACCGTGGGCGACAGCTATGTGGCGATCGTCCACCCGTATGCCGCGTATGACCTCAAGAGCAACAAGGACTTTATCGAGATCTCGAAATATGCCCATCCGGAAAGCATCTTTAACGGCGAAATCGGCAAGCTGGGCAATATCCGCTTTGTCGAAACCAGCGAGGCAAAGATCTGGAAGGACGCAAGCTGCCCGGTGGCGGCGTATAAGGCTTCGGCCGACACGACGGTAACAGCGGGCAAAGCCTACTACACCAAATCGGGCGATACCTATACCAAGGTGGATGCCCCGGCGGGTAACCCCTCTACGAGCGCATATTACGAGGCGGCCGCGTATCAGGCCGTGTTCAGCACCCTTGTGCTGGGCGCACATGCCTACGGCGTGACCGAGCTGGAAGGCGGCGGCCTGCAGCACATCGTCAAACAGCTTGGCTATGGCGACGACCCGCTGAATCAGCGCGCCTCGATCGGCTGGAAGGGCCTGAAGGCTGCCGAGCGCCTGTGCGAGCAGTATATGGTGCGCATCGAAAGCCTTTCGAGCTACAGCGCAACGGCCGCGGCAAACTGAACCGCGCCCCAAAAAGCGGGGCAGAACAGGGCAGGGCGGGAGGGTATTTTGCATTTCCACGGCGCAGCTTTGCGGCGCGCCGATAAAGGATCAAAAAAGGAGAACAACATGGCAGAAAACAAAAAAGCCGCGGCAAAACAGCCCGGCGTAAAGATCCGCTTATTTAAGGACAACACAAAGTATAAGGGCGATGTCTTCGTCAGCGTAAACGGCCGCAACTATCAGATCCGCCGCGGCGAGGAAGTAGAGGTGCCCGCCGAGGTGGCAGAGGTGCTGGAGCATTCCGCCGCGCAGGACGAGATCACGGCACGGCGCATCGAGGCGGCGGCCGAACAGGCACAGTAACAGTCGGCCCGGGCGGCGCTTGCCGTGCCGGGCCTGCTTTGAAAAGGAGGAAAAGCCGATGACAGTGCGAGAAGCAATCCGGCGCGCGGATGCGCTGCGCCCCAATACGGTTTCGGACGAAGAAAAGTGCCTTTGGCTGGCGCAGCTCGACGGGCTTTTGCGCCGCGAAGTTGTGGCGCAGGCCGGCGGCACACAAACCGAAAATGCGCCCGGCGGCGAGACAGAAAACGCCGAGGCAAAAAATAGCGGCGCGGATAACAGCACACTGGACGATGCCACCCTTTTGGCGGCGGAGCCTTACAGCGCTTTATACCTTTACTGGCTGATGGCCCAAACCGATTTGACGCTTGGCGAGCTGGCCCGCTACGGCAACGATATGCTGCTGTATAACGCCGCGCTGGCCGAATACGCGGCGGCCTACCGCGCCGCACATATGCCGCGCCCGCGCGGGCAATTCCGGCTGTAAGGAGGAAAAAATATGAAGCTGCCAAATCTGGCACGAATCGCCCGTAGCCGCAGCATGGTAACGGCGTTTGCTGGGTACGATCACACGGCCGCCTGCGCCGAGGGCGAATGGTATGAGGAAGAAAACCTTTCGGCGCGCAGCTACCCGGCGCTGGCCCCGCGCCTGCCGCGCACCTTGGCCGCAACGCTGACAAAACCGCACGGCCTGTACGCAAAAAACGGTTTGATCTGGGTGGATGGCACACAGCTGTTTTATAACGGAGAAGCTGTGGGCACAGTGGCCGACAGCGACAAAACCTTTTGCGGCATCGGCACGAAAGTGCTGATTTGGCCGGATAAGGTGTACCTCGATACGGCCGACCAAACCCTGCATGCGCTCGGCGCAAAATGGGCCTCTGTGGGCGACGTGCAGTTTGTGCCCGCGCGTGAGGACGGTACCACCTATACAATTAAAACCACGGGCACGGAAGAACCCGCCTCGCCCGAAAACGGCGATTATTGGCTGGATACCTCCGGCACGGCAGACGTGCTGCGCGTGTACTCGGCCGCAAACGCGGCGTGGTCGGCCATCAGCACGACGTATCTGCAAATTTGCGCCGCGGGCATCGGCAAAAATTTTGCCCGGTACGATACGGTGACGATCTCGGGCGTGGCGGTGGCAAGCGTCGGCACGGCGGCCGAAACCCTGAACGGAGATCTAATTGTATGGAACCGCAGCGATGATACGCTGACTGTGACGGGGCTGCTTCAAAAAAGCGCCGTACAAAGCCATGAAACGGGAGAGATTACCGTCGAGCGGCGTATCCCTGACCTCGATTTTTTGGCCGAAAGCGACAACCGTGTGTGGGGCTGCGCAAGCGCTGCCCACGCCATCTACGCCTGTAAGCTTGGCGACCCGACAAATTGGTTTTCGTATATGGGCACGGCGGCCGACAGCTATACGGCCACCGTCGGCTCGGATGGCAACTTTACGGGCGCGGCCGTATGCCTTGGGTATGTGCTGTTTTTTAAGCAAAACCTCATCCACAAGGTATACGGCACCAAGCCCGCAAACTATCAGCTTACAACGGTGGCCTGCCGCGGCGTATGCCCCGGCGGCGCAAAAACGCTTGTTACGGCGGGCGAAACGCTCTATTATCTTTCGGCCGACGGCGTGATGCAGTATGACGGCAGCCTGCCCGCATGCATCGGCGCAAAGCTTGGGCCGGCACGTTTTACGGGCGGCGCGGCAGGCGCGGCGCACGGCGAAGTGCGCTTTGCGCTGGACGGCGCGGACGGAAGCTGCCGATGGTTTTGTTATGATACCGCGCGCGGCATCTGGCACAGAGAAAACGGCGGCAAGGCGTTGGCCTTTACGGCTTCGGGCGAAAGCCTGTATGCGCTTTCGGCCGCGGGGGGGCTTTGGGCGATCGGGTGCGAAAACGATCCGTATGCGGGCGCGGCCGGGCGCGAAACCGCCGTAAGCTGGTATGGCGAAACGGGCGACATCGGCCTGTATACGGCCGACCATAAATATGTCTCACGCTTAGAGGTACGGCTGGAAGCCGAGGCGGGCGCGAAGCTTAAACTGGAAGCACAGTATGATGCCTCAGGCCGATGGGAGACGCTGCGCGAAATCTGCGTTTCGCGCCGGCAGGCTGTGCTGGTGCCCATTGTGCCGCGGCGGTTTGCATTTTTGCGGCTGCGGCTTTCGGGATGCGGCGTGGCGGCGCTGTATAGCATCGCAAAGGTGATGGAACAGGGGAGTGAACTGTAATGGCCGATCTTTCTTCGATCACGCTGCCCGCAAGCCTCAATGTGGCGGGCGTTTCGGGCCAAGACGCAAAACAGCTTAAAAGCTATCTCTATCAGCTTACCGAGCAGCTGCGCTATGTGCTGGCAAACCTTGACAGCGACAATATGAGCGCTACCTATAATGCGGGCACGGCCGCGGCAGGTGTAAAGCTTGCGGAGCTGACAGCACAGCAGCGGCAGGATTTTGCCGCGCTGCGGCAAAAGATCGTAAATACTGCAACCAAGATCGCGCACGATTACCAAAGCGCCATCACCGTGGCACAGGATGCGCTGAAGGCCGAGGTGACAGAGCAATACGCGGCGGCCAACGAGACAACGCAGCAAAGCCTCGAAAGCCTTGTGGACAGCCGCGTTACGCAGACAAGCCGCGAAGTAAACGTCAGCCTTTCCAGCGTGGCGGCGCTGACACAGAAAACGGCCGACGCGCTGGAAACGCTGGAAAACACGCAGGATACATGGTTTCGCTTTACGGCGGACGGGCTGGAGCTGGGCAAAAGCCAAAACGGTGCGGCCTCGCCCTATACGCTGCGCATCGACAACGAAAAGCTTTCGTTTTTGCGCTATGGCAGCGTCGTGGCCTTTTTGCAGTATAACCGCCTGTATGTTACGGCCGCCGAAGTATCGGATCGGCTTTCTATCGGCGGCAGTGCGGGCGAGGGCTTTTACGATTTTATCACGACAGCTACGGGCCTCGGCGTGAAATGGAGGGCAAACTGATATGGCAATCATCCACTTTGGCCTCGCGTTTGCGGAAAGTTATTTTACAATCAACGGCAGCCGCGCGCTGCACCTTGTCATTACCAGCGACGAACCCGCGGCTGCGTCGATCCTGTATTCTTTCGATGTAACGCTGCAATCGACGAACAAAGCCTATGCCCAAACCTTTTCCGTCTCGATGCCCGAGGGCAGCACAAAGGTGACAGTGCCGTTCGCCGTGCCGCTGGCGTGGGCCAACGATTTCGCGCAAAACCTTGGCGATACGGCCCACACGGATGCCTGCGGCCAGTTTTGGGCTACGATGGTGGCGCACTATACGATGTACGCGGGCAGCCAGCAGTTCACCAACGATTATAAGGGCTATCAGGCGAGCCTGAGCGCCACCGTGGACGAAAGCCTTGTGCCCACGGCAGGCACCCTTTCGGCCGCACAGGCGGATACGGTTGTGCCCGCGGCATGGGGCATCTGGGTGCAGGGGCTTTCTACGGCACGCATAACGATGACGGGCGCAGCGGGCAGCTATGGCAGTACGATCGTGGCATACATGTTTGGAAACGGCGCGCCGCAGACGGAAAACTATGCCGACCTTGCCCTGACGGAAAGCGGCAACGTCACGATCCCCGTGACGGTACAGGACAGCCGCGGCCGCACCGCGACGGCTGATTTTCTTTTGGCGGTAGAACCTTACACGGCCCCGGCGCTTTCGGGCATTTCCTCGCGCCGGTGCGACGAAAACGGCGCGGCGGCCGAAGAGGGCGCGTATTTTTTGGCGGGCTGTACGCTTACGGCTTCGGCGCTGGGCGGCAAAAACCCGGCGGCCGTACAGTGCGCGTGGAAAAAGGTGACGCAGGAAAGCTACGGCACGGCCGTGACGCTGGCGCCCGGCACGGCGCAGAAGCTTGCCGCCGCGCTTGAGGCCGGGGCAAGCTACGACGTGAAATACACCGTTTCGGATGCCTTTCATACCATCGACTACTACGATTACATTTCGAGCACGGTGTATCTGCTGCACTTTTTGAAAGGCGGTACGGGCATTGCCGTGGGCAAGGCCGCCGAGCAGGCAAACCTTTTTGATGTGGCGCTGGAAACAAAGCTGCGCCGAAACGTCAGCGTGGGCGGTGGCCTTTGTGTTACGGGCGGGCTGAGCTTGGGCGGCACAGATGTGGGCACGGCGCTGGCCGGGCTTGGCACGGTTTCGGCCTCGGCGTGTACCTTATATACAGCATACCTGCCTTCGGCAAGCGAAAACACGCTGCAAAAATGCGGCAGGCTTGTTTTGGGGCGGCTGCACGGTACGCTGCAAAACGGCTCGCAGCAGCCGTGGGAGGGCGAAACTTATCAGGTGGCGACGCTGCCGGAAGGGTATTTCAACGCTGCGTTTCCGGCGCTGGCGTTTGCATATCAAAACGGCAAGCCCTGTAAGGCGTATACCGATGTGGCCGGGAAAATCTATGTTGTGCCGGCGTTCGACGGCTATCAGGATACCGAAGTGTTCACCATCGGGGTGGTGTAAAGGAGGAAGAATATGGCAACGGACAAAAAGAAAACGGATACAGCGCAAGGCCCCGCGGACGAAGCGGCCGCACAAAACCTTTCCGGCGTACAGGATAAAGCCGGCGCCGAGGCCGCGCTGCAAGGCAGCGAATATCAAAAATCGCAGGCCGTGCTGGATGCCGAACAGCAGCTGGCCGATTTTGAGGCAACTAAGCCCGGCGAGTATGTTTCGGGCTACCAGAGCCGCATCGACGCAATGCTGGATAAAATCCAAAACCGCGGCGGCTTTTCGTATGATTTTAACGCCGACCCTTTGTATCAGGCGTATAAAGATCAGTACACACACAACGGGCGCGTGGCAATGCTGGACGAAACGGCCGCGGCCGCGGCGGCCAGCGGGGGATACGGCTCCTCGTATGCGGCCTCGGCGGGCAGCCAAGCGTATCAGGGCTATTTGAACGATTTGAACGGCAAGCTGCCGGCGCTTTACGAGGCGGCGCTTGACCGCTATAAGGCCGAGGGCAGCGCGATGCAGGATACGCTTTCGGGCCTGACGGCACAGGAAAAGGCGGCCCACGCCGGTTACGAGGACACCGTGGCAGATTACTATAAGGGGCTTGCACAGTACAGCAGCCTCACCGACAGCGCCTATAAAAAGGATTACGGCGAATATCAGGACTGGGTAGATTCCATTACCGACATGCGGGATTACTACGCCGGGCAGGAACAGCAGCAGTTCAAAAACGATTTGAGCCGTAAAGATTACGAGCTGGCCGTGCAAAAGTATCAGGAGAGCATCCGCGAATGGGAAGCCGAGCAGGCTGCCGCGCGCGAAAAATGGCAGACACAGCTGGCCGAGGAACAAAACCAATTTGCCCAGCAGATGGCTTATAAGGCGGCTACCGCAAAAAGCACTTCCGGCAGCACAAGCACCCACAGCAACACAAGCCGCGCCGGCACGGCAAGCAGCCACAGCAGCACAACAGCTTCGCAGCGCAGACACACAAGCTCCTCAAGCAGCACGGCAAAAACGGAAACCCGCGAAAAGGCGAATTACAGCACTGCCGCCCTGAACAGCGCACACGCGCGCTGGAAAAAGTAAGGGGGCACGGCTGTGGAAAAAGGAATTGACGTTTCCCGGTATCAGGGGTGGATCGACTGGCCGGCCGTAAAGGCAGCGGGGTTTACTTTTGCAATCGTGCGGGCGGGGTATGGGCGCCTTGCATCCCAGCAGGACCCTGAATTTGCGCGCAACTGCCGGCAGGCCAAGGCGGCGGGGCTTGCGCTTGGGTGCTATTGGTTTAGCTACGCGCCGGATGCAGCCGCGGCAAAAGCCGAGGCCGAGGCCTGCCTTGCCGTGCTGGGCAAAGAGACGTTCCCGCTCGGCGTGTGGTTCGATCAGGAATATGTGGCGCCTATCCTTGCCGCAAGCCGCGCCCGCCGCACCGAAGCCGTGCAGGCGTTTTTGGCCGAAATGGAAAAGGCCGGGCGCACAGCGGGGCTTTACTGTTCGGCGGATTGGCTGAAAAACCGTGTATACACCGCACAGCTGGCCGGCGAAAACCTCTGGATTGCAGAGTATGCGGCACAGTGCACTTCTCCGCTGGCGCCGTGCCTTTGGCAGCATACGAGTACCGGCGGCGTGCCCGGCATACGCGGCAATGTCGACTGTGATCTTTTGTACCGTATGCCTGCTTGCCCGGCGGAAAAAAGCGGCGCGGCGGCCGAGGCAAATGCGCCGCTTTGCTTTGGCAGTACAGGCCCACGGGTAAAGCTGCTGCAAAAGCAGCTGGAAAAACTGGGCTTTTCGGTGGGCAGCACAGACGGCATCTTTGGCAAAAAAACGCGCGCCGCCGTAAAAGCCTTTCAGCGCAAAGCGAGCCTTGCGGCCGATGGCATCGCCGGGCCGAAAACCTGCGCCGCGCTGGCAGCCGCCTGCGCCTGAAACAAAAGGAGGGAAAACGAAATGGATATGGCATCGGCCGCCGTGTGGATCAGCCTCGCGGCCTGCATCACCAGCATCCTCGGGCTGCTGTTTAAGCAGGGCCGCCGCAATGAGGAGGACGCTTTGTGGCGCGGCGAGGTAAATGGGAAGCTGGATGTGGTGTGCGGCATCAAACAGGATGTAGAAGAGCTAAAAGAGGCATGCCAGCAGAACGCGCGGAATATTGCTGTAGTGGATGCCAGCACGAAAAGCGCACATCATCGCATCGACGAACTGGCCCGCGAGCCTTATCGCCCGCGGAAAGCATGAAAAGGAGAGAAAAATATGAAAATCAACTGGAAACTGCGCCTGATGAACAAAACCACGCTTTCAAGCCTGATGGCCGCCGTACTAAGCCTTGCCTACATTTTGATGGGGATTTTCGGCTTTGTGCCGGCCATAACGCAAAGCCAGCTCGCCAACTGGATCGCCGCGGCGCTCAACGTGCTTGTGGTGATGGGCGTTTTGGCTGACCCGACGACGGAGGGCTTTTCCGACAGCGCCCGCGCCCTTGCGTATGACGAGCCGGCCGCGAGCGTGGTAACGGAAAACGAGAACTGAGGCAACGCCGCCGGCGGCCGAAAAGGCATAGCAGCCGAAACCACAAAATTTACGCAAACGGCGAAATGCGCTTTACGATGGCCCCAAACGGCCGAAGTAGGGCGCATTTTTTTGCGCAAAAAATTTCAAGGTGTTGCTTGCGGCAGCCCTTTGTTTTGTTTACAAATGCACGGTAGACAAACCCCTGAAAAAATGCTATTCTAAACGAAATTCAGGGCTAAGGCGACGAACGCCGGGAGGATGGAAAATGGCGGAAAAATATGCGGAAAAGCTGCCCCCGATGCCAAAGGCAAAGCTGGGGCAGTATCGTGGCCTTTGTGCCGAATGCCATGTGCATCCCGTAACCGAAGGCCAGATCGACTTGGCCATCGAAACGCTGCGTATGCGCGCCGCCGTGCGCGCGCCGATCTCGGGGCAGGCGGCCCGCGGGGACGAAGTGACGCTCGATTTTGAGGGCTTTACCCCAGAGGGGCAACCTATCCCCGACAGCCGGCTGGACGGCGTGACGGTGCGCTTGGGCAAAGGGCAGATGCTGCCGGGCGTCGAAGCGGCAATCTGCGGCCACTGCGCCGGCGAAACCTTTTCGCTGGATTTCACGTATCCGCAGCCGTTTCGTGTGCCGGAGCTGGCGGGCACAAAGGCCCGCTTTTCGATCACGCTGCATACGGTGGCACGGCAAAAAAAGCCCGCGCTGGACGATGCCTTTGCTGTTTCGCAGGGGTGCGAAAACCTTGCTGCCCTGCGGGAGAAAGTGCGCGCCGAAAAGCAGGCGTTGCATGAGCACACAGCAAAACAGGCTGTGCGCACGGCCCTGCTCGATCAGGCGGGGCAGAACCTCACGGTGGATTTCCCGCCCGCGCTGCTGGATGGCCTGACGGAACGGAAGATGGAGCGCCTGCGCCAGCAGGTGGCGGCAAACGGCTCGACGCTGGAACAATATTTTTCCCTTTCGCACCAAACCGCCGAAAAAGTTCGCGCCGAGATGCGCGCAGAAACCGAAAAGGGCCTGCGCCGCCGCCTTGCCGTGGAGGCCATCGCCGAAAAAGAGCAGATCACCGCTTGCGACGAAGAGATCGAAGCGGAATATGCCCGCCTTGCGGGGCTGGGGCATACGCCGGAAGCCGAGCTGCGCAAAACGCTGACCCGGCAGGCGGTGCGCGGCGCCGTACTAAGCGAAAAAGTTTGCGGCCTTTTGGCGGCGCATGCCCGCCTGAGCCTGACGGAAAATATAAAAGAGGAATAACATAATGAGCATTTTTACCAATATGGCGATGAACGCGATCATGAAAACTTCGCACCCAACCGTCGACCGCCGCCAGTGCTGGAATCTTCGCCCCCATAAGGAGCAGTGCACCGACTGTATGGATATTTGCCCCAAGCACATTTTTCAGCGCCCCGGCGTCGTGCAGGATTTTTTGGGCTGCGAGGATTGCGGGCTGTGCGTCTCGGTATGCCGCTCGCGCTGCATCGCACCCTCTGGCGAGCAGGTCGAGCACGATATGCGCCCGCTGGATAAGGACGGAGACTGCATCTGGATCGGATGCGACCGCTCGGCCCGGCACAACGATGTGATCGGCGAATGCGTCGGCTCGTACACATGGGAAATGCTGGCGTACATGGCATTGCAAAAAAAACTTGTGCTGGACCTTACCCCTTGTGCGGAATGTGATAAGCCGCATTGCGTGGAGCATGTGCGTAAGGTGGCACAGCGCCTCGCCGAATTTTTGGGCGGGCCGCTGTTTTCGGCGCGCATTACACTGGCCGAAGAGCCGGATCAGGCGCCGTACCATGTAAAAGAATATACGCGACGCCAGATGATGGAACATTATACGGAAGGCTCGAAGCATACCACGCTTCAGTTGCTGCGGATGGTGCCGGGCTTGCAGGATGAACAGCGCGACCACGCGCTGGATTTCCGCCTGATGCTCAACCAGCGCACAAAGCAGCTCAAGCAGGGCGCCGAGCAGCCGCTGCAATACGGCTTTTACCTGCCGACGGTAACGGATGCCTGCTACGGCTGCGGCCGGTGCGAGCGCAGCTGCCGCTCGGAGGCGATCAAGATCGTGGACGGCGAGGACGGCTATTCCCGCGTGGTGGTGACGCCGTGGAAATGCAGCGAATGCGGCCAGTGTGTGCGCAGCTGCTTGGATAAGGCCATTGAGGGCATGACGCTGCGCCAGCTGACGACGCTCGGCCCTGTCAGCGTACACAAGCTTACAAAAGTGCTGTGCAGCGAATGCGGCAAGCCGATGAAGCCGAACAGCCCGGACGGCATTTGTAATATATGTGCCGCGCGCATCCGCATGCAAAAGCGCCGCGAGGAAATGGCCCGCAAGGCCGAGGAGCGCAAGAAGGAACGCGAGGAAAAAGAAGCCGCCGAAGCTGCTGCCAAGGCGGCCGAGCCGGCCGCGCCCGCCGAAACGCCGCAAATGGAACAATCTGGAAAGAATGCAGATTGACGCGCGTACACTTTACTGGTATAATGTATCCTATCTTCAAATTTGTGCTGAAGCAAAGGTTACGATGGGGTAACGGAAAGGGTTCCGTTATCCCTTTTTGCTAAGGCGCTGGGGGGAAAGATGCCGGCTTCTATAGGGGAGCCGCGTACAGAAAACGAAGAAATGAGGGGGATAAAACCATGAAAAACACAATTTCTCGCCGTCAGTTTATGAAGGCATCCGGCGCTCTGGCAGCCGCCGGATGTGCGGCAGGCCTTTTGGCCGGCTGTGGCAACAAGGGCGGCGGCTCGGCGGCTGCCGATGGCACGACCTATTCAATTCTATACGATTCTCAGCCTTCTACGCAGAACTACCTGATTACAGCTTCCGATGTGGAAATGTACACGGGCGCCAACTGCGTGGATACGCTGGTGGAGTACGACAACAAGGGCGTGATGAAAGAGGGCCTCGCTACCGATTGGCAGTGGGACGCCGACACCCTGACGTGGACATTCACGCTGCGCGAGGAAAATTGGGTTGATAATACGGGTGCCGTCGTGGCGCCGGTTACGGCGCAGGATTTCGTCGACGCGATGAAATACGTGCTGACGCCGGATTATGCCGCACAGAACACCGGCCTTATCACCTCGTATATCGCCGGCGCAGAAGATTATTATAACTACCTCGTGTATTCCGCCAACGCCGCGGCTGGCACCGTGGATGACGACGGAACCACGTATACGATGGACGGCAGCAATGTGGTTGTTACCCCCGGCGACGGCAGTGACCCCACGACCTATGAGCCGAAAGAGTTTGATACCGTCGGCGTCAAGGCGGCCGACGACCATACGCTGCAATATACCCTGACTTACGATTTCCCGGGCTTCTTGAGCCTGTTGGTTTATCTGCCCTACGAGCCGGCCTATGGCCCGCTGCTTGAGGAATCGGGCGACCAGTATGCCACCAGCGCCGAAACAGTGTACAGCTGTGGCGCATACTACCTCAGCGAGTACGAAGCGCTGGAAACATGGGTGATGCAGAAGAACCCCGAAAACTACGATGCAGCCAATGTCTTTATTGATACGCTCAAGCGCACCTATAACGCCGAGGCCACCACGATCGGCCCCGAGATGGTGAAGCGCGGCGAGATCGACGAAGCCACCATCGGCAGCGATATTCTTGATGACTGGCTGGCCAACGACGCAACCAAAGATATGGTTTCGATGGACCGCCCGAACACCAACTATACCTATTTCTACCTGTTTAACTTTATGCCGTTTGCCCACAGCTTTTCCAATCAGGAAGTTGAGGGCGTCGACGACGAGTTTGAGCCGAAGAACTGGGCGAAGGCTATCAATAACACGAACTTCCGCAAGGCGTTTTTGTACGGCATCAATAACGAGCAGACGCTGGCCGTTACCGCGCCGGAAGGTTACCAGAACTATAAGCTGAACACGATCACGCCGCCGTCCTTCTGCGCCAACAGCGAGGGCAAGGATTACATTGAGTGCGGCGATCTCGCCGGCCTGACGACTTTCTTCGACGAGGCAAAGGCTAAGGATTTTGCCGCTAAAGCGAAAGAAGAGCTTTCCGCCGAGGGCGTGACCTTCCCGGTAAAGGTCATGCTGCCGTACAACCCCGCCACGAGCGATTGGGATAAACAGTGCCAGGTGCTCAAGCAGCAGCTGGAAGGCGTGCTGGGTACGGATTTCATCAGCATCCAGATCAGCGAAGGCCCGTCTGATGGCTTCCTGTCGAGCATCCGCCGTGCCGGCAAATACGAGCTGCTGATGTGCAACTGGGGCGCCGACTACTCTGACCCTGAAACGGAAAGCGACCCGTTCTATCAGGCTGAGGGCGAACGCGGTAGCCGCTACTGCTATCTGCGCACCGGCGTAGAGGACGGCTTTATTACCGGCGAGACGGCCGACGCGATTTTGTCCTATATGACGCAGATCGAAGCCGCAAAGGCCATCACGGACGATATTGACGCGCGCTATGATGCGTTTGCCAATGCCGAAGCGACGCTCATCAATAATGCGCTGGCGATCCCGATGGGGATGAGTGTGCCGGCTTACCTTGCTACGCGCCTGAATTACTGGGAGGGCCAGTATGCTTCCACGGGCTTTTCCAATAAGCGTATTAAGGGCATCCACTTGCTGGATCACTATGTTTCCATGAAAGAATACGAACAGAACCGCGACGCCCGCTGATTGCTGATCGGCGGCCGCCGTCGGCTTTGATGAGCCGTATGGCACGGAGGCGGCCTTTTATAAGGCTGCCTCCGTTTTCTATTCCGCGCCAAAGGGCGCAGGGCAGCGCCGGCTGCCTCGATCTTGTTCGTAGAAAGGTGCAGGAACTATGGGAAAATATCTGCTTTACTTCCTAAAGCGCGTCTTACGCTCGCTGCTGACGCTGTTTTTGGTGGTAACCATCGTGTTTTGTCTTTTGCGGCTGATGCCCGTTGAGGGGTATTTCGCCAACTATGAAAAAATGACGGATACCCAAATTCAGGCCGGCTTGCAGTCGATGGGCCTGCTGGACCCGTTGCCCGTGCAGATCAAAAACTTTTGGGTGAATCTGCTGACGCAGGGCGATTTGGGCGTGAGCCATATCTATAAGCTGAATGTGCCGGTTACGGACATTCTGCTGAAAAAGCTGCCGATCTCGGTGGAGCTTGGCGTAATAGCCATGCTGCTTGCGCTTGTGATCGGCCTGCCGATGGGCCTGATGATGGCGCGCTATAAAAACCGCTGGCCGGACAAGCTCGGCACGGCCATTATTGTGCTGATTCAAGCCGTTCCGGCGGCCGTGTATTATCTGTACATCCAAATGTACGGCACGGCGGCCCTGAACGTAGGCCTGCTGTTCAACGCGGAAAACTGGCGCTACTGGGTGCTGCCTGTATGCTCGATGAGCCTGTTTAATATTGCGTTTTACGCGATGTGGCTGCGGCGCTATATGGTGGACGAAAGCACCAAGGATTATGTGCGTTTGGCCCGCGCAAAGGGCGTCAGCGAAAACAACATTGCGCGCAAGCATGTCTTCCGCAATGCGATGGTGCCGCTGATCCAGTACATCCCCTCCGCTTTCTTGAACACGGTGGTCGGCTCGATCTACATCGAAAGCCTGTACAGTATCCCCGGCATGGGCGGCCTGTTGGTTACGTGCGTACAAAAGCACGATAACACGATGGTACAGGGCATCGTGCTGCTGTACGCCTGCGTGGGCATCATCGGCCTGATTTTGGGCGATATTTTGATGCTTGTGATTGACCCGAGAATCAGCTTGGGCAAGAAAGAAGGTGGCCGCTGATGAAATGGTTCCAATTTGTGGGCAGCCGCGAAGCCAAGCTGGAGGCGGCCCTTACGCCCGAAATTGAGAAAAAGCTGACAAAGCCCGAGGAGGATGCGCTGTTTGTCCCCGCGGAATTCAGCGAAGAAAAGGCCGAAAGCACCGGCTATTCCAATTATTCTTATTGGGGCAGCACGTTCCGGGCTTTCCTCAAAAACAAAATCGCCGTGGTGTTGCTGATCGCTTTGGCGGCGCTGCTGATTTTTTCGTTTGTGCAGCCGTATTTGCCCGGCCAGATGGATCCGAATTTTTGCAAGATTGACCCAAATACCGGCTTGCAGTACCGCAATGTGGCGCCCGGCCAAAACGGTTTTATCTGGGGCACAAACTCGATCGGGCAGGATCTTTGGGCACGTATCTGGGCCGGTGTGCGCACCAGCCTGACGATTGCCTTTTTTGTAGCTGTGATCGAGGCGGTCGTGGGCATCACGGTCGGCGTGTTGTGGGGTTATGTGCGCCAGCTCGATTGGTTTTTTACCGAGCTTTATAACATCCTCGATAATATCCCGAGCACGATCGTGCTGATTTTGATTTCTTATGTGGCAAGCCCAAGCATCGGTACGCTGATTTTGGGCATGTCGCTGACGGGATGGATCGAGATGGCGCGCTTTATCCGCAACCAGATTTTGATGATCCGTGACCGCGATTATAATATCGCCTCGCGCTGCCTTGGTACGCCGACGTTCCGCATCGTGATGCGCAACCTGCTGCCGTATCTGGTGTCGGTTATCATGCTGCGCATGGCGCTGACGATCCCGGCGGCCATCGGCAGCGAGGTGTTTATTACGTATATCGGCCTCGGGCTTTCGGTGGAAATTCCGAGCCTCGGCAACCTGATCGACGAGGGCCGCAAAGTAATGATGAGCGCGGCGCTGCGGTATCAGCTTTTGTATCCGACGATCATCCTCAGCTTTGTTACAATCTCGTTCTATCTGATCGGCAATGCGTTCTCGGACGCGGCTGATCCGAAGAACCATGTGTAAGGAGGGGCGCGCTATGGCACAACAAGACGTGATCCTCTCGGTGAAAAATTTGCAGGTGGAATTCAACCTGCGCGGGCGTACCCTCCATGCCATCCGCGGCATCGACCTCGATATTTACCGGGACGAAGTGCTGGCCGTCGTGGGCGAATCCGGCAGCGGCAAATCCGTTTTTACCAAAACCTTTATGGGCCTGTTGGATGCGAACGGCCGCATTGCGGCCGGTACGATCGATTACTATGGCCGCGACGGCAAGCCAATTCGCCTTTCGGATGTGACGAAAGAAAAGGAATGGCTTTCCATCCGTGGCCACGAGATCGCCATGATTATGCAGGACCCCATGACCAGCCTGAACCCGTTGAAAACCATCGGCGCCCAGATTCAGGAATCGGTCGAGCTGCACCAAGGCCTGAAGGGCAAGGCCGCAAAGGATAAGACGCTGGAATATCTGCGTGATGTCGGCATTGCCGACCCGGAAACGCGCTTTGGCCAGTATCCGCACGAGTTTTCGGGCGGTATGCGCCAGCGCGTCGTGATTGCCATTGCCGTGGCCTGCAACCCGCAAATTTTGATTTGTGATGAGCCGACCACCGCGCTGGATGTGACGATTCAGGCCCAAATCCTCGATCTTTTGAAGGAGATGCGCGTCAAGTATCATCTCACGATTATTTTGATTACCCACGATTTGGGCGTGGTGGCAAACATTGCAGACCGTGTGGCTGTGATGTATGCCGGCGACATTGTAGAGGTGGGCACGGCAGATGAGATTTATTACGACCCGCGCCACCCGTATACGTGGGCGCTGCTTTCCAGCATGCCGCAAATGGGCGTGAAAGGGGAAGACCTGTTTAATATCCACGGTACACCGCCGAACCTGTTCACTCCTGTAAAGGGCGATGCCTTTGCACCGCGCAACCCGCAGGCGCTAAAGATCGACTTTGTCGAGTGCCCGCCTTATTTTGCGGTTTCGCCGACGCATCGGGCAAAAACTTGGCTGCTGGACCCGCGCGCCCCTAAGGTGGAACCGCCCGCCGTGGTGGAAAAACTGCGGAAAGGGGGCCTGTAACAATGGCACAAACACAAAACCGGGAAGTTTTGCTGGATGTAAAAAATCTGGAAATTAGCTACGGCACAGGAAAAAAGAAATTCGTTGCCGTAAAAAATGCAAACTTCCAAATTTACAAGGGCGAAACCTTTGGCCTCGTGGGCGAATCCGGCAGCGGTAAAACGACGATAGGCCGCGCAATCATGCGCATTGTACCGACTTCGGGCGGCGAGATCCTTTATGGCGGCCAAAAGATCAACGGGCGTATCCCGCGCGCGCTGGACCGTAAGGTGATTCAAGAGATTCAGATGATCTTTCAGGACCCGCAGGCCTCTTTGAACGAGCGCGCCAAGGTGAGCTATATCGTCGGCGAGGGGCTGATGAATGTACGCAAAGACCTTTCCCCGGCCGAACGCGAAGAAAAGGTGAAGCAGGCACTTTTGGATGTTGGCCTGCTGCCCGAATTTGCCAGCCGCTTTCCGCACGAGTTTTCGGGCGGCCAGCGCCAGCGTATCGGCATCGCCCGCGCGCTGATCGTTGAGCCGAAATTCATGATCGCCGATGAGCCGATCTCGGCGCTGGATATGTCTATCCGCGCACAGGTGCTGAACCTTCTGCGATTCCTGCAAAAACAGCGTGACATCACCTATTTGTTTATTGCACATGACCTTTCCGTTATGCGCTATATCTCCGATCGCATTGCCGTCATCCATAAAGGCGACATTGTAGAGCTGGCGGACGCCGAAGAGCTGATTGCGCATGCGCTGCACCCGTATACGCGCGCATTGCTTTCGGCGATTCCGATGCCGGACCCGCAGCATGAGCGCACCAAAACTCTGCTTACCTACGATCCGGCTCAGCACCATTACGAGACGGAAGCCCCTGCATGGCGCGAGCTTCGCCCACAGCATTATGTGTTGTGCAGTGAGGCCGAAGCAGAGCAGTGGAGCGCACTTTATTGATTGTCTGCACGTTTTTACAACCTTAAAAGAAAGGGGCTGTTGCAAAACGAAAGTTTAGCAGCAGCCCCATTTTTGTTGAAAAGTGCCTCAAATCCGGGTATAGATAAAGCTTTTGTTGAAAATTTAGTCGGATTTCTCACAAAAAAGCGGATAGCA
>JALCRP010000030.1 GCA_022652735.1 Faecalibacterium sp. | reverse complement strand
GCCGCGCCGCGCACCCGATAGCCGCGGGGCGTGGCATCAATGGCAAAGCCCCCTGCGCGCAGCAGCGCCACATCCCCCACCACAATTTGGCGCGAAACGCCGAGCTGTTCTGCCAAAGCAGAGGCGGGAAGCGGCTTTTGTGCTTCTGCGAGGCACTTTCGGATTGCCTCGCGCCGTTCGGCAGCATGCATCTTTTATCATTCCCATCTGTATTATTTCGTCAAGAAGATACCATTAGTGACAAAACTGTGCCGGTATTTGCGGGCAGATCGAGCTTGAGGCGGCCATCGGCAAGGCCGGCCTGCGGCAGCCGCGTAGTATCTGTTTCCCACCCGGCCAGCAGATCTTGCACCTTTGCAGCGGGCACCGGCGGCGCAAGCTCAACATGTGCAGGGGCATCGTCGCAGTTCAGGGCAAAGATCACTGCCGTATCGCCCAGCACCCGCGCAAATGCAAACTGCCGATTTTGCAGCAGCAGCTCGCGATAATCGCCCTCGCTGAGCGCCGGAAGCGTCTCTTTCAGCGCGCCGAGGCGCGTGGCCAGCGCCGCCAGTTTTTGCGCCGCCGCATCTACGGCAAAATCGCCGAGGGCCAGCGCCGGGCGCAGGTTCCAATCCGAATCCGGCTGCTTTTGAGCTTTGGCCCCAAACTCCGAGCCGTAATAAAGGCACGGCACCCCGGGCAGCCCGTATATCAGCAGCATCACCAGCGGCAAATGCTGTGGGTTTTGCAGCATCGAGGCGATCCGCGCGACATCATGATTATCTGCAAAGGTCAAAAGCTTTGCATCGCCGCACAGGCCGCGCACATAGCGCACCGTATGTGCGATCTCGAAATAATTATGCTCGTTATGGCCGCTCCAAAGCCCTTTGTTCAAGGCGTAGTTTGTCACGGAATGCAGCATGCCCGGCGCCGTCCAGCGGCCGTAATCGCCGTGGATTACCTCGCCCATCAGCCAAAAATCCGGCTTAAGCGTTTCGCAAAAGGCGCGCAGGTTGTGCAAAAAGCCGAAATCCAGTACATCCGCCGCATCCAGCCGGATGCCGTCGATGCCGAACTGCTCTGCCCAAAAGCGCACCGTATCAAAGTGATACTGCTGTACGGCGGGGTTTTGCTGGTTCAGCTTTACCAGCAGATCATGCCCACCCCAGTTGGCATAGCGAAAGCCGTCGCCGTATGAATTGTTGCCGCCAAAATCGAGGTTGCAGAACCAGCCGCAGTAGGCGCTGCGTTCGCGGTTTTGCCGCACATCGCGAAACGGCGCAAAATCGCGCCCCACATGGTTGAACACGCCGTCCACAATCACGCGCAGGCCGATTTCGTGGCAATGGCGTACAAACGCCGCAAAATCCGCGTTTGTGCCAAGGCGCGTATCGACCAAACGATAATCCGTGGTATCGTATCCGTGCGAGCCGGATTGAAACAGCGGCCCCAGATACAGCGCCGTGCAATGCAGCGCGCGCGCATGCTCGGCCCACTCCGTTAATTTTGCAAAGCCGTTTTGCGTTTCGCCGTGGTTTTCGTGCGGGCAGCCGCACAGGCCCAGCGGATAGATTTGATAAAAAGCAGCGCTGTCATACCACGCCATCGCGTTTTGCCTCCGATTTTTGCGGATTTTAGGCGCTGATGTACCGGCACAGCCGCCTTTGCGGCGGGCCGGGCGCCATAAACTTTTGTGTATGGCTCATTATAGCACAAAAGCCTCTGCTCGGCATACGTTTTGCCAAACGCCGCAAAAACGTGTATCATAGAAAGCACATAAGCACTTTGCGCGAAAGGCGGTTTCCGATATGACCTCAGCTCCCCTCCCGCAAGAATTTTATACAGGCACCTGTTTTGATGCCTACCGCTTTTTGGGCGCACACCCGGTAAGCGGCGTGCCCGCAGGCGGCTGGGCGTTTCGTGTTTGGGCGCCCAGCGCGTTAGAAGTACGGCTTTGCGGCGATTTTAACGGCTGGCAGGGGCAGCTGATGGCGTTTGCCCCGGGCGGAATCTGGAGCCTTACAGTGCCCACCGCGCGCGAAGGCCAGCTTTACAAATATGAAATTCTCGGGCGCGACGGCAGCCGCGTACTGCACAGCGACCCGTATGCCTTCGGCACCGAAGTACGCCCCAAAAACGCAAGCGTCCTCACGCGGCTTGATTTTTGCTTTGACGATGCCGCTTGGATGGAGAACCGCGATAAGTGCCGCAGCCGGCCGCTGAATATTTACGAGCTGCATGCCGGCAGCTGGCGCCACCGCAGCCCCGAAGAAACGCTGGCCGGCCCCGCGGCGTGGTATGATTACGAGCAGCTTGCCGCGCGGTTGATCCCGTGGCTAACCGAGCACCATTATACGCATGTAGAGCTGTTGCCGTTGTCCGAGCATCCGTTTGACGGCAGCTGGGGCTACCAGACGACAGGCTACTTTTCCGTCACGAGCCGCTACGGTACGCCCCGCCAGTTTGCCGCGTTTGTCAGCGCATGCCATAAAGCGGGCATCGGCGTTTTGATGGATTTTGTGCCTGTCCATTTCGCCGCCAACGCCGACGGCCTTGCCCGCTTTGACGGCACCTGCCTTTATGAATACGACAGCGATGTGGGCCACAGCGAATGGGGCACCTGCAACTTCAATTTCTACCGCGGCGAGGTGCGCAGCTTTCTTTCCAGTGCCTGTGCGATGTGGATGGACGTCTATCATTGCGATGGCATCCGCATGGATGCCGTTTCGCGCGCCATTTACTGGATGGGCGACCCGGCCCGCGGCGTCAACGAGGGCGCGGTAAAGTTTGTGCAAAGCGTAAACCACGGCCTGAACGAGCGCTGGCCTACTGGCATCTATGTTGCCGAGGACAGCACGAACTACCTGAAAGTTACGGTGCCAACCCGTTACGGCGGCCTCGGCTTTGATTATAAGTGGGATCTTGGGTGGATGCACGATACGCGCAACTACTTTGCCACGCCGTTCGGCGAGCGCCCGGCACACTATCACGCGCTGACGTTCAGCATGCAGTACTTTTATAACGAGCTGTATCTGCTCAGCTTCAGCCATGACGAAGTAGTGCACGGCAAAAAGACGATCCTTGACGGGCTTTGGGGCACCTATGCGGAAAAATGCAGCCAAGCGCGCACCCTGTATTTTTATATGTACACGCACCCCGGCAAGAAACTGAATTTTATGGGCAACGAGCTGGGGCACTTCCGCGAGTGGGATGAGGCGCGTGAGCTGGATTGGGGCCTTTTGCGGTATCCGTTCCACGATATGTTTCAAAAGTATATGGCCCGCCTCGGCAGCATCTACCAAAACGAGCCTGCCCTATATGACGGCGAATACGACAGCCGGTGCTTTGAATGGGTGGCGTGTGAAAGCATCGACGAATGCCTGTATGCTTGGCTGCGCCAAAGCCGCGGGCAGACGCTTTTATGCATCATGAACACCTCTGACCGGGCGCTTTCGCATTTTCCGCTGTACCTAAAATTTCCGTGCCGGGCTGTGCTTTTGCTTAACACCGAGGCGGCCGAATGGGGCGGCGAAAGCGCTATCCGCGCGCCGCTGCATACAACTTCCGGCGGCGTGTACGGGCGGGATTTCACGCTGAAAGTAAATGTGCCCGCGATGGGCAGTTTGCTGTATCGGCTGGAGCGGGAATATCCGCAGCCCGAAACGTTTTCGCTGTAAGCGCCGGGCCATATTTCAGCACCGGCAACGCAAAAAGTGCGCCCCGCAGGCATTCATTTTGCCGCAGGGCGCACTTTTTGGGGTTATGGTTTTTGCGTCAGCCGTCAATCATCGTTACGGTATAACCGGCGTCGAGCACCGCTTTTTGCAGGGCTTCGTTTTCCGGCAGCGTTTCGCCCGAAACCACAGCCGTGCCGTTTTCAAGGTTCACCTCGGCCTGTACATGCAGCGCTTCGAGCGCCTGTTTTACGTGCGCCACGCAATGGGCGCACATCATGCCCTCGATATGAAGCGTTTTTGTCATCATTTTCTCCTCCGTTTTTTGTATGCTCTCCGGCCTTTCGGCCGGGTTTGCCTGATCGGTTTCTTTCGGCATGCGCGGGCAGGCCGGCGCAGCGCCGTTCTCTGCGGCAGACCAAAAATCCGGCAGCGCCACAGCCGCCTTATGCGCATCATGCCGCGTACCGCGCACATCCAAAAGGTTCAGGCGCAGGGCGTTTGTCACCACGCAAAAGCTCGAAAGGCTCATTGCCGCCGCGCCGAACATCGGGTTCAGCTGAAGCCCAAAGGCCGGGATCAATACGCCCGCGGCCAGCGGGATGCCAATGCAGTTATAGAAAAATGCCCAGAACAGATTTTCGTGGATGTTGCGCAGCACTTGGCGCGAAAGGCGAATGGCTGCCGAAACATCCCGCAGGCTTGATTTCATCAGCACAACATCTGCCGCATCCAGCGCGACATCTGCCCCGGCGCCGATGGCGATGCCCGTATCCGCGCGCGTCAAAGCCGGCGCATCGTTGATGCCGTCACCGACCATCGCCGTGCGCCCGTATTCCGACAGGCGGCGCACCACAGCCTCTTTGCCGCCGGGCAGCACATCCGCCACCACGTTTTCAAGCCCTACCTGCCGGCCGATGGCCGTAGCCGTGCGGCGGTTGTCGCCCGTCAGCATAACCACCTGTACGCCCATGTTTTTCAGCTCGCGGATGGCGTCGGCACTATCCGGCTTTACCACGTCCGCCACGGCCACGATGCCAAGCAGCCGCCCGCCCACGGCAAAATACAACGGCGTCTTGCCCTCGCCGGCCAGCGTCTCGCCCGTTTGCTGCATCTGCGGCGTCAGCAGGCCAAGCTTTTGCATCAAAGCCGCGTTGCCGCCATAGGCTTTGCCTGCGGCGAGGGCACCCTCTACGCCGTTGCCGGGCAGCGCACGGAACTCGGCCGCAGTTTCATACGGAAAGCCGTTTTCCTGCACACGGTCCAAAATCGCGCGGGCCAGCGGATGCTCGCTTTTTTCTTCGAGCGAAGCCGCCGCGGCCAAAAGCTCCGTTTCCCACACGCCTTCGGCCGGGCAAAGGTCTGTCACGCGCGGCGCGCCCTCCGTTACCGTGCCGGTTTTATCCAGCACGACAATATCGGTTTTCCCGGCCGCTTCCAGCGCGGCCGCCGTCTTGAACAAAATGCCGTTTTTTGCGCCCATCCCGCTGCCAACCATAATCGCCACCGGCGTCGCCAGCCCCAGCGCACACGGGCAGCTGATAACCAGTACACTGATCGCGCGCGCCAGCGCAAAGCCGAAGCTTTCGCCCGCCAGCGCCCATACCGTGCCCGTTACCAGCGCGATGCCGATTACCGCCGGAACGAACACGCCCGAAACCTTATCCGCCACTTTGGCGATCGGGGCCTTGGTGGCGGCGGCGTTTTCCACCATGTCAATGATCTGGGAAAGCGTCGTATCGCTGCCGACGCGCGTGGCGCTGCACGTCAAAAAGCCGTTTTGGTTCAGCGTAGCTGCGCTGACGGTATCGCCCGGGGCTTTATCCACAGGCAGGCTTTCGCCCGTCAGGGCCGCCTCGTTCACGGCGCTTTCGCCGGCCATCACTTCGCCGTCAACCGGGATGCTCTCGCCGGGGCGCACCACAAAGCTGTCGCCGGGCTTCACCTCTTCAACAGGCACTGTTACTTCCTGCCCGGCGCGCAGGAGATGCGCCGTTTTAGGGGCCAGATCCATCAGGCTCTTGATTGCGTTGGTGGTTTTGCCCTTGCTTGCGGCTTCGAGCATTTTGCCTACCGTAATCAGCGTCAGAATCATGGCCGCCGATTCAAAGTAGAATTCATGCAGATAGTGCATTGCATGCTCCGGGTGGCCCGCCCACATGGCATCGCACATGGCAAACAGCGCCGCCGCGCTGTACACAAAGGCCGCGCCGCTGCCCAGCGCCACAAGCGTATCCATATTCGGTGCGCCGTGCACAAGGCTTTGAAAGCCGCTGATAAAAAAGCGCTGATTGATTACCATTACAACGCCCGTCAGCAACAGCTCATACAGGCCGATGGCAAGCGGGTTATCGCTTAAAAATGCGCCGACGGGCCAGCCCCACATCACATGCCCCATCGAGACATACATCAGCGGCAAAAGCAGGCATACCGAGGCAATCAGCCTTTGGCGCAGGCGCGGCGTTTCGTGATCTTCCAGCGCCTCACGCGCGGCCGAAGCGCTGGGCGCAGCCTCCTGCTCGGGGCGCGCGCCGTAGCCCGCCGCCTCTACCGCCGCGCAGATCGTCTGCGGCGTGGCCGGCGCCGTAAACTCTACACCCATCGAGTTTGTCAGCAAGCTGACGGAAACCTCTTTCACCCCTGCCACGGCCGCAACCGCCTTTTCCACATGGGCGCTGCACGCAGCGCAGGTCATCCCGGAAACCGAAAATCGCTGCATATCGTTTCTCCTTCAAAAAAGCGCAGATCACTTCATCAGCTTCTGCAAGGTATCGCAAAGCTCATCCACTACTTCATCATTGCCATTTCGGATGTCGTTTACTACACAGCTTTTGATATGCTGCGCCAATAGTAGCTTATTAAAAGCGTTCAGCGCCGCAGAGATCGCGCTCAGGCGGGAAAGTAAGCGTAATCTGTTTGCCATCCGCGCCCGCCTCGGCCGCCGCAAAAATTGCCTGCGCCGCGGGCAGCGCCGCCGCCGGGTTTTCCAGCGCGCCGCCAAAGTGCGTCAGCCACAGGCGTTTGGCCCCGGCTTTTGCCGCCAGCGCCGCCGCCTGCCCAAACGTGCTGTGCCCATACTGCTGCGCCTTATCCGCTTCCGCATCGGTAGCATACGTGCCGTCCAAAATCAAAAGCTCGGCCCCGGCCGCCGCGCGTTCCAGCGAAAGGCAGGGGCGCGTATCTGTACAGTATACAAGCTTTATACCCTCGCGCGCTGGGCCAAGCACAATTTCGGGCCGAATTTCGCGGCCGCCGCATGATACGCTTTCGCCTTGCTGTAGGCGCTTCCACGCCCGCTGCGGTACGCCGGCGGCCTTCGCCTTTTCCGGCAAAAAGCGCCCCGCCCGCGGCAGCGAGAACGCATACCCAAGGCACGGCACCCGATGATCGGCGGCAAATGCCGTGATCGCCAGCCCGCCCGGCCCAGGCAACGTTTTTGTGTTTTCCGTAATTTCCAGCCCATGCACGGCAAAGGGCATCGGCCCCGCCAAAGCCAGCAGAAGCCCCGCCATTTTTTTAAGCCCCGCCGGGCCGACCAGCAAAATCGGCTCGGTACGGCCCTGATTGGCGATCGTCTGCAGCATCCCCGGCAGGCCAAAAATATGGTCGCCGTGAAAATGCGTCAGGCAGATCACATCCGTTTTGGCAAGGCTTACGCCCGCCGCGCGCGCCGCAGCCTGTGTGCCCTCGCCGCAATCTACAAGGATACTGCGCCCGCCGCACCGCACCGAAAGCGCGGAAAGCGCGCGCCCCGGCAGCGGCATCGTGCCGCCGCAGCCAAGCAATGTTACATCGACCATGCGCCGCGCTCCTTTCCGTTTTATGCGCTACCGCAAATGTTTTTCCCCGCTGGCGAAAGGCTGCCCGCACATCGGGCAAAAGCGAAACGGCTGGCTCGTCTCATACCCACACCCTGCGCAAACCTTCAATCGCACCGCGCCGCCCGGCGCCGCAAGCGGCAGCTTTTTCACTTCGAGCTTTTTTAGTTCGCCTTCGTCCAGCGCCTCGCCCGTCTGCGGCGAAATACCGCATACGGCCCCGCAGCAGGATGTGCGCACATAAAATCTTTTCTCCCATTTATAAATAGGGAGAAAGAACAGCCGGAACGCCTTGTAATCGCAGTAAGCCTGCAAGGTCGCCTTTTTTCCGCATACCGGGCAGGTAATTTTTTGGTCGAGGTACAAATCGTCCGTGCCGTCGCCCGTGCCAAACAGCAAAAACATGCCGTCCCCTCCGTTCTCATTCAGATTATGGCTATTTTATCACACCGGCCTCGACTTTACCACCGAAAAGCCGGGCCGTTTTTTGGCTTGCCCGCGCCGAACACGCAGAGTATAATGAGAGCGTGTAAAAAAAGGGGGGAGAAGCGGATGCCCGAGCAAAAAACATTTGGCGATGCCGAGCTTTGTGTTGCGATGGATCTTGGCGAGCGCCTGCTTGTCTGCGGGGCCGAAGTCAGCCGCGTGGAAGATACGATCACGCGCATCTGCCGGGCCTATGGCGCGGCGCGCATCGATGTATTTACTATCACAAGCAGCATCGTCGTCACGGCCTTTTCCGCGCAGGGCGCCCCTGTTACGCAGACGCGGCGCGTCGGCGGCCCGGCGTTTGATCTCACGGCACTGGCCGAGCTGAACGCGCTTTCTCGCCGGCTTTGCGCCCAGCATTTGGATGCCGCCGAGGTCAGCGCTGAGCTGGCGCGCATTGATGCGCTGCCGCATTACGGTTTCGGCCAGCTTTTGCTGATTTACGCCCTCATCTCCGGCTCTTTTTCGCTTTTCTTCGGCGGGGATGCACGTGAGGCACTGGTTGCCGCCGCAATCGGTATGCTTCTGAAAACGATGCAATCCGGCCTTGCGCGGCTGGAGGTCAACCCGCTGATCTCGGTGCTGCTTTGCAGCGTGGCCGGCGGCTTCGGGGCCTACGGCGCGGTTGCGCTGGGCCTTGCGGCCGGCGCGGGCAGCATCTCCATCGGCAACGTGATGCTGTTGATTCCGGGCATTGCGCTGACAAACTCTATCCGAGATATGTTTAGCGGCGACACCATTTCTGGCCTGCTGCGCTTTTCCGAGGCGCTGATTTCCAGCGCTGCAATCGCGTGGGGGTTTGCGATCCCGGCCGCGCTGTTTTTATAAGGAGGCCCGCGCATGGAATCGGTTATGATTCAGCTGGCGGCCGCTTTGGCCGGCTCGGCAGGGTTTGCGCTTTTATTTAACGCGCGCGGCGAAAAGCTGGTTTGGGCCTCGCTCGGCGGGCTTTTAAGCTGGGGCGTCTACCTATTGTTCGGCCAGCTTTACGCCAGCGACCCCGCGCGTTACTTCGTGGCTGCGCTGGTGCTTACCGTCTACGCCGAAATCATGGCGCGGCTGCACAAAGCGCCCGTCACAGTATTTTTGGTAGCGGGCACGATCCCACTGATCCCGGGCGGAAGCCTCTATTATACGATGGCATACGCCGTAGCCGCCCGCTGGGCCGAGGCGCTGCATGCCGGCCTTGCCACGCTGCTGTTGGCGATTGCGATTGCTGCGGGCATCTTGGCCTGTATGGTGCTTTGGCACATCGCCGAGCTGGCGTTGCGGTGGCTTTGCGGCAGGAGGTTTTTATGAAGTTGGAAGTTCTCACCCCGTTGTTTTCCGTCTGTAAGGTTGCCGGCCCGGGCCATATCCCCTGGACGGCCCCTTTTTGCTTTGTCGGCAAAACCGACGAGGAACTTTCGCTTGTCTGCCCGACGGCCGACGCCCCGAACGAGACGCTCGCACGGGAAGATGGCTGGCGCGCTTTACGCGTGAAAGGGCCGCTTGATTTTTCGCTGGTGGGCATTTTAGCACAGCTTTCGGCCACGCTGGCGGCCGCAAACGTCGGCATTTTTGCCGTTTCGACCTACGACACCGACTACATTTTGACCCGAAGCGCCGATTTTGCGCAGGCCCTTTGCGCGCTGCGCGCAGCCGGCCACGAGATTACGGATTGATTTTCGTCTTTTTTCGTATAAAATCATCAAAAAATTCCGGTTTCCCTCTAGTGAAATGCACACTTTCGTGGTATTACTTCTTATAGTGAATCAGGCGAATTGTTTTCAAGCGAGCGTTTTGGTTATATCACCGCACGAGCCGCATGTTTTTCGTGCGGCCCGAAAGAAAGGAAGTACACAGATTATGGCGAAACCCAAAAAGAATGCGCAGGCGCCGCAGGCATCGGCCGTAAAGGCAGCCGCCAAAAGCGCCGGAAAGGCCTGCCGTGCCTTTGGGAAAGGCGTTGCCGAAAAATGCGGCGCGCTGGCGCATATCGCACAGGAAAAATACGCCGCCTATCGTGCCGATGCCAAGCAGACCGCCGGGCAGGCGCCGGCCGCCGCAAACGGAAAGAAATTTCATTCGCTTGCCGCGCGCATTCGCTGGGATATGATTTTGGCGATTGTCACCGTTTCTGTTACGATTTTGATCGTGTTGATGATGATGACAACTTCGGCCGCCTATCAAGTTGCCAACTCGGCGGCGCAAACCTCCATGAAAGTAATGGAGCAGCAGTATGCGGCAAAGGGTACCCTGCTAAGCACCAACTGCGTCGCGCTGGCCGGCGATAATCATGTAGCCGACCTTTTAAGCGGCAACGCAGAGACAATCAATGATACCAACTGGAAAACCTACTGCCTGTTCCGCAACTACAACAGCGCCATTTTGTTTGATGCAAGCGGAAAGGTATTGGCTTCGGGCGTTTCCTGCTTTGCCCGCGGGGATGACCTTTCCGCCAACGCCTGTGTTGCAAAGGTCTTATCCGAAGGCGAGCCCGCGTATCAAATGCAAAGCGAGGGCGATGCCGGTTATATGCTGGAGGCTGCCGCGCCGATCCAATCGAACACCAAAGTTTCCGGCGGTATTATGATGCTTCAGGGCTTTTCCGACACCACGTTTGTGGACAACCTGAAAGAGATGACGGGCGACGATTACACCATTTTCTCAAACACCACCCGCATTACTACCACGCTGACAGATAAAAGCGGCGAGCGCGTTATCGGCACAGAGATGGCCCCGGACATTGCAAAGCAGGTGCTTGAGGAAGGGAAGCTTTATTCCGGCAGCGTTAAGATCAACGGCATCAAGTACATCTCTTTCTACGAGCCGGTTCAGAACTGCAACGGCGAAATCACCGGCGCGCTGTTTACCGGCTATAACCTTACCGCTTACAATACACGTATCAACCGCACTTTACTGATTGGGATTGTGCTGGCAGGTATTCTGGTGCTGTTTGACATTTTGATTTTCCGCGCCATGTTGGAGCGCCGCCTGCGCCGCCCGCTGGAAAAGATCGTTGTTTCCGTAAACGACGTCGCCGAGGGCCGTATGGATACCGAGACGAGCGAGCGCCTGCGCGGCCTTACAAGCAACGACGAAATTGGGCTGCTTGCGCGCGCCGCAGAGCGTGCCGTCACTTCGATCCGGCAGATTGCGGACGATACCAACTATCTACAGGATGCGCTTGCGCAAAATGATTTGACTGCCACGCTGAGCACCGATTCTTATGCGGGCATTTACCAATCTATCGCCGATGTGCTGAACAAACTTTTCCATGAGATGGTAGAGAATATGCACAGCATTCGCGAGGTTGCCACAGGCATTAACGACCGCACCTGTCAGGTTTCTTCCGCGGCTGAATCTCTGGCGCAAGGCTCGACAGAGCAAGCAAGCTCGGTGGAAGAGCTTGCCGCTACCGTTACACAGGTTTTCACCCGCGTAAACCAGAACGCAGAAGATGCCAAGCATGCATATACCGTTTCGTCCTCTGCCGCGCAGGAAGTTACGAGCAGCGGCGAGCAAATGGCAGCTATGGTTAGCGCAATGGAAGAAATCAACCGCACTTCCGCACAGATCGGCAGCATCGTGAAGACGATTGATGATTTGGCCTTCCAGACGAGCATCCTTGCTTTGAACGCCGCCGTAGAGGCTGCCCATGCGGGCAGCCAAGGCCGCGGCTTTGCCGTGGTTGCCAACGAGGTAAAGAGCCTTGCCGGCAAGAGCGCCGCCGCCGCGAAAGATTCGGCCGATCTGGTTGAAAATGTCCAGAAGGCGATCCATAAGGGCGTGGAGCATGCGGATTCTGTAGAGCAAAGCTTGAAGATAGTAGTTGAAAACACAGAGAAAGTCAACACTGCCGTGCTGCAGATCAGCAATGCCGCCGAAGAGCAGGTTAAGATGCTGGAACAGATCAATACCGGCATCGAGCAGATTTCGGGTGTTGTTCAATCGAATACCGGCATCGCCGAAGAAACTGCGGCGACAAGCCAGGGCCTGTCGCTAGATACGCAGAGCTTGAACGGCATCGTAAACAAGTATAAGTTTACCGAAGATTGATCTTTTCCCCTATCCGCTTATCCCGCGTTTTGCGGGGGGATAAAAAAGCAACGAAGAAGAGGCACCCTCCACGGATAACTTCCGATGGAGGGCGCCTCTTTTTTGCTTTATCTTTTTGATTTGTTTTGATCCATTCATCAGGCCAATACGCCCGAACGGAGAATCAATATTTGCTGCCTGTCCCGGTGCCCGCAAAGGTTTCATCCGATTCAGCAGCCTCATCGTGCTGCCAATCCGCGGGCACTTCCGCAGCGGCATCCTCTGCCGGCTCATCCGGCTGATCTTCCATCAAGGTAAACGAATCCACCAGCGTTTTCAGCAGCTGAGCCTGGCTGGAAAGCTCCTCGGCTGCCGCCGCGCTCTCCTCGGCAGTTGCGCTGTTCGTCTGCACCACAGAAGAAATCTGCTCTACGCCCAAGTTGACCTGTGCGATCGCCGTCGCCTGCTCGTCAGAATCCGCGGCAATCTTCTCTACAAGTTTCGTGACATTCTGAGATTCTACAACCACCTGCTGCATAGATTCCGCGGCGGTATTGGCGAGCTTGGCGCCGTTCTCTACTGCGCTAACCGTATCCGCAATCAGGCTGGCCGTCGTCTTGGCAGATTCTGCGCTCTTGCCGGCAAGATTCCGCACTTCATCGGCCACTACGGCAAAGCCTTTGCCGGCTGCGCCGGCGCGCGCCGCTTCTACGGCAGCGTTCAAAGCGAGGATGTTCGTCTGGAAAGCAATATCATCGATCGATTTGATAATCTTGCTAATCTGGGCCGATTTCTCACTGATGTCGTTCATGGCGCCGATCATTTCCTGCATCTGGCCATTGTTTTGGATTACCGCCTCGCAGCTCGCTTTCGACTTTTCCTTGGCTTCCAGTGCATGGGCTGCGTTGCCCTTCACCTTTACCGACACTTCGTTGATCGTGGCGGAAAGCTCCTGAATGCCGCTGGCCTGCTCGGTTGCGCCTTGGCTCAAGGCCTGTGCGCCTGCGGAAACCTGTTCGGCGCCGCTCGAAACCTGAATGGAAGCCTGATTGATCTGCGACATCGTATCATTCAGCGAGCGGAAGATTTGTTCCAAAGAATCCCGCAGCTTCACCATATCGCCCGAGAACTGGGTGCCGACCTCTGCCCGAAGGTTGCCTTTTTCCAGCGATTCGAGGCCTGCGCTCATGTCGGCAATGACACCATTCAGCTGATCGACGATTTGCTTTGTAGCAAGGCACAGCGTACCGACCTCGTTCTTTTCTTTGGTTGTCGGCACAGGAGAATGCAAATCGCCTTTTGCCAGCAACTCCAAGCGCTTAGCGCAGGCGCTGACAGGGTCGGCAATCTTTCTGGCAAGATTATATGCCCCCAAAACTCCGATCAAGATGCTGAGCAACAGCAGCGCAATGCAGATATAGAAGCTTTGTGCCGTTTCATCCATAAAGTCGTTCACATCAGCCGTAAAGACAATGCTCCAGCCCTCCGTGCCGTTGATCGGCGCATAGGCCATCACCTTAGGAATACCGTTTTCGTCTTTATACATTCCGTAGCCGGTGTTGCCTGCGCAAACATCCTGCAGCAAAACATTTTCTTTTTCCAGCTTGTCTGTCTGCGTCTGCTCAAGCAGATTGGGTTCCACTTTTACGTCATCGACATTCGGCGAAGCGATTAGCTTGCCATCCTTCGTCACGATCAGTGGCTCGCTGCTCTTGCTGATGGTGATGGTAGACATAATATCGCACAAAAACGTCTCTTTCGGCACAAAGTAAACCACGCCGATTACGGACGTATTTGCCTTGCCGCTTTGCCACAGCGGCGCGGCAATAATGATCGTCATCTCGCCCGTCACCTTGCTGACGACCGGCTCGGAGACGCTCACTTTTCCGTCCATCGCTTCCTTAAAATAAGTGCGGTCAGCATAGTTATTTCCGTCAAAAGCGCTGTCGCCGTTTGTGCGCAGCAGGTTGCCGCGCTCGAGGTTGTAAGCGGCGGCACGGCTGTTGATAAGGCTTTGCTTATATGTATCGCCGTTATTGGCCGAGGAAAGATCCGTCATCATGCCGGTATCCTGCGCGATCGCCTCATAGTAGTTCAGTTCTTTTTCCACACGGTCCGCAGCCAACGTTGCCGTTGTCGTCATCGTCTCTTCCAGCAGTTTTGTGGTGCTCTTATATTCGAGTACGATGGTCACAGCGCTTACGATAACCAAGCTCACAACCAGCAAAAGGCTGCTGGTAATCATCATTTTGGCGCGCAGGCCATAAGTTTTACGCTCTTTTTTCTTTTCGTCCGCAGTGCGTTTTTTATTCATACTGAATATCCCCTTTATGTGATTTCCCTTATGCCTTTTTTTTCTGCTTCGGTATTTTTTTTAGGATGATTTTTGCGGTATCCAGCGAGATCACCTTTTCCGTATCCATCATCAAAATCAACTCTTTTTCCAGCCTCGCCACACCGATCAGAAAAGCGTTTTCTTCCTGCCCGGCCAGCGGTTTAGGGGCCGGCGCGATTTGATCCGGATCAATGCACACCACCGAATCCACCGAATCGGCCACAAGCCCGAACGGCGCTTCGTCGATTTTTGTCACGACGATACAGGTGCGGGTATCATATTCCCTCGCCTGTTTATGAAAACGAAGGCGCAGATCCAGCACCGGAACGGCCTGCTCTCGCACTTCGATGATGCCCTTCGCATAATCCGGATAGCCCGGAACCGGCGTAAGCGGCTGCATTTTCACAATCTGAACCACATTTGCCACCGCAACGCCAAATTTCTGCCCGGCTACGCAAAAGGTAAGGTATTGATTTTCTGTGCTGCCGTCGTCGTCTTCCATCGGGCCGACAGCGCCGCCCAGCGCGGATTCCTCCATGCTCATACTTTGTTTCCGCCTTTCCTGAATCGCTGACAATTCGCCTAATGCTCTATGTTAAGTTATGCAATGTTTTTGGAAAAAAGCAAGAGCTTTTCAGATATTTGTACAATCTATGCATTTTTTGCTGATTTTTCTGACATCTTGGAGTGCAGAATCTGCCGTGCAGAGCGCCTTTGCGAACCATTTTACCTCCCTGCCGCGCCCAAGGGCGCAAAAAAGGCACGAAGCCGCTTTTCGCAGCCCCGTGCCTCGCTGTATTTCAAAAAGAATATGTGCCTTTAATCGCCCAGCTTTAGGGTTTTGTCGATCATGGCTTTCGTTACCGAAAGGGCGGTGAGGTTTGTGCTGTATGCGTTGCTGGCCGCCATCAAATCAACCATTTCCTCGGTAGTATCCACGTTCGGGTAAAGCACATAGCCCTGCTCGTTGGCGTTCGGATTCGTCGGATCGTATACCGGCTGAAAATCCTTTTGGCTTTCCACCACATCGGATACTTGTACGCCGCCGCTGACGCGATCCAGCTCATCGCTGAACGACAGCTGCTTTTCAGAAAAGACAAGCTGCTTGCGGCGGTACGGCTCGCCATTTTCAGTTACGGTCGTATCTGCGTTGGAAATATTTTGCAGGATGACATCCGAGCGGAAGCGCTCGGCCGTTAAGGCCGAACCCGTAATATCTAAAGATCCCAGAAAGCTCATCGCAGGAATCCTCCCTTCGGCAGGTATGGGCCTACCGCTTTATTTCATGCCGCAGTTCAACACATAATCGTATTGGTCAAAATCGCTTTTCACTTTGGACAAAAGCGCGCTGTACTGTGCATAGGCGCGATACAGTGCCACGCTTTGTTCCTCAGTATCCACGTTGTTGCCGTCGGTACGGTTGGAAACGGTGTCGCTTTCTACTACACGGGCCGAAATGCTGGAAGGCTGCGCCGTTCCTGAGGCCTGATCAAGAACGCTGGAAAAAGCCAAGCTTTTAGATTTATAGCCAGGCGTCTCCCCGTTGGCGATGTTCTGAAGCGAGAGCTGCTGTTGCATCCAGGTCAGCTGTGTGCCGGCTTCCAGCGCCTTGAAATCGCTCGTGTTGTAGAACATATCCGTTTACCTTCTTTCAGCCGGCCACCTTATCCGCCTGCGCAAAAGCATCGCGCAATGTGCCGATGTCTTTAACTACTTCTTGAAGGTACGCCGGATCTTTTTTGATATTTGCTTCCGCCGTCTGCTCCAGAAAATAGGTGTACAGGGCATCGAGGTTGGCCGAGATCGCATACTTTTCGTCCAGCGTAGACTGCAAATATAGCAGAATGCGCTGCACTTTTTGCAGATAGGTATTTACAGCCCCATTATCCTTTTGCTGAAAAGCCTCCTGCGCGAAGCTGAGGTACTTCAAAGCGCCGTCATACAGCGCCAGAAGCATCTCGCCGGGGGTCATCGTCGTGATGGCCTGCTGCTGATACGTCGCATACAAATTACTACGATTCATTATAACACAACACCGTCCTTGTTTCAATCTGTCGAATTACGAGCCGGAAGAGAAATACGAGCTCAACAGGCTCATCTGGGTATTGTAGCTGCTCATGGCCGTTTCCATCGAGTTAAACATGCTCCAGTAGCGGTCCTTTTCATTTTCGTAGCGGTCCTTGAGCTGATCGACTTTATCGTCAATGTCCTTAAGCTGCCGATAAATCGTGTTGTTGGTAAGCGAAGAAGTGACGCTCTTTGAGCCGGCCAACGATACCAGAGAGCCGGGCGTACCGGTGCTCAGCTTTGCAGAGTTCTCCATCGCAGTCATCATTTTCTTGGAAAGGCCGTCCGTAGAATCCGTAAACAGATTGGCAATTCCTTCGGGGTCAGACGCAATCGCTTTGCGCAGCGTCGATTCGTTGATCGTAAGCTTACCGGTTTTGTCGTAGGTTTCAATGCCGATGTCATAAAGTGCCACATCCGAAGAAGAGGATTTTGAGTAGAGCGCGCTGCGCATATTGCTCAAAAACGAGCTTAGTTCGTCATCGTTGCGCAGCAGGCCGGTTTTGGCCTTTACCGTCCACTTTTCGATCTCGCTGTCAGACATATCCGCTTCCTGCTCGTCCGTCAGCGGGGCGTAATCCTTATACTCCGCATCCTCGCTGAGCAGCCCTTGAAACTTGTCAATCAGCGCGTTGTAATCCTTTACAAAGGCCTTCAGCGTCGTCACAATGCTGTCGGAATCCTGCCCGGTAGTGATTGTCGTGGCGGCATAAACAGGGTCAGCCTCGGTGCCGGTATTGGTGCTGACGCTGTTGGCCTGCATGGTAATGCCGTCCAGCGTAAACGAGTTGCTGCTGCGGGTAATATCGACGCCATTGACTGTCAGCAGCGCATCCTTGCCCTCCGCTTCTGTGGCTTTTCCGCCCGAAAGCGTAATGGAGGCAGTTTTGTCGCTTCCGAACAGGGCTTTCAGTGCATTTGTCGTCAGGTCAACGGTTTTCTCTGTATAGGTCGTATTGCCGCTGCCGTCCGTCGTCGGGGTGTTTGTCAGCGTCAAGCGCCCGTCGGCATAGCTGACAGCCACGCCGTCGATCGAGGCAATATTATCCAGCGTCTGCGCCGCGGCGCTGTCTTTATAAGTAATCGTGCTACCCTGCAGCTGTGTGATGTTAGCTGTCGGCGTATCCTTAGAAATTGCGGTGTTTGTTGCATTTTCGGCAAAGCCCATCGCTTTACCAAGGTTGACAACACCAGTCGTCTCCGTTGTGGTATCCAGCGTCACGGCATAGCCCGCTTTCGTAGTCAGGTTGCCGCCACTGTACTGGATGCTGTCTCCAAAGTTTTTGTTCAGCCAGCGCGAAAGCTCGCTTTTGATGTCGGCCTTGGTATACATTGCATGATCCGACTTTGCCGCAAGGCTGAAGGTGTAATCCTTGCCGTTTACATTCATCTTAAGCGAAGCCGCGGCAATATTATAATCATCCGGCAGCGCCGTGCCCGAAATGGAGCCGGTGTTCAGCGCATTGCTGCTTACAGAGGCGGCCGCGTCAATCTGCTCGCCAAACAGCGCCGTCATCAGATTGCCGCTCGTCTGCTCGATTTCGATACCGTACTGCTTGCCGGTAGAAGTCGAGGTCATCGAGAAAGTATCCGACAGCGAGGAGTAGCCGATTTGGACGCCGGCCTTGCTGCTGTTAATCTTGCCGATTACCTCGCTCAGCGTATTATCCTTGGTGAAGGAAAAGTTTACGCCATTGATCGAGAAAGCGTAGCTGCCGCCCGCAATGCCGGAAATATCCCCCAGCTTTGTAGAGGTATTGATGCTGGAAGATGCGCCCGGCGTAATGCCAAAGCTGCTTGCCAGCGGTGTATCGTTGGAGCCATAGATTTTCAGCTCGTGGCCCCTGCTGCCGCCGTCGGCCGCAATGGAAAACTTTAGCGCGCGGTTGGTGTCGCCTTCCGCTCCGGTCAGGTCTACAGAAACATAGTTGCCGAAAGAAGTGCGCATCTCCTGTTTCAGGCTTTTCAGCAGGTTTTCTGCCGTAACCTTGCCATTTGCATCCGAGGCAATGTCGTTGAGGGTGATCGTTTTCGTCACGCCATCAAACGAAAGTTGAAAAGAGACTCCCGCGGCGGGCGTCATATCCGTACCCTTCAAAGCAGTTTTTTCGTCCGTGGTAGAAGCGCTACTGCCCACCGACAAGCCGCTGGCCGAAAGGCCCAGCGCCGTAGAATTTTCTTTGTTGACGGAAATCGTCGTAGTGCTGGCGTCCGCCGTCAGGCTTAATTTTCCTTCCGAAGCAGAAGCCGTTACGCCCTTGCCGGCAAGCGCCTGATTGAACGCAGCCACAATTTCATCCTGCGTATTCGCGCTGTTCAGATCGACGGAGATGTCGCTGCCGTTTACCTTTAAGCTGACCGTTTTCTGGAAAGTTGCCAGCATATCATCCATCAAAGCGGTGCCGGTGATCGTGCGGTCGCCGCTCATCTCCTTGGTGGAAGTCAACTGTGCTTTCGAGGCAAGCTGCTTCACAACCACGGACATATCGCCCAGCTGCGCCGAGGGGTCCGTGCTGATAATGCTGACATTGCCCGCCGAAGAAACAGCAGCCTTCTGGTTAAAGAACTTGCTGCTGGCAAGGTTATTTGTAATGTCCGCGCCGTAGCTGGCGTTGAAATAGCTATCATACAGGGCGTTGATCGTCGTAATGCACTCGCGGTAGCTATCCTGCTTCCATTGCAGCTGCTGCTTTTGCTGTTTTTGGGTGTCAATCTTCGTCTGGGTGCCGGAAAGCATCTTTTTCACCATGCTCTCGGTATCCATGCCGGACATCAGCCCTGAAAGGCCACTGCTGCTATATGCCGACGTTTTCGTCGACGAACTGGACGACGAAGTAAGCGAGCTCACATTCATAATAGTCCCCTCCGCTGTATCTGAATTTCCTCCATAAAATCCCTCTGTTTATGTTATGCCACGCCCCGGCGCAAACGAAAGCGTTTTTTGTGAAAACTTCTTAAAAACGCCGGGAAGCTAGATTTTC
>JALCRP010000029.1 GCA_022652735.1 Faecalibacterium sp. | reverse complement strand
TCCTCTCCCTTCCTGTGATATAATAATCACGATTTATTCTCAGAACATAAAAAAATAGGGGCTAAACCAGCACATCCACCTTGATTTCGTGGTGTTTCTGACTTGTCCCTATTATAACTCTATCATCGACCTTAAATTCGATTGCCGGGCTGACGACGGCATTGGCAAAGCCCGTAATGGGCACCAGCGTACCCGCCCCGGCTTTGGCCGCAAGCTTTTGATACCACCCCAGCGCCGTTGTAATGGCCGAAAGCAGCACCAAAGTGCAGCTCATTAAGGTGCCGGCGGCCTCTTCTTCCATGCCGGCGGCCAGATAGCTTTGCCGCAGCACCTCGCCCAGCAGGCAGATGGCGCCGCCCACGCAAAAAGCCCATAGGCAATCCTGCCAAAGCGGCGAGTTGGGGCTGGCTTCTTTGCGCATTTTATCGTATTGTTCCGGTGTCAGTTTCAAATCGTTTCCCTCCCTTACGGGCAGTATGCCCGGGCGGCAAAGCGTTATGTGCGCGCCGGCGGGAAATTTCCGCCCCCGCCCAAGAGTCGCCCTTTTGCCGTGCTTTCATTTTTTCGCTTTTCTGCGCTGTTTTTCTTCTTTTTCACGAAATTTTCGCAGCCTGTTTTCCATTGCATAAAAAGCGCGCTTGTGCTATAATGACGGCATTCGTGCTGGTATCACAATTTTGTCCTATAACCGGTTTCGGTTTTCTGTATGAGGTGAATAATATGAAACGGACAACCATCCTTTCTCTGTGTGCCGCCGCGGTGTGCGCGGCGATGCTGGGCGGGTGCGGCAGCGCTTCTTCCGCTGCCTCTTCGCAGGCTGCTTCTTCTGCGGCAGGTTCCGCCGTGGCTTCCTCTGTGGTATCGTCCGCAGCTTCTTCTGCGGTGGGCAGCGCCGCCGTGGCCGATTTGAACGAGCCTGCCCAGAGCATCCTTGCCGCTAACCCAATCTCCAATCAGTTTGCTTTTACGGATAACACCATGACACTGGACATTGCCCTTTCTGCCGATAGCTACACCGGCTACTACGGCGTAAAATCAAACGATCAGGGCGATGCGGGCACGGTTGTGGTGATCGCGGCCGCCGAGGGCAAATCAGGCGCGATCGTTTCTGCGCTTGAGGCCTATCGCGATGCGCAGGCTGCCCAGCTTGCCAACTATGCCGAGTTTGCCGACGCACAGGCCAACATGGAAAACGCCGTGATCGAAACGAACGGTACGCTCGTCATCATGGCCGTCGCCAGCAACGAATGTACCGACGCTTCCGCCATGCAGGCTGCTGTGGACGCTGCGCTGGCCTGATCGGATTGCTTCGTTTTGTAACACACGAAAAGCCGGCGCCCTTCGGTGCCGGCTTTCTTTTACAGGAGGGAAACGCCCGTGGTTTTCAGCACCATCATTTTTCTTTTTCGTTTTCTGCCTATTACGCTGCTGCTGTACTATCTCGCGCCGCCGAAGCTTAAAAACACGGTGCTGTTTTTTTGCAGCTTGGTGTTCTACTGCTGGGGCGAGGTAAAATACTTCCCCATCATGATTGTGTTGATTCTTATCAACTATATCAGCGGGCTTTGCCTCGAAAAATGGGAAGAAAGCGTCGGCTGGCGCCGCTTTTGGCTGGTTTTCGCCGTGGTGGGCAGCCTTTCGATGCTGATCTATTTTAAGTATACGAATTTCTTCATCACGAGCCTGAACGCTTTGTTCGGCTGGAAGCTGGCCACGATCGCGGGCGTATCGGTTTTGCCGCTTGGCATCAGCTTTTATACGTTCCAGACGCTTTCCTACTCGATCGACGTGTACCGCCGCGAGGTGAAAGCCGAGCATAATATTATAGATTTCGGCGCGTATGTCGTCATGTTCCCCCAGCTGATTGCCGGCCCGATCGTGAAATACCGCGATGTGGCCGCGCAGCTGCACGTTTATAAGGGCCGCATCCAGCTTTCGCAGATCGAGGATGGCATAACCACTTTCATTTTCGGCCTTGCCAAAAAGGTGCTGCTCGCCGATACGATCGGCAAGCTTTGGACAGACATCGTCGGCGTTGCGGCCGACCCGACAGTTTCTTTCGTCGGCCTTGCAAATGCCTCGTCCGGCCTTGTGTGGCTCGGCGTAATCGCCTATTCGCTCCAGCTATACTTTGATTTTTCCGGCTACTCGATGATGGCCATCGGCATGGGCAAGATGCTGGGCTTCGAGTTTCCGCAAAACTTCAATTACCCGTATATTTCCGCTTCCATCACGGAATTTTGGCGCCGCTGGCACATGACGCTTTCCGGCTGGTTCCGGGAATATGTGTATATCCCCTTGGGCGGCAACCGCAACGGCCTTGTGCGCCAAATCTTCAACATCTTTGTGGTTTGGGCGCTGACGGGCTTTTGGCACGGCGCAAACTGGAACTTTATCTGCTGGGGCCTTTACTATTTCGTGCTGCTGATGCTGGAAAAAACCTTCTTGCTCAAATACCTGAAAAAGGGCAAGGTTTGGCCGCACATCTATACCCTGTTTTTGGTGGTCGTCGGCTGGGCCATGTTTGTCGGCAACGATAAAGGCGTCCAGTTCGGGCTGCTGTTCCAAAAATTGTTTTTGCCCTCGGGCGGCGTTTCGGCGCTGTATTTCTTGCGCAACTACGCCGTGCTGCTGGCCGTCTCCGTCGTGTGCTGTACGCCGCTGATTGAAAAGCTGTGGAATGCGATGAAAAAGATTACGTGGGTGCGGCTTGTCACGCTGGGGCTGCTGCTGGCCGTTACCACGGCATATATCGTAGGCAGCACAAACAGCCCGTTTCTCTACTTTAACTTTTAAGGAGGCGCAGGAAACATGGAAAACAAAGCGAAAAATCCGTTCCTGCGTATGCTGGGCGGTATCCGGAAATATCCTGTCACATTGGTGTTCTTCGGCTTTCTCGTCGTCATGTACGCGGCCGATCTGATCTCGCCCTTTCGCAGCTACAGCGAGCTGGAAAACACAAAATTTCAGCAGCGCCCCACGATCACGCTGGCACAAGTATTCGGCAAAAAGGGCGCCGACAAGGTCAACACTTTTTTCAAGAACTACGAAACCTTTGTTAAGCAGCAATTTACCGGCCGCGACAACTGGATCAGTTTGCAAAGCCGCTGCGAAACGCTTTTGTTCCAAAAGCAGGAAAATGGCAATGTGCTTTTGGGGCGCGACAGCATGGAGTTTGCGCGCACATACGGCCTTGTAACGGCCGAGCAGACGAACCTGCCCAAAAACATCGCCGGCGTTTCCGCTTTGGGCGAGCGCTATCCCGGCAAGGTATACCTGCTGCTGGCGCCTTCGGCCGCAACGATCTACCCCGAAAATGTCCCGGCCAATGCCCCGCTCATCCATGAAAACGAGTGGTTTGAGCGCATTTATGGCGAAGTATCCGCCGCGGGCGTTACGCCGATCGACGTGCGCAGCGCGCTGGAAGCGCACAAGGATAAATATCTCTATTACCGCACCGACCATCACTGGACGACGGACGGCGCGTGGTACGCCTACGCCAGCCTCTGTGATACGCTGGGCCTTGCCCCGTTTGACCGCAGCGCGCATACCGTGCACACCGTCGAAAACTTTTATGGCACGAACTACTCGAAATCCCGCCAGTGGAACGCTGTGCCGGATACCATCTCCTATTATGATGTCGATAGCGACTTGACCGTGTACAAGATCACGGGCGCTGATTCCTTTGAGGCAGAAGCGCCGACAGGCCTGTACGAAACCGAAAAGTTTGATACGTATGATAAATACGCAGCGTTTTTGTACGGCAACAACGGCTACAGCCGCCTTTCCGGGCATGGCACCGGCAGTATCCTTGTCATCAAGGATAGCTATGCCAACAGCTTTGCGCCCTATCTGACGGATAACTACGAAAACGTGGATGTCGTTGATCTGCGCGCTTACAACTATAGCCTTGATCCCCTGATCCAAGCCAACAACTACGACGCAATCGTGGTGCTGTACAGCTTTTCAAGCTTTAAGAGCGATACCAACCTGTATAAGGTAGGCGTCGCCGGGTAATGGTTCTGCTGTGGGGCAGCATCGTATCCGTTTGCTTCACCCAAAAAGCCGCCCGCCGGAACTTCCGGCGGGCGGCTTTTACATTTCAGGTTCTCTTTTGCTGATTACGGCAATACTTTTTTGTGCGGCTTTATTCCGTGCCGTCCCATTGGCGGATCGCGTGGCGCAGGCGCTTTGCTTCATACATCTTTTCGTCCGCCTGCGCAATCAAACAGTCTACCGCATCCTCGGCGCCGCCGCGGGGCAGCGCCGCAAAGCCCATGCTGACAGTAAGCTTCGGCTCTGTCTTTGCCGCAGAAAGATTATAGTTTTGCATCTCGGCATAAATACGCCGTTCAATGCTTTCCACTTCTTCATCGGAGCGGCAGCGGCATACCATCGCAAACTCATCGCCGCCATAGCGCGCCACAAAATCGCCGTCTCTTGCGGCGGCGCGCTTCAGGCAGTCCGCCACATGCACAAGCGCCGCATCGCCGGCCGTATGCCCGTAGGTATCGTTTACTTCCTTAAAATTATCCACATCCAGCAAAATCATGTACAGCGTTTCATACGGGTCAAATTCCTTGGCCTGCGCCGCCAGATACTGGTCGAACCGGCCACGGTTGTTCAGCCCGGTCAGCGCGTCCGTGGCGATCTGGCTTTTTTGCAGGTTTAATACTACCATCAGCATCGCGCACACCGTCATCGGCCACAGCGCAGGAAAGCCGTAAAAGGCCGCCTGCAAAATCCCGCCCAAAACAGGAAACAGCCCGAACAAAGCCAGCATGTGGCATTCATCCCGTCGCGCCTGCAAGCGCTCCTTCTGGGCTTGGCGGTGGGCAACAGCTGCTGCATACAGCAGGTAAAATACCTGAATGACCGCCTGAAGCCAAAACCAGCCCCCACGGCGGTAGCGGCAGGCCTCGTCGATGTAGAAAAAGATATGATATGTCTGCGATACAAGCGCCAGCAGAACTTGCACCGCAGCCGGGATCGAAAGCCAAACAATTCTGCGCTGAAGCCCGTTGGTATCGTGGCCTACTTTGCAATCCACGTAAATCGCCCAAAGTAGGCTGACAACTGCGCTTAGCGCAAAGCCAACAGTATTCGACGCCACCCCTATAAAAAACGACCCGGGAAAGATATGTCCATCCGAAATACAGGTAAAGCAATCGCAGGCGAGGATTACGGCCAGCAGCGATAGAAAGTTCATCAGCAGCCGATCCGACAGCGTAGAAGAAGAAGCCTCACGGACGCTTCTCGCCAAAACCGCCAGAATAAATACAAACAGCGTATTTACTTCGAGGTAAAGCGCAATTTCCGTGGCTTTCATCTTCTTTCCAAAAAATTAACCGATATGTTTTTATTATACTGTCCGCAGGCGCAATAAAAAAGAGGAAAAATGTAAAAATCACATTTTTCCTCTTTTTTCTGTTGTGCTTTAGCCCTTAGCTTGAAAAGTGATTTTTCAAATTCTTGAAAAACCCCTTCCGTTTCTCATAGTTTTCCTCTTTCAGCGTTGTTTCAAATGCCGAAAGCGCCTCACGCTGGGCACGGTTCAGCTTTTTCGGGATCTCGACCTCGCACTTTACGTACATATCGCCCTTGCCGCGGCCGTTGACATACTGAATGCCCTCACCGCGCAGGCGGAAAGTCGTCCCGCTCTGGGTACCTTCCGGCACCGTATACTTTACCTTGCCATTGATTGTCGGCACCTCGATCTCCGCGCCAAGCACAGCCTGGCTGTACGTGATCGGCACCGTGACCCATACGTCGTAGCCGTCGCGCTGGAACAATGCATCGGCGCGCACGGATACCATCACGATCACATCGCCCGCAGGCCCACCGTTGATGCCCGCATCGCCCATGCCGCGCAGCGCGATGCTTTGATCGTCGTCGATGCCGGCCGGGATGTTCACCTCAAGCGTCTTGCGCGTAGCCACCTTGCCGCCGCCGTGGCATGTTTTACAAGGGTTCTTCACGATCTTGCCCTTGCCGCCGCAGCGTACACAGGGCTGCTGGCTCTGCATCACGCCAAGCGGGGTGCGCGTCTGGCGCACGGTATAGCCGCGGCCGCCGCAGTCGGGGCAGGTTTCGGGCGAAGAGCCTTTGGCCGCGCCCGTGCCGTTACAATCGGGGCAGACATTCTGGCGGGTAATCTGGATGCTCTTTTTGCATCCGTGCACCGCCTCGTCAAACGTCAGCGTCAGGCGCACCCGGATGTCGCTGCCCTTGCGCGGCGCGTTCGGGTTCGAGCGGCCGCCGAAACCGCCGCCGCCAAAACCACCGCCAAAAAAGCTGCCGAACAAATCGCCAAGGTCCATGCCGTCGGCGTCAAAGCCGCCGTAGCCTCCTTGGCCTGCCCCATAGGAGGGATCGACGCCGGCAAAGCCGAACTGGTCGTATTTCTGGCGCTTGGCGGGGTCGCTCAAAATCTCGTTGGCCTCGTTGATCTCCTTAAACTTTTCCTCGGCCTCTTTATCGCCGGGGTTATAGTCGGGGTGATACTTCAAAGCCAGCTTGCGGTAGGCTTTTTTGATCTCCTCCGCGCTGGCGCCCTTTGCTACGCCCAGCACCTCGTAATAATCGCGTTTTTCTGCCATACTCCACTCACCTTACCGGGTGTGCGCCCTGCCCCGCGGCTTTTGCGCGCCCCTATATACCCGCAAATGCCGCCTCGGAAACCCGGGGCGGCTTTGCGTTTTGCGGGGCGGCACATCAGCTTGGCCGGGCCGCCCGCCTGTTTTTTGAAAATCAGACTTCCTTAAAGTCCGCGTCTACGACGCCGTCGTCCGGCTTTTTGCCGGCATCCGGGGCGGGGTTAGGCTGTGCGCCCTGCGCGCCGGCAGCCTGCTGCTGGGCAGCGGCCGCGGCCTGATACAGCTTCTCGAACACCTTCTGCAGGTCTTCCTGTTTGGCCTTGATGTCGTCGGTATTGCCGCCCTTGATGGCTTCCTTCAAAGCGTTCAGCTTCGTTTCGGCCTCGGCCTTTACATCGGCCGGCAGCTTATCGCCGGCATCCTTCAGGGTGCGCTCCGTCTGGAACACCATCTGGTCTGCGCCGTTCTTGATGTCAACTTCTTCGCGCTTTTTCTTATCCTCGGCGGCATACTGCTCGGCATCCTTGACGGCCTTTTCCACATCGTCCTTCGACATGTTAGTCGAGGCAGTGATCGTGATGCTCTGCTCCTTGCCGGTGCCAAGATCCTTTGCGCTGACGTGCACGATACCGTTCGCGTCAATATCAAAGGTCACTTCAATCTGCGGCACACCGCGCGGCGCCGGGGCAATGCCATCCAGATGGAACGTACCCAAGCTCTTGTTGTCGCGGGCAAACTCACGCTCGCCCTGCAGCACGTTTACCTCAACGGACGGCTGATTGTCGGCCGCAGTAGAGAACACCTGGCTCTTCTTGGTCGGGATGGTGGTGTTGCGCTCGATGATCTTGGTGCATACGCCGCCCTCGGTTTCGATGCCGAGCGAAAGCGGGGTAACATCCAGCAGCAGCAGGCCCTTGACATCGCCCTGCAAAACGCCGCCCTGAATCGCGGCGCCCACGGCAACGCATTCATCCGGGTTGATGCCCTTAAACGGCTCACAGTTCAGTTCCTTCTTCACGGCGTCGTAAACGGCCGGGATACGGGTAGAACCGCCCACCATCAAAATCTTTTTCAGGTCAGAGGCTTTCAGGCCGGCATCCGCCAGCGCCTTGTTGACAGGGCCCATCGTGCGCTCGACGAGGTCTGCGGTCAGCTCGTTGAACTTTGCGCGGGTCAGCGTCATATCCAAATGCTTCGGGCCGGTGGCGTCCGCCGTGATAAACGGCAGGTTGATCTGGCTGCTCATCGCGCTCGAAAGCTCGATCTTTGCCTTTTCGGCGGCTTCCTTCAAACGCTGTGCGGCCATCTTATCCTTGCGCAGGTCGATGCCATTTTCCTGCTGGAAAGCGTCCGCCATCCAGTCGATCACGCGCTGGTCGAAATCATCGCCGCCCAAATGTGTATCGCCGTTGGTGGCGAGAACTTCCGTCACGCCGTCGCCCATCTCGATGATGGACACATCGAACGTGCCGCCGCCCAAATCGTACACCATGATCTTCTGGTCGGTTTCCTTATCGACGCCGTAAGCCAGAGAAGCAGCCGTCGGCTCGTTGATGATACGCTTTACGTTCAGGCCCGCGATCGTGCCGGCGTCCTTGGTGGCCTGACGCTGGCTGTCGTTAAAGTAGGCCGGCACGGTAATTACGGCCTCGGTAACGGCCTCGCCCAGATAGGCTTCGGCGTCGGCCTTCAGCTTTTGCAGGATCATGGCAGAAATCTGCTGGGGGGTGTAGTCCTCGCCGCCGATCGTGCCGTCGGAAAGCTTTGCGTTCGTGATGTGCACTTTTTCGCTGGTGCCCATCTTGCGCTTAATAGAAGAAACCGTATTTTCCGGGTTCGTAATGGCCTGACGCTTTGCTACCTGCCCAACCAAGCGGTCGCCGGTTTTGGTAAAGCCGACAACAGACGGGGTGGTGCGGGCGCCTTCTGCGTTCGCGATAACAACAGGCTCGCCGCCTTCGATAACAGCTACGCAGCTGTTGGTTGTGCCAAGGTCAATACCGATAATCTTGCTCATAGTGGAAATCTCCTCTCAATATTCTGAAGATGATGTTTTGTTATGATCCGGCACACAGCCGGGGGATGGGTTCTATCGGAAAACGCCTTTCGGCGTGATAGCGCGTTCTATTCGGCCACAACAACGGTGGCGTGGCGGACGATCTTATCGCCCAGCAGATAGCCTTTTTGGTACACGGTGACGACGCATCCGCTCTCCACGCCTTCCGGCGCGGGCACTTGGCTGACGGCGTTCATCAGGTTCGGGTCAAAAGGCTTGCCCTCAGCTTCCAGCTCCGTGATGTTCAGCGTTTTGAGAGCGCCCGCGGCCTTATCCAGCGTCATCGCCACGCCCTTTTTGAAGTTTTCGTCGGTGCAGGGGGCTTTCGCGGCCATTTCCAGCGTATCCAAAATCGGGATGATCTGCGTCACGGCATACGAAATGCCGTCGTTAAACTTTTGGTCTGCCTCGCGCGCCGAGCGCTTGCGGAAGTTTTCATATTCGGCGGCGGTGCGCAGCAGCTGGTCTTTTTCTTCGGTGGCCTTTTTTTCGGCTGCCGCAAGCTTTGCTTCCAGCGCGCCTAGCTCAGCGGCCTTTTTGGCGTCTTTCTTTTCCTTTTTCTCGGGCGCCTTCTCCTCGGCCTTTGGTGTGGGCGCCGCATCGGGCGCAGGCTCGGCCTGTTCGGCCGTGGCTTGTTCCGGGGCCGTCTCGGCCGCAGGGGCGGCGGTTTGTGCCTGCCCGGCCTGCGTTTCGGCGGCCGGCTCGGCCGCTTCGGCTGTCTGCTTTTCTTTTTCGCTCATGGAAAACCTCCTCCGGCGCATAAGCGCCGGGCCATTTTATTCGGTGAGATCGGGGTCGGATTTGCCGGCCATTCCTTGGCCAAGCTCCTCCGCACAGGCCTCCAGCACCGGGATCAGCCGCGAAAACGGCATCCGGGCCGGGCCTACCAAGGCGATGCAGCCCGTCAGGCCGCCGCCCACTAAATAGCGTTTGGAAACAATGCTCAGGCCCGGCATCTCCGGCGAAAAATCTTCGCCAAGGATCACCGTGGTGCGGCCTGTCTCGGGCGTAATCATCGCGCCGGCGCGCTCGTCGTCGTTCAGCTCGGCCAGCAGGCCGGGCAGGTATTCCTGCATTTCGGGCCATTGCAGCAGGTTTTGCTCGCCGCCCAAAAAGACATGCGGCCGTGCGGAATCCTGCAGGATGCCGGCCGCCGCCGCGATCACCGGAATGAAATCATCGCTGGCCTCGGCGCAAAGCGCCGCCAGCAGCGGCTGAGAGAGATCAGCCGGCGCCACAAAGGTAAGGTTGCGGTTCAAGATCGCCGCCAGCGCCTGTGCATCGCTGCGCGTCAGCCCGCGGTTGACGTGCGCTACCCGTGTGCGGACGCCGCCGGCGCTTGTTACGGCCAGCACAGCCGCCGCATACCGCCCTACCTGCACCACCTCGTAATGGGCCACGCAAAGATCGTCCGCGCGCGGCATCGTTACGGCTGTAGTATAACCCGTCATGCGCGAAACCGTCTTGGCCGCGCTTTGCGCAAGCTTTTCCGGTTCCTGATCGAGCGAGGCAAACGCCTCATGGATTTGCGCAAGTGTCGCCTCATCGGTGGCGCGGCCCGCCTCCAGCAGATGATCGAGATAGTAGCGATAGCCCTTCGCGCTCGGCACACGGCCTGCGCTGGTATGCGGCTGTTCCAAAAGGCCCAGCTTCGTCAGCGCCGCCATCTCGTTGCGCAGCGTCGCGCTCGAAACTGCCATGTCAAAGTAGCTTGCCAGCAGGCCGCTGCCCACAGGCTCACCTTCCAGCGCATACAGCGTGACAATGGCCTGCATGATCCGCTGTTTGCGTTCATCCATCGTCATTGCTTCCGCCTCGTTCCTTCTCTTAGTTTTAGCACTCTATTCTCTCGAGTGCTAAATTCATTATATGCACTTTCTTCCGTCTGTCAAGCCTTTCGGCGGCAAGTTTTGAAAAGATTCATAATTCAGACACAAAGCCTTGTTTTCTTACCTAAGCGCGCCGGGTGTAGTGGCGCATACGCGCTTGCTTTTTTGCGCTGGCATTGTTTTGGGGCGGCGCGCACAGCCCCTTTCCTTTGCGTCAAAAGCCGCTTTCAGGCGTGTGCGGTCGGAAAAAGAAAGGCAGGCCGCCCCTCTTCGGGAAAGCCTGCCTCACCGGGAGCGTACATGCCATACATGGTTTTCTGTTTGCGCCCGCTTCACTCTTCCATCTGTTTTGCCAAAAATGCCGCCGCAATCTCTACTGCCTTGATTTGTTCTTCGGCGGGGGCAGCTGTTTTTTCGTCGCTCAACAGCCCTACCGCGCCGATTACGTCGCCCGCCGCGAGGATCGGCGTCGCCAGCAGCACATGGCGTGTACACGCCTCGCACGGAAAGATACACTCTGCCGCATGGCCGTTGTGCGCATACGTTTTGCGCGCTTCCATCGTTTTTTCAAGCGGGATGGATACGCGCTTATCCAGCACCTCGCGCCGGCCCGTGCCGCCGGCCGCGATGATATTGTCGCGGTCGCACACAAACGCCGATATTGACAAAGAGCGGGAAAGCACCGTGGCATACTGCTCTGCAAAATCAGAAAGCTCCCCGATCGGGGAATATTTTTTGAAGATGACCTCGCCTTCGCCGGTGGTAAAGATCTCAAGTGGGTCTCCTTGGCGGATTCTCTGGGTACGGCGGATCTCTTTGGGGATCACAACGCGGCCCAGCTCGTCGATACGCCGGACGATTCCTGTTGCTTTCATAGCTTTTCCTTCCTTTCCACACAAATGGGATTAGAAGTAGTATTTGCCAAACCGGGCCGCTTATCCCTGCACAATAAAAAAAGCCGGGGGCTTTTCGCCCTCGGCAGGTGCCAAGTTATTTTACAACGTATACCATCGCCGTAAAAGCGCCGTTCATATACGATTCCTGATAGGTTTCATAATAAAGGTCCACCAACACGCGCCCGTCCATCAGGGCCGTGCCTGTATCGGCGGCAATCGCATAGCCATAGATGTAGCGGCCATCCGCCGAGGTAATATACAAGAGGCTGCCGTAGGGGATGATATTCGGGTTTACGGCACAGGTGCCGTATTGCAGGCGTACCCGCCCGGCTCCTCGATGTACTGAGGAGGAATAATAGCCCGTTGCGCGGCCGGTATAAACGGCGCGGTAGCTTGAAGGCGGCGCCGTGGTGCCATCGAGGCCCGTTTTGGGCGAGGCCGGCGCACCCGATTGATAGGCCCGGATGATCTCGGTGCGTGGGTCAAGCGTCACCTCTGTGGCGATCACTTGGCTCGATTCCTTTTCGCCATCCACCCAACGTTCCCGGTTCGTAATGGCCTTTTGGCCGTCCTTGCCGGTTTGCAGCGTGATTGTAGTACCGGGCTTTTTATAAAATTCGCTTGTATAGGAATAGGCCGTCTCATACGGGATAGCTTCATACGTGACGGTATCCTGATACGCTACGCGGTGCACCGTAATGCTGTCGTTTTCCTGCAGCTCGGTGTGCAGCGAAGGTACTGTATAGTCGTTTTCGCCAAGGTCAACGCCGGCCTGTGCCAGCGCCTGCGCGACGGTGCCCTCTACCATCGGCACATTCTGCGTTTTGCCGTCGGCCTCAAGCGCAACGTTAAAAGCGCGCTGAATATTCAGGTTGCCGAGGTTATCGGCATAGCCGGTATAGCGCACTTCATCATATTCGCCGGCTTCAATGCCGGAAAGCTGCATCAGATGGGCCGCGTCCGTTTTATAGGTTGTTACCAAGCGGCAGGCGCCGTCTGAATCCGTCACCGAGACGATCTTCAGCACGTCCACCATGCCGTACAGCGTCACCGCAAGGCAAGCTGCCGATAGGCAAAAAACCCAAAACCGCATCGGGATCGCCTGCACCCAGCGCAGCAGATGTTCTCTCCTCTTTACCGTTAGGATGCCGGTTCCCCCTTTCGCTGTAGCAGGCCGCACCTGCATTTATCTACACGCGAGCCATTTTAACAAAGCATTTTCGGTTTGTCAAACGCAGCATCGTCATTTTGCATGTAATTTCATGTCGTTTCCTGTGTATTATGACAAGGTTTTCAAGGTATCCTTCTTATATTCTTTGAAATTTTTGTGTATTCTGGTCTTCTTTTCCGTGCCTTAGTGGGGCTTTTTGACAAAGAACATCCGCATTTTTCAACAAGTTCCCATTTTCCTCTGCACAAAAGGCGAAAACCACCCGCCATACTTCAAAAATGGCCTCCGCCCAAAGCGGTCAGAGGCACCTTATTATAATTCATGAAACCTTTATCTTTCCGATTCATAAGACATCTGGCCGATTATTCCGGCAAATAGGTAAAACCGAAGAAACAAGAATCCGCCGGCTTTTCATGCGTGTTCTCCTGACATTTGAGTCAAATTTTCTTTGACATAACCATAAGCTGCAAACCATTTTCGCTCGCAGCCGTACCGTCATAATCACAAAACTTTTTCATGGTGGCCATGCCGCGCGCTTTCATAATGCGGTCGATTTCCGCGCTATGGTATAGCCTTGTTGGGTTCCCATATGCAAAATCAGGGGCTTTCAATACGTCGCCAAAACAGAAATCATTCTGACCGTAGAGGAGTATATTTGTTGATTTATCCCACTCAAAGGCAGACAATGTAAGCCCATTTTTACCGGAATCCCATAATTTACAAGGGTAGTGGGTATCTGCGTAATCGGCGCTCATAATGTCCATAAAATGCTGGCCGCCCGGTTTCAGTGCGCGTGATACAATATCAAATATTTTAAGGTTCTCGCTCTCGCTCTCCAGATAGCCGATAGCCCCATCCGCCATATTGATGACAACATCAAATTCCGCTGTAAAGGAAACGTCCCGAATATCCGAAAGAATGAATTGTGCCGGTAAATTCTCCCGCCGAGCCGCCGCTTCAGCATCGTCGATAAACGCTTTTGTAATGTCAACCCCTACAACATGGTATCCGCGCCTTGCAAATTCAAGCGCGTGTCTGCCGTATCCACAGGCAAGATCAAGGATTTTCTCGTTGCCACACAGCCCCAATTCCCTGATAAGGAAAGAAACCTCTTTCTCCGTGTTTTCAGTCCACGATTGCTGTTTTATATCAAGGCTCCATGATGTCTTATACCAATTCGCTTTTCCTTTTTTCATATATTGTTTTCTCCTATATTTATTGCGCTTTATCGACTGGTGAAATGATGTAAACAATCTTCCTGTCAAATTCCGATTTTTCTGCTGCTCTGCCGGATAAACGGGGATTTGCCTTTGCTGTTACATCACTTCCTGCAGTTTCTTGACCGAACATCCCTTACTCGCATAATATTGAAGCATCTCGTCAATTTTTCGTTTGTCGTAGCTTGTGATGCAATCGGATAAAACGCAAACGGTGTAGCCTTCTTTGGTCATGTTGTAACACGTTGACTTTACACAGGCGGTGGCATCTGCGCCTGCAATATAAAACTCTTCGATTTTGTTGTCACGAATAAAAGCGGCAAACGCTTCGCTGGTTAATGCATTGCCCTTCGTTTTTACAAAAATATTTTCCGATGCAATTTTCATGTCTGGCACTAATTCCGCACCGTGAGTGTCGGGCTTGAAGGTTCTTGTTCCAGCAGACAGATTATTATGCCTGATATAAACAACCTGAATATGCTTGCTGACGGCTCAATCAACAGCTCGGTTGATATTGCCGATAATCTCTTGGTAGTTCTTCGTAATGTCGTTTTGAATGTCGATAATGACTAATGCTTTGTTTTTCATAATATCTTCTCCTCAACTTTCAAGGGATTCGTCAATTCTGCTTCAGGATTGCTTCATCAAAATTTCTGTCTGCATTTTTTCGCCTGCGGGCTGCATGCGGTTTTGCATAATGAAAATGCTGAAAAAGAATGGTTGTCCTATTTTTTAACCACTAAGGCTCAATTTTGACCTCATTTTTGCCGGTTGTCCCCAATTTAACCACTAAAAATTGGGTTAAATTGGGTCAGGCTGTGTCAAATTTTGCCAAACTATTTAGATAAAGAAAAAGCCCGAAAACCGCATGGTTTCGGGCTTTTTTGCGTATTGAAAGGGGTAATCAGCGCTTGCTGAACTGCGGTGCGCGACGTGCAGCTTTGAGGCCGTATTTCTTACGTTCCTTCATACGAGGATCACGGGTCAGATAGCCGGCCTTTTTCAGGATAGAGCGAACTTCGTCGCCCGGCATCTGCAGCATTGCGCGGGCAATGCCGTGGCGGATTGCGCCGGCCTGGCCGGAAATACCGCCGCCGTTGACGCGCACAGCCACATCATACTTATCGGCAACGCCCAGCGCCACAAGCGGGCTGCGGACGATCAGCTTGAGCGTCTCAAGGCCGAAGTAGTTGTCGATCTCACGGTCGTTGATCGTGATCTTGCCGGTGCCGGTGTAAACGCGAACGCGGGCAACGGAATTCTTACGACGACCAGTGCCGTAGAAATAAGGTTTGGTTTCGTACATATTCTATTGCCTCCTCAGAATTCAACTTTTTCGGGCTTCTGCGCAGCGTTTGCATACTCAGCGCCCTTATAGCAATGCAGGCGGGTCATGGCTTTGGCGCCCAGCGTGTTGGAAGGCACCATGCCTTTGACGGCATAAACCATAGCCTTATCGCTGTTTTCGGCCATCAGCGTGGCATACTGGGTCTTTTTCAGGCCGCCGATGTACAGGCTGTGGCTGTAATGGAATTTCTTTTCCAGCTTATTGCCGGTCAGCACGGCCTCATCGCAGTTGATGATTACGACGCTATCGCCGCAATCCACGCTCGGGGTGTAGTTGACCTTATTTTTGCCGCGCAGCAGCACGGCAGCTTCAGCGGCGACGCGGCCCAGCGGTTTGCCGGCAGCGTCGAGCAGAAACCACTTGCGCTCGACTTCAGCGGGCTTTACCAGAGTAGTGCTCATAGTTGTTATCCTCCATCCAAATTCGATTGCCCGCCCGCGGCGGGCCCGGTACAAACCTGCGGGCCGAAGTGAACGGGCATCGCTGGGGTTTGTTCGATACTATGCCGCATTCCGCAGCAAAAGGTAGTATACATCCCCGCGTGTCCGGCGTCAAGCGCTTTTTCTGATTTTTTCGGCACAGGTTTTTCATTCTTTATTTTTCTCTTGTTATCTCTTAAATGCTCTTGTTTTCTTCATTTCATTTTTCGCTTTTGTGCTGGTAAAAAGCGCCGCCCCCGCGGGGCGAATGCCGCCTTGGCCGTGCCGTTTTCGTGCCCGGCCGCGCCCGAAAACCCGCCGCAGCGTGAAAAAGGCCGCAAAACCATTTCTGCCGCCCGGTATTTGTGTTATACTATCTACTGATTTGCAGAAAGGGAAAACACGTATGGCAGAGCAGTACATGCAGCGGCTTTGCGGCCTGATGCGCAAGGCCGTGCAGGATTATGAAATGCTGGCTCCCGGCGATCGGGTACTGGTAGGCGTTTCGGGCGGGAAAGACAGCATTTCGCTGGCCATAGGGCTTGCAATGCTGCGGGATTATATCGGCTTTTCGTATGAAGTTTTTGCCGTGACGCTCGACCCTCAGTTCGGCCACGAAAGCATGGACACAGCCCCGCTGGCGGCGCTGTTCGCGCAGTACGGCATCTCCTATTCGGTGCGGCGCACGGAGATTGGGCCGGTTGTGTTCGAGTATCGGAAAGAGAAAAACCCCTGTGCGCTGTGCGCCAAGCTGCGCCGCGGCGCGCTGCACACGGCCGCGCAAGAGCTTGGCTGCAATAAGGTGGCGCTTGGGCATCATCTGGACGATGCGATCGAGACTTTTTATATGAACCTCTGGCGCGAGGGGCGCATCGGCTGTTTTTCGCCGGTAACGTACCTTTCGCGCCGCGATCTCACGCTCATTCGGCCGATGCTGCTCGCCACGGAGAACGAAGTGATTCGCGCCGCAAAGGAGCAGGCTTTTCCCATCATCAAAAGCCGCTGCCCCGCCGACGGCGCCACGACGCGCCAAGAGACAAAAGAGTTTGTGCGTCAAATGGTAAAAAAGGACCCCGCTTTTCGTCAAAAGACGCTGCACGCCTTGCAGGAAAACGGAGTGGATGGCTGGGCCCCGGCACATACCGGCCGCCGCAAAGCAGAGGGGAGCAAGCTGGATGGAACTGACATTTGAACATCACACTTGGGCCGAGATCGACCTCGATGCGCTGGAAGCGAACTTTCGCATTATCCAAAAGCAAGCCGGCGAAATGCCGCTGTGCGCCGTCGTAAAGGCCGATAGCTACGGCCACGGCGCCGTGCGCTGTGCCGAGGCGTTGGCCGAAGCGGGCGCGGCATGGTTTGCCGTCAGCTGCTTGGCCGAGGCGCTTCAGCTGCGCCGTGCCGGCCTTACGCAGCCGATTTTGATTTTGGGCCATACCGAGCCTGCCTTTGCCGCCGAGCTGATCGCGCACAATATCACGCAGGCCTGTTTTTCTGCGGAATATGCACAGGCGCTTTCTGCCGCGGCCGAAACGGCTGGGGGCAAGGTAAACGTTCACCTTAAGGCGGATACCGGCATGGGCCGCATTGGCTTTGCCGTGCGCACCGATTTTGAGAAGGCTATCGCCGAGATGTGCGCTGTATGCGCTTTGCCCGGCCTGAAAGTAACGGGCCTGTTCCAGCATTTCGCCGTTGCCGACAGTGCCGCCGCCGCCGATAAGGCCTATACCGAGGAGCAGCAGCTTCTTTTTAATAAGGTGTATCAGGCGCTGAAAGCCGCCGGGCACGAACCGGCTGTCGTCCATTGTGATAACTCTGCGGGCGTAATGCTCCACCCGGATTGGCCGCTCGGCCTGCCGCGCGCCCACTGCATGGCGCGCCCCGGTATCATTCTGTATGGGTTCGACCCCAGCAGCGAAGTGCGTTTTTCGTGTTTTCGGCCCGTCATGCGCCTAAAAACCGTCGTCAGTATGGTAAAGACGATGCAGCCGGGCCAAAGCACGAGTTACGGCCGCCATTTTGTGGCCGAGGCGCCTACGCGCGTGGCGACGCTGTGCGTCGGCTATGCCGACGGCTATCCGCGGCTTTTGAGCTGCGGCAAAGGCATCGTCGAGCTGCACGGCAAGCCCGCAAAAGTGCTGGGCAACGTCTGCATGGATCAGATCATGGTGGATGTCACCGACATCCCGGAGGTACGGCCCGGCGACGAAGCAATCGTTTGGGGCGGTGCCGTATCGGACAGCGCCGAGACGATCGCCGACAAAACCGGCACGATCTCCTACGAGGTGCTGTGCGGCGTCGCGCGCCGTGTGCCCCGCGTGTATCTGCGCGGCGGCAAAATCGTTGCCGTCGAAAGTTTTTTGAACGGATAAACCTGCCAAATGCGCCTGCGGCGGCTCCGTCAGGCAGGCCCTGTGTGCCGTCAGGGCTGTGGACACTTTTGCTGCGGCGAAATTGTTCCATCCTATGCCGCACACATGGGCCAGCCCGATTCCGCCGCCCGCTTATACCCGCCGCGCCTTACCAAGCGCGCCGCCTTTCACAACATTTTTCCATCGGAGGGCCTTATGGCTAGAGACAACATTCGCAATTTCTGCATCATTGCCCACATCGACCACGGCAAATCCACTTTGTCCGATCGTATCCTCGAGCTGACGCACAGCGTCGACGAGCGCACGATGGAAGATCAGATCCTCGACAATATGGATTTGGAGCGCGAGCGCGGCATCACGATCAAGGCGCGCGCCGTCACGCTGCACTATGCGGCCAAGGACGGCAAGGATTATGAGTTCAACCTGATTGATACCCCGGGCCATGTCGACTTTGCGTACGAGGTCAGCCGCTCGCTCGCTGCATGCGAGGGCGCGATTTTGGTTGTCGACGCCACGCAGGGCGTCGAAGCGCAGACGCTGGCCAACACCTATATGGCGCTTGAGCATGATCTCGAGCTGGTGCCAATTTTGAACAAGATCGACTTGCCCAGCGCGCACCCCGATGAAGTTGCCAAGGAAGTTGAAGACGTGATCGGTCTGCCGTGTGTGGATGCGCCGCGCGTCTCGGCCAAGCTCGGCACAAACATCGATCAGGTGCTTGAGCATGTCGTCGCGGACATTCCCGCCCCGAAAGGCGACCCTGATGCGCCGCTCAAAGCCCTGATTTTCGACAGCATCTACGACAGCTACAAGGGCGTGATCGTGTACGTTCGCGTGTTTGAGGGCACCGTAAAGCCCGGCGATACGATCCGTTTGATGAGCACGGGCGCGGAGTTTCAGCTTGTCGAGGTCGGCCACATGGGCGCCACACAGCTTTCGCCGTGCGCCCAACTTGAGGCCGGCGAGGTCGGCTATCTGACGGCTTCGATCAAAACGGTGCAGGATACCCGCGTCGGCGATACCGTCACGCTGGCCGCCCGCCCCACCGCCGAAGCGCTGCCCGGCTACCGCCAGGTTAAACCGATGGTGTTCTGCGGCGTTTATCCCGCCGACGGCGCAAAGTACCCCGAGCTGAAAGATGCGCTGGAAAAGTTGCAGCTCAATGATGCTTCGCTGACCTTTGAAAAAGAGACGAGCACGGCGCTGGGCTTCGGCTTCCGGTGCGGCTTTTTGGGCCTGCTGCATATGGAAATTGTCACCGAGCGGCTGGAGCGCGAGTTTGATCTCGATCTTGTCACCACAACGCCCGGCGTACAGTACCGCATCACAAAAACCGACGGTTCCATCGAAATGATCTCGAACCCGACGGGCTACCCCGACCCCTCACAGATTGCCAGCCAGGAGGAGCCGTTTGTCACCGTGCATGTCTACACGCCGAACGAATATGTCGGCAGCCTGATGGATTTATGCCAAACCAAGCGCGGCGTAATGCTTGACATGAAATATATGGACGAAACGCGCGTCGACCTGCATTATGAAATGCCGCTGGCCGAGATCGTGTACGACTTTTTTGATGCGATCAAGAGCCGCAGCCGCGGCTATGCCAGCTACGATTATGAGTTCAAAGAGTTCCGCCAGAGCCAGCTTGTAAAGCTGGATTTTCTGCTCAACGGCGACGTGGTGGATGCCCTTTCCATGATTGTTTTCGCCGACAACGCCTACGCCAAGGGCCGCCGCATCTGCGAAAAGCTGCGGGATAACATTCCGCGCCAGCTGTTCGAGGTGCCTGTGCAGGCCGCCGTGGGCGGCAAGGTCATTGCGCGCGAGACGGTGAAGGCCATGCGCAAGGATGTTCTCGCCAAGTGTTACGGCGGCGACATCACGCGTAAGAAAAAGCTGCTGGAAAAGCAAAAAGAAGGCAAAAAGAAGATGCGTCAGCTGGGCACTGTCGAGCTGCCGAGCGAGGCGTTTACCGCCGTGCTCAAGCTTGACAGCAGCGACGACTGATAGAATAAAAAAGCAAGCGGATGTTTTTCGTCCGCTTGCTTTTTGTGTTTTGGGCTTATTTTGCCGTGCGTACAAGGCTGCAAACCGTCTCGATGTGGCTCGATTGCTCCGGATGGATGTCAAAGCCCCGGAAAATCAGCCCGTTCGTTCTCGGAAATAAATCTACGGCTTTTTTGACCTCAAAATTGCCATTTTCTCGACTACTGCATATTCCGTTTGCATCCTGCCACCTGCACGGTATTTTTCTGCCACCTTGCCGAACAAAACCCGCCACCGTGCCGGGGCTGTCTGCCACTGCATCGCTGGTGCAAAGGCTCTGCCAGAAGTCT
>JALCRP010000028.1 GCA_022652735.1 Faecalibacterium sp. | reverse complement strand
CATCTTCAGCAACCAGATCGTTGAAGGCTTGACGGCCGGCGCAGTTAAGGGCTGATACGGCGGAAAGGCATAAAAATGAGGAACTCGGACGTGCATGCGCCGAAAGACCCCCGCGAAAAGGGGAAATATCTATATTTTATGTATCAAACGCCGTTGACGGCCGCACTGCGGCCGGACGGCACCTGCCTGGATGAAATCGACTTGGATACCGGGCGCCTGCGCGAAAAGCTGCGCATGATGAATAGCCTGACCGATGCGGCACTGCTGGGAAAGTTTGATTCGGCGGCGGGCTTTCGCAGCGTTGTGGCGGGCATCGGGATTTCCGTTTCGAGCGATGCGCTTGCCGCAGTGCAGGCGGAGTGGATTTTATTCGGCAAAAAAAGCCGTTATGGTTCCGGTACACATCTAACGGCAAGTTGCCCTGCCGATGGGCGGGAAACCGTGCTTTGGCTGGACGATGCGGTTTGGAGCGACGATGATTACACTTCCGGCCAGCTGCGCTTCTTTTTTGAAAAAGAGGGGCAGACAGCACAGGCAACGGTACTTTTGTATGTGCGGCCCAGCGTAGAATTTCCGCAGGCAAGCCTGGAAGCGCCCGTGGATTTTGCCGCGCCGGCCTATCAGGAACTGCTGGCGCGCTCGCTTTACAGCCGCGGCAACAACGCCCGGCTGAAAAAAGCCTTTGCACGTGCACAGCGCGGCGAAGAAATCACGCTGGCATTTTTGGGCGGTTCGATTACACAGGGCGCCGGCGCCAAGCCGATCCATACGCAATGTTATTCCTATCAGGCGTGGCAGAAAACACAGGCGCTGCTGGGGCATCCGGTACAGTTTGTAAAAGCCGGCATTGGCGGTACCCCCTCGGAGCTTGGCATGATCCGTTTGGAACGGGATATTCTGCGCAAAGGTACGCCGGATATTCTGGTGATCGAGTTTGCCGTAAACGACAACGACGACGAAACGCAGGGCCGCTGCTACGAAAGTCTGATCCGCAAGGCGCTTTCGCTGCCGGGTGAGCCGGCTGTCGTGCTGCTGTTCTCGGTGTTCTGTGATGATTGGAACCTACAGGATCGCTGCGGGCCGATCGGACGGTACTATGATCTGCCGATGGTTAGCGTACTGGACGCGGTTGTGCCGCAGTTTGGCTTGGACGCAAAGGCGGGCGGCGTGATCTCGAAGCGGCAGTATTTTTATGATTCGTACCATCCGACCAACGACGGACACCGTGTTATGGCAGATTGCCTTGTGCATCTTTTCCATGAGGTGGGCCGTGCCGAGGCCGATGCCCCGATTTCGATGCCGGAAAAAAGCTGCACCGGACGCACGTTTGAAGATGTGCGCCTGCTGGATCGCGCGCATATTTTGCCCGGCGCGGCCGTACAGGCCGGTGATTTTGCGGCAAGGGATGAAAACCTGCAAGGCGCAGAGATGGACGATGTCTACCGTGCTACGCCGCAGTTCCGCGAAAACTGGATGCATGAGGCGGGCGCGGGTACGGCTCCTTTTGCGCTGCGTGTGCGCTGCAAAAGCGCATTTCTGGTGGAGAAGGATTCCAGCGAAGATACATTCGGCGCGGCAGACGTTTTTGTGGACGGCAAACTTTGCCGCACGGTCGACCCGCATACGGTCGGCTGGATTCACTGCGGCGCGCTGCTGCTGTTTGAATCCGATACACCGGCCGAACACGAGATCGTAATCCGCATGGCGGAGCAGGATGCCGACAAGGCGTTTACGATTTTGGGGTTTGGCGTATGCTGAGGAAGTTTGAAAATGGAGTTGCGTGACAATAGCAAAAAGCAAAAGGAATATCGTGCGCGGGCCGCGGCGCTTGTGGCGCAGATGACGCCGGAAGAAAAGGCCGGGCAGCTGATGTATGATGCCCCGGCCGTTGAGCGGCTGGGCATCCCTTCCTATAACTGGTGGGGCGAGGCACTGCACGGCGTAGCGCGCGCGGGCACAGCCACGGTTTTTCCGCAGGCAATCGCGCTGGCAGCCATGTTCGACGAAAACCGTATGGAGCAGGTTGCGGATGCGGTTTCGACCGAGGCGCGGGCAAAATATAATGCTGCGCAGGCTGCGGGCGACCACGATATTTATAAGAGCCTGACTTTCTGGACGCCGAACGTGAATATCTTTCGCGATCCGCGTTGGGGCCGCGGCCATGAAACTTATGGCGAGGACCCTTATCTGACAAGTCGCCTTGGGGTACGCTTTGTGGAGGGCCTGCAAGGGCACGATCCGAACTACTTAAAAACGGCGGCCTGCGCCAAACATTTTGCGGCCCACAGCGGCCCGGAAGCCGAACGGCACCATTTTGATGCGAAAGTTTCTGAGCAGGATCTGCGCGCCACCTATCTGCCGGCCTTCCAAGCCTGTGTGCAGGAGGGCAACGCCGAGATCGTGATGGGCGCGTACAGCTGCTTGAACGGTACGCTGAACTGCGCAAATGCCCACATGATCGAGGACGTTTTGCGCAAAGAGTGGGGCTTTGAAGGGCATTTTACCTCGGATTTCGGTGCAATCTGCGATTTCCACAGCGGGCACAGAAAAACCAAAACGCCTGAGGAATCCGTTGAGCTGGCGCTGGAAAACGGCTGCGATCTGATCGCCGATATGTACTATACAAAGCCCGAGGCGCAGGCCGAGCTGGCCGAGGCAATCCGCAGCAAAAAGAACTTGCAGGCGCGCGTGGATAATGCGCTTACCAACTTGTTCACGACGCGCATGAAGCTTGGCATGTTTGATGCGGCCGAGGAGAACCCGTATGCGGCGATTCCGTATACGATCGTCGACAGTGCGAAAATGTGCCGTATGAACGAGGAAATTTCTGAGCGCTGCGCAGTGCTTTTGAAAAACGACGGCATCCTACCGCTGCAAAAAAAGGCACTGCACACAATCGGCGTTGTCGGCCCGAATGCCGATAGCCGCCGCGCGCTGGTGGGCAACTACGAGGGCACCGCATCGCGCTATGTTACGGTGCTGGAAGGCATTCAGGATGCCGTCGGCGGCGAGGCGCGTGTGCTGTATTCGCAGGGGTGCGACCTGTTTAAGGACCGCACGAGCAACCTAACCCGCCCGAACGACCGCGCCTCGGAAGTAAAAGCTGTCTGTGCCGAAAGCGACGTTGTGATCGCCGTGATGGGCTTGGATGCCGACCTCGAAGGAGAAGAAGGCGATGTCGGCAACGAGTTCGCCAGCGGCGATAAACCGAATTTGAACCTGCCCGGGCTGCAAAGTGAAACGCTGCGCGTGATCGCAGAAAGCGGCAAGCCATGTGTGTTGGTGATGCTTTCGGGCAGCGCGATGGCGCTGGGCTGGGAAGAAGAACACCTGAACGCCATTTTGCAGGGCTGGTATCCGGGCGCGCAGGGCGGCCGCGCCATCGCACGGCTGCTGTTTGGCGAGGCGAACCCGCAGGGCCGCCTGCCGATAACCTTCTATCGCACCAGCGAGGAGCTGCCGGCCTTTACAGATTACGCGATGCAGGGCCGCACCTACCGCTACATGAAGCAGGCGGCGCTGTTCCCGTTCGGTTACGGGCTTTCGTATACGAGTTATGTATACAGCGGCGCGGCGCTCTCGGCGGAAAAGCTGGATGCCGAAAACGGCATTGACATTTCGGCCCGCGTGAAAAATGCCGGCAAAATGGCCGGCACGGAAACGGCAGAAGTGTACGTAAAAGCGCCGGGCGATGCGGTGCCGCATGCCCAGCTGAAAGGCATCGCGAAGGTAGAGCTTGTGCCCGGCGAGGAAAAAACCGTGACGATTCATCTGCCGGCAAAAGCCTTTTTAAGCGTGGAAGCCGACGGCAAAGCCTTGCTGCACCACGGTACTTATCAAATCTCGATCGGCGGCAGCCAGCCGGAGCCCCGCAGCGAAACGCTGAACGGGCATACGGTGGCGGTGCTGACGGCAGAATATTAAAATACTGCGCAAAAGAGCGCTCTTTCCGGCCGAATGGGCAGGGAAGAGCGCTCTTTTTTGTATAGAAGTTTTTATTATTTCTGCGCCGCATTAAAAGCGCAAAAAGCCTTATACGCCATTAAAATATCAGCCTTGTGCGTTACCTCGAAAGGCGAGTGCATGCTTAATACCGGCACACCGACATCCAGCGTGTCAATATCGTGGCGCGCCACATATTTGGCGATCGTGCCGCCGCCGCCAAGGTCGATCTTGCCCATTTCGCCGATCTGCCACGCCACGCCCGCTTCGTCACACAGCTGCGTCACGTAGGCAACCAACTCGGCGTTTGCGTCGCTCGTCATGCTTTTTCCGCCGGCGCCGGTATACTTGAAAATCGCAATGCCGCGGCCGGCATAGGTGCCGTTCATCGGCTCGTAAGCGCTGTCCCACGAAGGATCGTAGGCGGCCGTCACATCAGCAGAAAGGCACTTTGAATGCTGCAAGGTGCGGATCACATCGGCATGCTGGCTTTGGCAAAGCTGGCGCAGAAAATGGAACGCATAGCTGCTTTGCATGCCGGTAACGCCCTCGCTGCCGGTTTCTTCCTTGTCCGTCAGCACACAAACAGTTGTAAAGTAAGGATGCTTTTCATTGATTTCCGCCAACAGCGCAGGGTAGGCATCCACGCGATCGTCCTGCCCGTAGGCGCCGATCATCGAGCGGTCAAGCCCCACATCTTTTGCGCGGAAAGCCGGCACGATTTCGATTTCGGCGCGCGCAAAATCGCGCTCGACGAGGCCGTACTTTTCATGCAGCAGCACCAGCGTGTTCAGTTTGACGCTCTCTTTGATGTCAGGATCGTCGACGGCGGTGCTGCCAATCAGAACGTTCAGCTCCTCGCCTTTGATGCCCTCGTTGAGCTTGCGGTCATTTTGCTCCTTGCTCAAATGCGGCAGCAGATCGGTGATGCAGAAAACCGGGTCGTCCTCGGCCTCACCAATACAAACCTTTACAGTTTCACCGTCCGCTTTGCAGAATATGCCGTGGATGGCCAACGGAATCGTGGGCCACTGATATTTGCGCAGCCCGCCGTAATAGTGCGTTTGCAGCAGGCTGAAATGTGCTTTTTCATACAGCGGGTTCGGCTTGAGATCCAGCCGCGGAGAATCGATGTGTGCGATATTCAGGTGTACGCCCGCTTCCAGCGGCGCGGTTCCGATCGTCGCGGCGACAAGGGATTTTTCTCGGTTGACAAAATACACTTTGTCGCCAGGGTTATAGCGGACGCTGTCGGCAAAGGGGGCATAGCCCGCCGCGCGCAGCATACGCTCGCCTTCGGCGGCCGCTTCACGCTCGGTTTTGGCGCGGTCGAGAAACTGCTTATAGCCCTCGCAGAAAGCGTTTGCCTCCTGCGTGAGGGCTTTTTTTGCGTCAGCCGGATAGGCCGGCTCGTACAAAAGCGTTTTGGCCAGCGCTTCCCATTCTTTTTTATTGCTCATCTTTCTTCTTCTCCTTCCGTGCCGTACAGCCGCTGATAGATTTCGTATGCCTTGCCGATTTTGCTGACATAGTTCTGCATCTGGCTGTAAGGGAACAAATCGAGCCGCACACCGTCGGCGGAATAGGTATCATATTTCAGCAAAGCATCCACCGTGCCCCATCCGCTGTGATAGGCGGCGGCCGCCGTCGGGATGTCGCTTTCATAGCGTGTAAGGCAGCGCTGCAAATAGTAGCAGCCAAAGCGAATGTTTACTTCCGGATTATAGAGATCATCGAAGGTGACGGCCTCCTCCGGGGCAATTTTGCTCTTGATCCAATCGAAGGTGCTTTGCGTGATCTGCATCAGCCCGCGCGCGCCGACGTTGGATTCCGCAGTGCTTTTGAAGCCGCTTTCCGTGCGGATAAATGCATAAACCAAAAGCGGATCAAGCCCGTAAGCCTGCGCCCAAGTTGTTACAAGAGTATCGTATTTTTGCGGATAGGAAAAGTATAAAAAACGGCGTCGGAGATTATTTCCCAACAAAACGGCGCCGGCCAAAATCACAATGGCCAGCAAAATGCACAGCAGCCTGCGGGGACGTGCTTTCATGCCTTGGTTCCTTTCAAAAGTAAATCGAGCAGCGCGGCGGCCTGCGCTGTCAGCGCCGCCGCCGTAGAATCGTTGCGGAGGATATAATCGGCCTTTTCCAATAGGGCCGGCTCTGCCATCTGCGCATGCAGGCGGCGGGCCGCCATTTCGGCCGAGATGCCGTCACGCGCACAGATGCGCGCCACCGAGATGTCAAACGGCGCAGTAACAACGAGAATGCGGTCGCATGCCTGCTCAAAGGCGCTGCCGATCAGCACGGCACCGTCTACGCAGAAAAGCGGGCTGCCGGCCTGCCGCGCGGCCGTTTGCGCGGCCAGTACGCGGCGCACGATCTCTGGGTGCGTGATTTCGGTAAGCTTTTTGGTGCCGGCCGGCGTAGAAAATGCACGGTCGGCCAGCAGGCGGCGGTTTAGCTGCCCGCCCACGAAAATGTCGGCGCCGAAGGCGGCTTCCAGCGGCGCAAGGCAGGGAGAACCCGGGGCAAGGACGTCGCGCGCAATGCGGTCGGCGTCGGCGCAGGGGATACCTCTGCCCGAAAAATAGGCAGTGACGGTAGATTTTCCGCAGCCGGAGCGCCCGGTAATGCCGAGCGTCATCATAGCTTGATAACCCGGAACGCCGCGGCCCGGATCAGGCGATTATACACAGCCATAGCCGCACCATCCTTGCCGGGGCAGCGCGCATACACCGTTTGGTCGCCCTGCTCATCCAGCGCGCGCAGGCTGCGGAACAGGTGCTTTGCCTGATCCTCGCCGTCGCCTTCGCGGCCATAGCAGACGCAAGGAACATCCAGCCGATGCTCCTCGCCCGTAAAGCACAGGCAGGCGGTGTGCGCCGTTTTGTGCGCATCGACATACGCTTTATATTGGGCAAAAGTGCCGTCCAGAATCGTAATGTCGGCCTTGGGCGCATAGTGCTTATATTTCATGCCGGGGCTGCGGGCAACCTCACCGTCTTTCAGTTTCTCCAAAATTGCGCCGGATACTAAAACTTCTTCGCCCAGCGCGGCTTCCAGCTGCTCAAGCGTGATATGCCCCGGGCGCAGCAGCGTCGGGTGCTCGCCCACGATCGAGATCACCGTCGATTCTACGCCTACTTCGCACGGGCCGCCGTCGAGGATCAGCGGCAGACGGCCCTCCATATCGACGCGCACATCCTGCGCCGTGGTAGGGCTGGGCTTGCCGGAAAGGTTCGCCGAGGGCGCGGCAAACGCGCAGCCGCTTTGGCGGATAACGGCCTGCACCACAGGATGGCTCGGCATGCGGATACCCACAGTATCAAGGCCCGCGCAGCACTCGGCGGCAACCTCCGGCCCGCGGGGCATGACCATCGTAAGCGGCCCCGGCCAAAACGCCGCGGCCAGCAGGTGGGCGCGCTCGGGCACTTCGCTGACAAGGCCGGCCAACATTTCCATACCGGCGATATGCACGATCAAAGGGTTATCCTGCGGGCGGCCTTTTGCCTTGAAAATTTCGGCAACGGCTTTGCCGTTGCGCGCGTCGGCCGCGATGCCGTATACCGTCTCGGTAGGCAGCGCAAAAATTTCGCCCTCTTTTAGCAGGCGGGCGGCCAGCGCAATGCCCTCGGCATCGGCTTTATGAAAAATCGTTTCCATGCTGTATTATAAGTCCTTTCCGTTTGCGGCGTCCAGCGCTTGCAGCTTACGCTGCTGCTCCTGTGCGGCCAGCGTGTCAAGCAGATCATCGAGGCCGCCGTCCATAACGCTTTCGATATTGTGCAGGGTGAGGCCGGCACGATGGTCGGTTACACGATCCTGCGGGAAATTGTATGTTCGTATTTTCTCGCTGCGGCCGCCGCTGCCCACTTGGCCCTGCCGCGTGGAGTTTAAAGCATCCTGCTGGGCCTGCTGCTTTTGTGCTAATAGGTGGCTGCGCAGCACCTCCAGCGCCTTATCTTTATTTTGAAACTGGCTGCGCTCGTTTTGGCATTCCACTACCATGCCCGTGGGCAAATGTGTAATGCGGATGGCGCTGGATGTTTTATTGATATGCTGGCCGCCCGCCCCCGAAGAACGAAAGGTGTCAATGCGCAGATCTTTTCGGTCAAGCGCAAAGTCCACTTCTTCGGCCTGCGGCATAACGGCTACGGTTGCCGTCGAAGTGTGGATGCGGCCCTGTGTTTCGGTTTCGGGCACACGCTGGACGCGATGAACGCCGCTTTCATATTTCAGGCGGTTATATACATTTTCGCCGCCGATGGAAAGCACAGCCTCCTTGACGCCGCCAAGTTCGGTGTCGTTTTCGCTAATCAGCTCAAGCTGCCAGCCGTGGCGCTGGGCATACATTGCATACATCCGAAAAAGGCTGTGGGCGAACAGGGCGGCTTCCTCGCCGCCGGCCCCTGCGCGAATCTCCAAAATTACATCTTTGCCGTCGCCGGCATCCCGCGGCAGCAGCAGAACTTTTAATTCCTGTTCGCGCTGCGTCACGGCTTGACGGTTTTCGCAAAGCTCCTGCTGTATCATTTGCTTAAAGTCAGGGTCAGAGGCCTCGGCCAAAAGGGCTTCGGCCTGCGCGAGATGGTCTTTTGCCTTTTCATAGGCGCGGTAGGCTTCTACCACAGGGCCAAGCGTACGGTATTCCTTCATCAGCGCACAAAAGCGCACGGAATCCGCCACAGTCTCCGGCTGAGAAAGGCGCACGGAAAGCTCCTCATAGCGGTGGCTGACAGCATCCATTTGTTCAAACAAAATGCGTACCTCCTTTTGAAAATAGAATGCAAAAAGAGGGCGCTACTGTTTGCCGCCATGCTGTACTTTACGAATGTTTTTTTCGATTTTGGCGCGGGGCAGCAATATTTCGCGGCCGCAGCCCTGGCAGCGGATGCGAAAATCCATCCCCACCCGCAGCACGTCAAAGGTGCTGCTGCCGCAGGGATGCGGTTTTTTCGTCTGAATCGTATCTCCCACAAAAATGTCCATACGGGCAGCTTCCTTTCCGCGCTTTTGCGCATACATCTTTATTATAGCCCGCTACCCTTAAAATGCAAATACTATCTGCCGGCGCGCCTGCATACAAATGTTCTGACCGCAGACGGTACACCGGCGGAAAAACAAAGGAAAAGAGGAATTTGATCTATGCAGGAATATCGTACAGAGGGCTCTTATCGAAATGCCGATCATTTTACGCTGGAGGAGGTGCGCGCCGCAATCGCCTCCGGGGAGATCGTGCAGGGGACGGCGCTGGCTTTTGACACACAGCGGCAGCTGCGCTTTGACGTTGGCGGTATCCGCGCGGTAATGCCATTTACGGAATGCGCCGACGGCGCGGCCGAGGGTACCGTGCGCGACATCGCCGTGTTAACGCGCGTCGGCCGCCCAACCTGTTATGTGATGCGTAAGCTGGAAGAGGACCCGGATGGCCGGCCGCGTCTGTTGCTTTCGCGTACTGAGGCACAAAAGCGCTGTAAAGAGGAATATCTTGACAGCTTGACGCCGGGCGACGTGATCCCGTGCATCGTGACGCATATCGAGCCGTTTGGCGCGTTTTGCGATGTCGGCTGCGGTATCAGCGCCCTTTTGCCGATCGATTGCCTTTCCGTCAGCCGTATTGCATCCCCGGCAGACCGGGTATCCGTCGGGCAAAAGATTTTTTGCGCGATCCGCAGCCGCGACCCGCAGGGCCGCTTTGTGCTGACGATTCGGGAGCTTTTGGGTACATGGGCAGAAAACGCCGCGCGCTTCAGCGTGGGCGAAACGGTAGTAGGCATCGTGCGCAGCGTCGAGGAATACGGCACCTTTATCGAAATCTCGCCGAACCTCGCAGGCCTTGCGGAATCCTGCCCGGAGCTTTCGGCCGGCCAGTGCGTAAGCGTGTACATTAAAAACATCCTGCCGGATAAGATGAAGGTCAAGCTCGTGATCGTGAACCGTAATCTGGGCCAGAACATTCGTTTTGACTTGCATTACGCGATCACCTCGGGCCATATCGACCATTGGGTGTATTCGACGCCGGAAAGCACGAAGCATATCGAAACAGACTTTGCCTTCGCCCTCTTGTAACTTTTTGGTACAGCCCTTATAATAAGAAGTATAAGGGAGTGGGGAAGATGGCAGAAAAAAATGCGTATACGGCGGACGCTTTTACCGCCGGGGTCAAGCCGGGCGGGCTGACCAACAGCACCCAAATTCGGCTGCTGCTTTGCTACCTCATTCGGTGTGCCGCGCCCTTAACGCGCGAAGAAATCGAAACGGCGCTGCTGGGCGAGCAGCTGGTGAACTATTTCGAGATCGGCTCTGCGCTGGAAGATTTGGAGCAGCGCGGGCTGGCCGAATGTAAAGAAAAAGTGTATACCATCACGGAAAAAGGCGCCCGCGTGGCGGCAGAGCTGGAAAACGATCTGCCGCGTTCCGTGCGCGAATCCGCGATCGCGGCGGCCGTCCGCGCACAGGTGTGGAACCGCAAATCCGCCGAGTACGGCGCCGAAATCCGCGAGACTCCGCAGGGCTATTCCATCTGTTGCTCGATTCGTGGGATCGCGCCGGAGGATTTCTCGCTGCAGTTGTTGATGCCGGATCAACTGACGGCAGAGCTGGTGAAAAAACGCTTTATCCTGCGCGGCAGCGATATTTACAGCCTGCTGCTGACGAAGCTGACGGACCCGGAGCCTAAGCCCAAACCATAAAAATAAGCCCCGCACAAAGCGCTGCTGCTTTCTGTGCGGGGCTTATCTTTTGCAAAAACTTAAACGATCACGTCTTTAATCAGCATCGAAAGGCTGCCGTCGTCGCCATGAATGAATTCCACGGCGGAATCGCTGGCGATCAACTCGGCAGGGATCTTAATCTCAATGCCGCTGGCGGTTTTCAGGCAGCGGCTTTCAAGGCGGCGAATGCGCGCGGGCGAAACTTTTACCGGCTCGGCCACATCTACCTGCGCCTGCTCGACGGCATCACAAAACGGCGCGGCGGCCATTGGGTAGTTCTCCTCAATCTGCTGCTTAACCTGTGCAACAGAAATGGTGTTTTCCTGCTCGGCCGCCTGATTGCAAAGCATAACGGCAACCTGCTCGGCGGCATGCGGCTCTGACGTATAGGCATCCTGCACGGCCTGTACGGCGGCTTTGTGGATGACATCCAGCTTTTTCTTTTCCGTCAGCTCTTGCGTACACTCAAACACGACAGAGGAAAGGTAAAAATCCTTCTGCCCGTCAATATCATATTTCTTTTCCACAAGGCGCATCGTATCGTCGGCCCGGCAGATCAGCGCACCCTCCTCGAGCTTGACCGTGGGCGCCGGCAGGCAGGCGCGCAGCGCCGTAATGGTGTGGACGGCAGGGCCGCCCGGCTGGGCATCGGTTTGGTGCGTGTAGCCGTTTTTATAATTCAACTTGAGCACGGCAAGATAGTTCTGCTCGCCGTAATCGTAATCGACGACAGCGAGATCGGCACAGGGGATCGTCGTATGCGCATGCATATAATCGAAAAGTACGCCGGCGATCCGGCGCGAAAGATCGACAAAATCGGAATTCTGCCGCATCTCGCTGCGGAAAGCAGAAGTTTCCTTTAAGCGGCAGCAACGTGCCTCGTCCGTGGCCTGCAGGCGCTCAATGCAGGTTTGCAGATAGGCTGTTTTGTCCGGCGCAAGCACCATCGGCGCATCGGAAAGATCAGGCGCGTCGGCCGTTGTATCCAGAATATGCAAAATTGCCTGACGAATGATTGCTTCCATGTTATGGTTCCTCCTGTGCCGGCAGCGGGCACGATGTTTGATTTATTTGGGTGCCCTGACACGCGAGGCGCTGGCAGAGCAGGCAATTCAAAAGTTTTGCGGCTGGATGCGGCCCTCGCGCACACGCTTGGCAAAATCGTTTACGCCGTCGAGGACGCCGCGCGCCTCGGCGTCGGCGTGCACTTCATCCGAAAAGCATTCGGCGGCCGTTACCAGTGTCGCTTTACAGTGCTCGTCCATCCAGCCGTTGCGGCGGAAATAGGCGTAAGCTTCGCGCGAATCGGTGAAATGGTGCAGCTCCTGTGTGTGGATGCCGTTGCCCTCCAGATAATAATAGCTGATGATAATGCCGAGATCCTTGCGGGTGCCATCTTCCGTAGGGATATAGACGTTCATGTTTTGAATCAGGTAGTTTTCATTTTGGATGATGAGGCGGCTTTTGTTTGTGCTGATAAAAATGTTTATGGCATCCGGGTTCACACCCTGGAAGTTGCTGACCTCGTTTATCCGCACGTGTTCACCGTCGATGACAATATCATCAGCGAAGAGGTATTTATCGGAAGCACCGTTCAAAAAATTGTCCTTTGTCTTCTGGACGATGTTATCAAGGTTTACGAAAAAAAGAAAATTGCGATAACCGTGTTTGTAGAGATAAATTATCAAACCTGCCATGATGAGCGTCTTGCCGCTGCCAGTAGCCATGTGAAACAACACTTGCGTCGGATTCGGGCATTTGTCGCTTTCATAATAGGTGATGAAATTGCTGAATGCATCAATCTGATAGGGTCTCAGAGTAAAATTCGGATTTAGGCACTCCGCAATATAGTCCGGCATCTGCTTATATGCTATCGGAGAAAAATCACGGATGGAGTCCATCTGTTGAAAGAGAAACATTACTTTTCCTCCAATCCGTAGAAGCTACGTGTGAACGCCTTATCCGCTTCACTGATGGCATACTCCTCATCATCAATGTCGCACAGGTTCACATAGAGCATATTTTTGTCGAGTAATTCGATAATGAAGCGTTTCTTGTCCTCGCAAGACAATGCCTCAAAGTCGGCGGCAGCTCTGGAAATCTCAGCGGGGTTTACCTTGCTACTGATGAATCCCGTTGAGAGGACACGCTCAAGCAACGCGGTTAGGTCTGCGTCTGTTTTTGCGGTTATGGCCTCATCCACATAACTCTGGTTGCACTTGGAGAGTTCGCAATAGACTATACTCGTTTCGGGAGCAATCGACTTCATAATTGCCACATTCCTCGGTAAAGTGTCCGTTTTGATATAATCCATTTGCTCAACTAATGTATCACCGAATATGATAGAATAATGTTATAAATAACCGACAGCATTACTACTCACATGTGAGTATCGTGCTTTTAAAAGGCCTATGGTAAGATAAACATCAGGAGGGCAGTCAGCATGCAGTCATTTGCTGAAAGATTAAAAGAAGCCAGAGAAATGCGGGGCTATACCCAAGAACAACTTTCTGGAGCATCGGGCGTTAGTCTGTCTAGCGTTCGACGGTACGAGCAAAATTAGCGTGGGAAAGGAGAACCCTCTGCATTTTACCTTTTGGCGCTTGCACAGGTGCTTGACGTGACCCCTGAATATCTACTCATAGGAGACAATAACATGAACAAATACACTGCGGCAATTAAGGCTGAGCTCTCTCAGATCACTGACTTCCATTCCATAGAAGAAATTAAATCTACCCCATTAAACGCCTCAGTCTTAGCGCATCTCGAAATGTCTGATGACCTCGTCAACGACATTTTACAAACCTGGGAAGGCAAAAACCTACTCAAGGACTCCGGCTTTTACCGAAGCTACATTAGAGACGTGATTCTCCGATACTGCCAGAACCGCAGTTTTCTGAAGAGTAAGCTGAACCTTTCTGATGGAATGATTTGTGGCAGCGTAAACAATACTTGAGGTTTCTTATCTTCCACCCGCCTTGCCGAACAGTGCTTCCTTGTATTCCGGCGCATGAACCATCAGGTTGTACCGTTCGCCGCCGCATTTGTAGAGACAGGTGCCACGCTGGGGTTGGCGGATGAGGTTGTATTCGCTCTGCTCCAGCTGGAGTGCGTCCATATAAAACTGCGCGTCGATGTTGCCGGCGTTAAAAAGGAATGCGTGGGTGGGAATCGAAAACAGCGGCTTTGTGAATTCCCGAATTTCAGGGAGGTTGAAATCTTCGAGGTTCTGGCTGGCGAGGATCACGGCACTGTCCTTTTTACGCACACGCTTCATACAGTTGCGGATGTATTCGATGGCAGTGGGGTTGGTCAAAAATAAGTACAGCTCATCGATGCTGGCGACAGTGCTGCCCTCTGTGAGCAGTTTGTCGCTCATGTAGGACAGCACGTTGAACAGCATGGCATTCTTGATATTCTTACTGGCTTGGAGCAGCCCCTTCACGCCAAAACAGACAAGGCGGTCACTGGCGATATTCGTGTGTCCGTCAAAAAATTTGGACTCTGCGCCGACGCACATGGAGTGCAGCCCCAGCAGAATTTCACGCAGTAGCTCCGCCGTATAGATGTGGTGCTGGCTCTCGTCGAAGCCGTTGAATTCATATTCGATGAGCTTATAGAGGTCGGAGAGCGTCGGGTATCGTGTCGGCTCCAGCTTAGAAAAGTCCGTCTGATCCGTGATGCTCCATTTGTCGTAGAGCTTTGTGAGCATGATTTCGATGGCGTCCAGATGTCGGTCGGAAAAGTCCTTGTAGCTGCGGAAGAAATCCTTCAGGAAAGAAATGTGCTGAGAGAGTTTTGAGGACTTACGAAATGCCTGCGGCGCGGCAGGATCGTCCGCGCCACTATCATCCCATGACTTTGGCTGCAAGGGATTGATGATGTACTCGCCGCTCATGAGGTCAATAAAACAGCCGCCCAAATTCTGCACCAAATCCTGATACTCCATTTCAGGGTCTAAGAGCAAGGCATTCATGCCGCTCTCCAGCAGATTCGTGAGGATGAGCTTCAGCAGGTACGACTTGCCCTGACCGCTGTTACCGAGAATGAGAATATTTGCGTTGGTCTTGTCCTCGTCGCGGCGGTTGAAATCCACGATGATATTACTGCTCCAGCGCGTCGCTTTTGATGGCCTTGCCCTTTCCGGGGGCGCTGTGCTTGAGGTAGCTGTACACTTTTTCCTCGTTCATTTTCATTTCCTTTCCGCAGAACGCAAAAAAGCGCCGCCTCTCTGACTACGATGTCTGTCAGAAAGACGGCGCTTCTATTTGGGTTGCAATTCAGTTTTTATTTAGTGATTTCCAATGAAAACGGATTGATGATGGTAATGGTTTTACCTTTGGACTGCGCGTAGTGAACGGTCTGCCCTGTTCCGCTGGGGCTGCCGTTCCAGACGGCAATCACGAAATCGCTATTGTCCACCATGTACTGATTCCGCTTTTGGAAGCAGTCCTTTGTGTATGCCCGCTGGAGCATGGTTTCCTTGTCGCATTTGGCGGCGAGGTTGTAATACCGTTCCCGCTGCGCGTCGCTCCACTTGACTGCCTGATTTTCGCATGGAATGGCGCTTTCAAGGGTAATGTTGGGATACTGCTTCTTCAGCTTCAGCACCAGCTCGGCGGCAATGAGGTCGATGCCCAGCGCCATGCTGGTGATGAAATGGGTCACGCCGTTCTTTGTGATTTGACGCTCAATTTCGCTGCGAAGGACTTTCTTCAACTGCACACAGGCCGGGTTCTGTTCGTCATAGCCGAACGGGAGGCTCTGGGGCCGATGCCCGGTAAAACAGCAGGAAATCTCTCGTGGTGCTTTCTTCCATCCAAACATCCTATTTACCTCTCAATTTGCGTATTTACCCAATTCATAGTGTATTTTACCGCTGATTTGCAGAAAATACAACACAGTATGAGTATTTACGCAAACTAAGTGGGCGAATTTCATGCCTGCGCTTTGTAAAATAGGAGCAGGAGGGTGAGCTATGAACGACAGGCATTACAAGGACTACATTCAGATTGGTCTGAATATCATGCGCTACCGCAAAGAGCAGGGCTTGACACAAGAACAGCTTGCCGATATGACCGGCTACACCCGCAATCATATCCAAAGGGTGGAGACTGCAAATTCCAAGCCGTCGGTCGGATTGATTCTCGAAGTGTCAAAGGCACTTCGCGTCCCTGTGGAGCAACTGATGAAAACAAAGCAATGATGGTATTTTGAAGCGTCCGTCTTTTGACGGGCGCTTTTCTCATTCCATGCGGAAGGACAATTCCTCCATCTGCTCCTGTTGTGCCGTGCCGATGTACGCCGACTCGTCGCGGTTAAGCAGATAGCCCTTGCTTTCAAGCTGCTCGGAGGCGTATTCCTCGTAATTGAATGCAGCCGCGACGTTCTCCGGCAAGGTCACGCCGTTTTCGGTAAGCAGCTTTTCCGCATAACCTTTCAGCCCGTCCGTCGGCACCAGCTCAAAATCATGGAGGCGCTGGGAAATATCCAGCGCCTCGGAGAGTGTGTGGTAGTCCTCATATTCCAGCGCCGCCGCGAAGAGCTGTTCAAAATTCGGCTGTCCCTGCCCACGCTCATCAAGAGTGAATCCAAGGTTCTGCCCGTCATAGATCAGATCAGCAAGACTTGCATACTGCGAGAGCAGATCACCGGCTTCCGGCAGAATACACCTTGCTTCCAGTACGGAGCAGTCGGCGATGCTCTCTGCGCCCAGCGCATGAAGAGCAATCGTGATTTCACCACCGCTTTCCTCGTTGACCTCTGAGTAATCCGGGAGCCGCAGCCACACGCCGTCAGGGTTGGACTCGGACGCCAGCTTGAGCTTCACGCTCCAATCAGCGTCCACGCATTTGCCGAGATTATCGCCGTCGTATTGCAGGCGGGGCGGCGATGACGGATACTGGACGTAGATACCATCCACGAACAAACCGGGGTGCGCGTCCTCATAGGCTCTGCCAATCTGTGCGGTGTCCATGAATTCCCACAGCATCTCGGAAACACGCTGTTCCTCCAGCGAATATTCTCCCAGAGCCTCATAGCTGTTGGCGGCAATGCAGTCGCAATCCGGAAGTGCGAGCAGATGGTTGATAAAATCTGCGCCGGTGGTGGGCAGCATCCTCTGCGTCAGTGCGGTGAGACACAGGGATTCCCTGACGGTCAGGGTTTCCAGCCGCTCATGCAGCCAGCGCCGCTCTGCGTCGGTCATGGGAAGATCCTCATAGTCTCTCATTGCATTTTTATCTCCATTTCCTCTGTACTTGTCGACTCCAGCGGCGACATCAGCGGCTGGTAATCATCCCGCACCAGATGTCCATAGCCGGAGATCACGGCGCTGTCACGCTGCAAGATCGCATTGCCGTATGCATAGAGGTCGGTATACTTGGCAAGAAGCTCGGCTTCCTCGCCGCCACCGACCATGAAGTTGATTTCCGAGAGCGCCAAGTCACGGACGCTGGCAACCTTGCGGTCCAGCATAAAATGGTCAATTTGCTCCAAATACTGCTCCGCCTGCTCCAGTGTTTCGCACGGCATATTCTCCAGCATGGCCTTGAAGGTGAACGGCATGGAGCCTTTTATCTCCGAGAGCTGCTGGGCGAAGAAGTTGATGTGGTCAGCATCCGGTTCTCGCTCAATGACCGCCGATAGCGCGGGAATGCGGCAGTCAAGGCAGCGGGAGAAGCTTTCCGGGAGCGGTTCTTCCGTGGGCAGCTTGATTTTCTGGCCATCTGCCGTTTCCATCAAAATCTGATAGTCCGGCGTTTCCAGCGTGAAATCCATATTTTGATGCACTTCCGCAAGGTCGCTGTGCTGCACCACATAGCCGCCATCCGTGAACACGCCGCCCTCGGCGGTACGCTGTTCATGACCGATTTTGCCGTAGTCCAGCGCATTGTATAAATTGTCGGGCAGATGTTCAAGCTCCGGCAGAAAACCGTTGTCTGCATAAAACCTGCCGAGTTCCTCGTCGGTTATGACCTCCGGCAGGATGTGGCAGCAGTCGGCGCTGGCGGCAAGGTCGATGAGGCGGGGCACGGTGATGACGCCATCTTTTTTGTCGACGTCCATCTGTACCAGACCCTCAAATGCCATGCGCTGCCCCTTGTTCAGCTTGGAGAGCGTTTCCGTCAGAGCGTTCAGCTCGTTGAGGTCGCAATCCTCTGTCAAAATGGATGCAAGGGACTCGAAGCCGAAATACTCCGAAATCTCCCAATACGGCTTTACGCCGTCCTCCAGCCGTAGTCTGTCCTGCACGTCCAGCAGCTCCCACGCAGTAGCCGGGAGCGCCAGATTTACATACGCTTCGCTATTCGGATTGCCGAGATAGACCAGCATCATTTTATCCAAGGGTCATGCCTCCCATCTGCGGCGCTTCCTGCTCATACGCCGCCGGGTCTGCGCCGGGGACGTTCCAACCGTGCATGGAGCCGCACTCCATCGCCTGACGCTGGGCTTCCGATACGCCGAGGCGCTCGTTATTATAATCGGCAAGATCTGCATTTTTCTGGCTGTCATCGGTGTTCCAATCGGATGGGTAGTAGCCGCGCTCGCCGCGCTTAATGCAGATAAGGTCGCCGGTGCCGGGGAGCGTGGAGAAACACAGTTCAGGAAGTCCCTCTGCCAGCTTCGGCGTGAACAGCTCCGCTTCCGTCTGAATGCTCCAATTGTCCCACTGCCAGAGGTGGGCATAAATCTCGCCGTCCGGCGTTTTGATCTCCCGCTGCTCGAACCCCTCACCAAACCCGTCCGAAGCCTGTCCGGAGACGTATTCCTTGAGTGTTTCCAGCTCGTCCGGTGTTAGCTCACCGATGAGCTGACATTCAGCCACGCCCCAGAGCTTGTCATCCCGCACTTCGGCGGTGAAGTGATAGGATTTCACCTTCTGATTGACGCTGTCATCGGCGTCATAATACGTCATCAGGCCGCGCTCGGCTTTCTCCGGACTACGCTCTCGCAGGAGGGCGGCGGAGATGTTGTCCAAACACCGCACGGCATCATAACTGCACATCTCTGTCGGCTCATTTTCCATGTCACCGTACTCATCAGTCTCGTAATATTCGACTTTCATGGGCATATACAGCTTGAGCGTATGGGTTTCAGGTGGCAGAACGGTAAAGCTGTCCTCACCCATGACCACGCCAAGGCCGCTGCCGTTGTCCCAAGCAACGTGGAAGGTGCCGATATCGTCGATTGCTTTCAGCGTCCCCATCGTACCGGGTGGGACGGGGTGATACGGGTCTTTCATCTCTCTGAGTTTGATGCGGGAGCCTGCGGGATACTGCTCCCGCTGAAATTTCAGCCATTCTCGGTTCACGTTCATTTTCACATACCTCCAAATGTCATGCCCTCATTGGGCGTGTTTTCATAGTCCTCCAATGGACGTGGATTGTTTTCACCGAATTCGTTGTAGACCAAATCGTCCACGGCCTTGCGAACGGTAGGATCGTCTGTGGCCGTTTCAAAGCGGAAGCCGCTGGTGGCGCGATACGGCAGTTCCTCACGGATTTCCTTGATGTAAGCGTCGGCATCCGTGAATGAGGTTGCGTTGCCGTCGCCGTAGAAGGTCATGCCGACGATGTCTGCTCTGGTGGCGTTCATGAGGTTCAGCCGCTGGCGGTCGAGGTCAAAGCAAGTCAGGTAGCCCTGATAGTCGCCGGGAACAGGATTGCAGCGTAGGCAGTAGCGGTAGTGCGCGGTGTCCACGACGTAGCCATAATTCTGTGCGCAGCCGCCGCCGATTTGACCGCCGTGCTCACCGCAGTATCTGGACATGGACGCGAGGTCTTTCAGCACCGTTTCTCGCAGCGCGTCCACCACCTCGCCAAGCTCCTGCTTGAATTCAGAACTGTTGAGGGATTCCTCGCCGCGCTGCCACCATGTGTGCCAGAACTCAGTGCCGCCATGACCGAAATCCATGCGGACGTGGCCGATGACCGCAAGATTTGCGTCCTGCTCTGGTGTCATGGCGTAAAAAATACCCGCTTCCGATTCAGAAGCAGGCCGCAGCTTGAATGTTCGATTGTCTTCGGGATAAATGAGACCGCGTTCCTCGCAAAAATCCTTGAGGGTGAGGTGATAGCTGGAAAATTCCAGCCGGCCTTTCAGCCGCTTGAAGCCCTCCTTGGGGATTGTGACCGGGGCATGGGTCAGAATGGTTCCGGCGTGGTTGACGACCACATAGGGTTCCACCGTCACCGGCTCGCCGGGATCGTAGTCGCTGCCGCGCAGATCGTAGGCATACCAGCCCTCCGGCACGGTATCGCGGTCGATGCGCGAATTGGTGAACAGTCCGGGCTTGCCGAACAGCTCGATGTACTCGTAGTCTTCTTCTCTGGCGTTGACGCTCATAGAAACGCTCCTTTCGTTTTTGTAGTTACACACAGTATCACAGCGGGACAGGAAAAGCTATGAATACTTGAGTCGAACGTAGAATGCTGGTATAATGGCATAGAATTCAAACACGAGAGAGGTCATGAGTGCATGATTTATACCTGTCAGCGGTGCAGATTCACCTTTGAGCGAACTGGTGCGGTAGAAACCTGCCCCGATTGCGGCAAAGACAGCATCCGTCCGGCCACAGACGAGGAAATCGCGGATTTCAAGAAATACGCCAAGGAATTTCAGCAGCCATCTAAATCTGAAT
>JALCRP010000027.1 GCA_022652735.1 Faecalibacterium sp. | reverse complement strand
AAGCAAAAAAATACGCTGTACTCAGTTCTTTTGTTGAGTACAGCGTATTTTGTTTGCCCAATCCTGCGTGACAGATGCCCGTAATTTGCATTCTTGTTAGATTACTGTTTTACGAACACCTGTCTAAAAAGGCGGCGGGGTTTTGTTTTTATGTGCCTGTTCGCCGAGGTTTTTGGCCGGCAATTTCGACAAATTCATTTCTTTTTCCTGTTTTTGTGGCATAATAAAAGCAGAAGAATTTTCCATATTGGGCGACTCGACCCCAAACGGAAAGGGGATGGCTGCCGTGCTTTTTTATCGGTTTCCGATTCTGTGCGTTCTATTTGTTGTCAGCCTGTGGGCTTACTATGGCTCCAAGAAGCGCCTGCGCACTTCTGCTGATTTCTTATACCGCCTTATGCTGGGTTGCCTGTTCGTCAACCTCTGCTTTGATATGATTACCTTTTATACGGTAAACCATCTGGATACCGTTTCTCCGCTGTGGAACGATCTGGCTCACCGCATTTTCATTTTTTCGATTGATCTGTTTACCTTTTTCTTTTATCTGTATACGCTTTCCTGTATCCGTTATCCGCTTCGGCGCCGCCGGGCCGATCGAATTTTTTCCTTTTTGCCCATCCTCCTTTCGCTTGTCATGACGCTTTTTGGGAATTTGTATTACTGCGAGGCCCCGGGCACCAACTATTCTTATGGGCCGGTTGCGTCGATGATCTATCTGAGCATCGCGTTTTATTTTATCGCAACCGTACTTTTCTACTGCAAATACCGTGCTTCGCTGGATGCCGCCACCCGCAAAGGGATCTGCCTTGCGCTGGCGGTAGAGGCCGGCGGCGGCTTTATACAGGCACTGTGCCCCACCAGCCTGATTTCCGGCGGCGTCCAGACATTGATTCTTCTGCTGCTGTTTTTGTCGTTTGAAAACCCGGCCGAATACCTCGATAAGGATTCCGGCGTTTTTAATCAAGATGCCTTTCTGCGCATCCTTTCCGACTGCGCATTCTTCCGCAAGCCGTTTTACGTTGCCGCCGTATTCTGTGAGGAGGACGCCCTGCCCCGGCAGCTTTCGATGCTGGGCGCGCTGGCAAAGCAATACCCTGTGCCTTGGCTTTCCGATGTATACCGCGTGTTCGGCGGCTGTGCCGCGGTTCTCGTGCGCGATGGTGCCGATGCCTGCCATGCGCTGGATGGTATGGCGCAGCGCGCCGGCGCCGACGCCCAATGCTTCCACTGGTATTTTACAGGCCGCTCTGTGGACGGAAACGCCATTTTGCGGGAAATGGAGCAGATGGATGCCCGCTTCAAGCAGCAGCGCCGGGATGTGGACCTCAGCACACAGGTAAAAAACCGCAATGCCTACGAGCGGGCGCTTGCCGCGCTGGATGCGGCCCCAAAGCCGGCCGGCCTGTGGGGGCTGATTATCGACGTGAATCACCTGAAAAAGACAAACGATACTTACGGCCATGAATACGGCGATCGGCTGATCCGTGCGACGGCCTCGATTTTGTCCGAAACCTTTGGCAGCCCCGAGGCTGTTTACCGCATCGGCGGCGACGAGTTTGCCGTTTTGCTCGATCATACCAGCGAACAAGCTCTGCACGGGCTTTTGCAAAAGCTTGAGCACAATCGCAGCACTTTTGTCGCGCCCGACGACGTTCGGCCGGAGTTTTCCGTCGGCTACGCCTTGTGGGATGCCGATGCGGACAGCTGCACGGCGGATATGCTCAACCGCGCAGACCGTGATATGTATGCCCATAAGCGCCTGTGGCATGAGCAAAACCCCTGACCGGGCGCTTTTGGGGAAGGATACAATATGGATTCTCTTGTTGTGCGGGCCGCCGTGCCCGCTGATTTGGACGCCGTGTATACGATGTTCACCCTTGTAAAAAAGCAGCTGGCCGCCGATCACATCCCCATCTGGACAGAGGACGATTATCCTTCGCGTGAAATTTTTACCGGTGACATTGCCGCCGGCTGGATGCTTGTCGCCGAGCAGGCGGGCCGCATCGTCGGCTCTGTCAGCTGGAACGCCGATCTTGTCGGCGAATACTTTTTTGACGCCGCCACGCCCGCCGAGGGCGAAGCTGCGGCCCGCAAGATGGCAGCTTGCTGCGGCGCGCCGCCGGAGGCCGCCGTCAGCGCACACCGGCTGATGGTTTTGCCCACAGCGCGCCATTCCGGCGCGGCCGCCGCGCTTTTGTGCGAAGTGGAGCGCCGCAGCCGCGGGCACTGGATGATTTTTTTCGCCGCGCCCGAAAACGCGCCGGCGCGGCACCTCTATGCCAAGCTTGGCTACCATGATCTTTGTGCGTATGATTTTTCGTTTGGCAAAATGCGCTACCTTTATAAAACGCCCGCTGAGCTGGCCGGCGCCCAAAAATAGTTTTCTGCCCTTTAAGGGTCGCATTGCGCCGCCCCACCTGCAAAAGCCCTTCGTAAATAACATATTTTGCTGCGCACGGCATCCCGGTTTTACCGGGAACTTTCAGGCATTTTTCCTGTTGCGCCAAAGTTCGCAGCGTGCCAAGGTTCTTGCACATTTCCGCCGAGTTTGCTATTCTGGACAAAAACGCAAAGGAAGTGCCGCGTATGATTACGATCAAGGAGATTTCCGATAAGATCCACGTCAGCCCGACAACGGTGTCGAATGTCATCCACGGCAAAACGACGGAGGTTTCGCCAGAAACCGTCAAAAAGGTAGAGGCCGCCATCCAGCGCTACCATTATGTGCCCAACATGAGCGCCCGCACCCTTGCGCAAAATTCTTCCCGCATCATCGCCGCCGTCATCAAATACGATCGTGATAAGGGCAACGTGTTTAAGGACCCCTTTGAGGGCGAGCTGCTCGGCGGGCTGGAGGCCGGCATCCGTGCGGCCGGCTACTTTATGCTCGTCTCGGCGGTATACAGCGTCGAGGATACGCTGCACCTGATGGCCACGTGGAACGTGGACGGCATCATCCTGTGCGGCTTTCGCCGCGAGGATTACCTCAAGATCCGCCACGAAACGCTGCGCCCGATGGTGTTTATCGACAGCTACTTCGGCAATCTGCGCCCGCCCTGCACCAATATCGGCCTAAACGACCGCGGCGCCGCGCGCCAGATGACGGAATATCTTATCGGCAAGGGCCACCGCGAGATCGCCTTTTTGGCCGATAACCGCATCGGCGTCGACGACGAGCGCTGGCAGGGCTGCCGCGAGGCGCTTTCGGCGGCCGGCCTGCCCTGCACCGAGCGCCAGTTTGTGCTGCTTCCCACCGATCACGCACAGCTAAGCGCCGCGCTGACGCAGCTTTTGCCGCGCTTGAAGCAGTATACCGCGCTGTTTTTTGCCTCGGATTACTATGCCGTGCGCGGCAGCAACTTTTTGCAGGATCACGGTTTTTCCGTGCCCGAAGATATGTCGGTGGCCGGCTTTGACGATAACCTGCTGGGGCGCCATACGCGCCCGCGCCTGACTACAATGCGGCAGGACCCTACCCGGAAAGGCCGCCTCGCCTGCGAAATGCTGGTGCACATTCTGCGCCACGAAGCCGCCCCCGGCGAGCAAATTCAGCTGGAAGCCCAGCTTGTCGAGCGCAGCACCGTTGCCGCGCCGCGTACAAAGCCTTTGCCGGAATAAGGCGCCCGGCTTTTGAACCGCGGCGTTGCTAAACTGCACAATTTGCACAAAACCGCTTGTGCAAAACGTAGGAAAACATAGCTTTAGCGGAAAAGGTATTGTTTTCGCGCCGCAAAAGTGCTATCGTTTGTTTTGCAAGAGGAGCTTTAGCGTTAAAGCTCATAAGGGCAAAGCAGTCAATCGCTTCTTGCCGAAAGTTTTGTGCCGCAAGCGTTTACGCCGTAACCGGATCAAGCCCGGCGCAAAGTTTGCCGCGAAAGTTTCAGATAGAGGCCTGCTTTTCTTTTTTGCCCCATTAGCTTTAGCGCTAAAGTTCAAGAAGGATATTTTTGGAGTTTACACAAGAAGGAGATTTCATTATGAAAAAGATTTCGCGTCGCTCATTTTTGCAGGTTTGCACCGCTGCCGCCGCAGTAGGTGTGCTTTCTGCCTGCGGCAGCTCCACGGCCGCGCCCGCCGCTTCGGCCTCGGCCGCTTCGGCAGGTTCCGCTGCTGCCGCCGCACTTTCCGGCGAGCTGGAACTTTTCAGCACCAAAGCTGAAAACGTAGAAACTCTGCAGGGCCTTGTTGATACCTTTACGGCGGCAAACCCGGGCGTCAAGATCACCGTAAACTCCCCGGCCGATGCGGGCACCGTGCTGCGCAGCCGCCTGACCAAAAACGATCTGCCCGATTTGATGTTCATTGGCGGCGACGCCACCTATACCGAGCTTGTCTCGGGCGGCGTTTTGATGGATTTGAGCAGCGAAGATTTCGCTTCCGCCGTACAGGAAAACTACATGCAGATGCTGTACGATGTCAACCCCGAAAAGGAAACCACGCCTTACGCTATCCCCTATGCCACAAACGGCTCGGGCGTTTTGTACAATAAGGACATCTTCGATCAGGTGGGCGTTTCTATCCCGACGACCTGGACGGAGTTCCAGGATGTGATCGCAAAGATTTCTGCCGCGGGCATCAACCCGATCGAGTTCACCTTTGTTGATGCATGGACGACGCTGCCCTCTTGGAACAGCATGGCGCCCGTGATCCCGGCCGCCGATTTCACCGACAAGCGCAAGGCCGGCGAGGCCACCTTTGTCGGCACACACGAAGAAGTGCTGGAAAAGTACCTCACCCTGCTGAAAGCCTGCAAGAACGATTACATGGGCACCAGCTATGATGACGGCAACAAGGCTTTCGCGCAGGGCGAAGCCGCTATGATGGTGCAGGGCAACTGGGCCATCTCCGAATTTTTGAAAACCACGCCGGATATGAACGTCGACCTGTTCGCCTTCCCCTCTACCGATGATGCGACGAAGAACACCGTTACCTCCGGCATTGATGTCGCAATGGCGATCTCGGCCACAACGGCTTCTCCCGACGCCGCAAAAGCCTTCCTCGCCTTTATGACGGAGCAGGCCAACGCCAAGCAGTATATCACCGAGCAGTTCGCCTTCTCGGCCATCACGGGCGTCGATCAGGATGACCCGAAGGTTGCCGGCGTAAAGGAAACAATCGCCGCGGGCCGCGTATCGAACTTCCCCGATCACTACTATCCGTCCGGCTTCGATCTCTCTGCGATCCTGTCTCAGTTCGCGCTGAACTTCAGCGACGGCATGGACGACAAGGAAAACATCCAGACAACGCTCGAAAGCTGCGATACGGAATACGACGCGGTCAACGTTTGATGCTTTTGGCTGCAGGGGCTGCGCAAACCGCAGCCCCTGTTTTGGATATGAGGGAAGGGACGGGATTTTTCCGATGAAAGCAAAGCGCCGCAATGTGCCGCTGCTGTTTTATGCGATGGTCATCCCGATGGCCGTACTGTTTTTTGCGCTGCATACGTTCCCGTTTTTGCAGGGCGTTTTTTACAGCTTTACCGATTGGAAAGGCTATGGCGTCTGGAACTTCGTGGGCCTGCGCAACTATTTGCAGCTGTTTAAGGACCCCAAGATTCTCGAAGCATACGGCTTCACCTTTCAGCTGACGATTTGCGCAACGCTGCTTGTCAATGTATGCAGCCTTGCGCTTGCCTGTGGGCTGAACGCCAAAATCCGCTGCAAAAACTTTTTGAAAGCAATCTATTTTTTGCCCTATATGCTGGGCACCCTGATTATCGGATATGTGTTCAAGTACATTTTTTCCAGCATCCTGCCGGCATTCGGCAAAGCGCTGGGCATCGCCTTTTTGAGCACGAATATTCTAGGCACAAAATCCGCATGGCTCGGCGTTTTGTTCGTCACGGTATGGCAGTCGCTCGCGTTTAATACGGTGATCTACCTTTCGGGCCTGCAATCTGTCGATAACAGCCTGTACGAAGCCGCCGCGCTGGATGGCGCCGTCGGGCTTAAGCGCTTTTGGAAGATCACTTTCCCGCTGATTGCGCCTTTCTTCACGATCAACATGGTGCTGTGCGGCAAAAACTTTTTGATGGCGTTCGATCAGATCATCGCTTTGACCAACGGCGGCCCCGGCACCGCCACCCAGACGATCGCCGTGCTCATTTATAAGCGCGGCTTTAACGGCGGGCAGTTCGCCTACCAAAGCGCCAACGCCGTCGTGCTGTTCTTGGTTGTCGTGGCGATTTCGCTGTTCCAGATGAACGTGCTGGAAAAGAGAGAGGAGAAGTACGAATGAGCACTTGTGCTGCCGCAGCCACCGCTGCAAAAATCGCCCCCGCCAAACCGCGGGAGCGCTATAACTGGCCGGCGACGCTCGCGCTGTTCGCCGTGGCTTTCGTTTTCATCCTCGGGATTTTGTACATCACGCTCGTCGTCGCGCTGAAAAACCCGCAGCAAATGGTTTCGCTGCTGGCGTGGCCGGATGTGATCCACTGGGAAAACTTTGCAAACGCATGGAAGATGACGGATTATCCGCGCAAATTTTTCAACACGGCCGTTATCACGGTCATCAACCTGTTTTTCACGCTGATTACAAACAGCGCCGTTGCCTACGCGATCACACGCAACCGCAAAAAAAGCAAGTTCTTTAATCTGATGTATTACTACTTTATCAGCGCGCTGTTCATCCCGTTTCAGGTGCTGATGCTGCCGCTTGTGAAAACGGCCAGTACCCTGCGCCTTGATAACATCCTCGGCATCACGTTTTTGTATATCGTGTTCGGCCTGCCGATGAACACCTTTTTGTACTGCGGCTTTGTGCGCAGCCTGCCCGAGGCCATCGACGAGGCGGCCATCATCGACGGCGCCAATCCGTTTCAGGTTTTCACAAAAGTGATCTTTCCGATGATGAGCCCCATGCATGCCACCGTCGCGATCCTTTCCGTGATGTGGACATGGAACGACTTTTTGATGCCGTTGCTGCTTTTGACAAAAACTGACGAGCAGACGCTTCAGCTTTCGCAGTACATTTTCCAAAAGCAGTTTTCTACCGATTATAACCTTGCGTTTGCCTCTTACATTTTGGTGCTGATCCCTGTGCTGGTGCTGTATGTGTTCTGCCAGAAGTGGATCATTGCCGGCGTAACAAACGGCTCCATCAAGGCCTGAGGCAATGCTGCATCCCGCAAAAAGCCGCTCGGCCTTGCGGGGCTGCCCTAACAAAAAACAGGAGAATACCATGACGAAAAACAAATGGTGGCAGGATGCCGTCGTGTATCAAATTTATCCCCGCAGCTTTGCCGATTCCAACGGTGACGGCGTCGGCGATTTGAACGGCATTACCGCGCACCTCGATTACCTCAAAGAGCTTGGCGTGGATGTGCTTTGGCTTTCGCCGATATATGCCTCGCCAAACGATGATAACGGCTACGACATTTCGGATTACTGCGCCATCCAGCCCGAATTCGGCACGATGGCGGATTTTGACCGTCTGCTGGCCGAGGCCCACCGCCGCGGCATGAAGCTGCTGATGGATTTGGTGGTAAACCATACCTCCGACGAACACGCCTGGTTTCAGCAAAGCCGCAGCTCGAAAGAAAACCCTTACCGCGATTTCTATATCTGGAAGGATGCGAAGCCCGACGGCAGCGCGCCCAATAACTGGGGCAGCGTGTTTTCCGGCCCGGCGTGGGAATGGGACGAAGCCACCGGCCAGTATTATCTGCATCTCTTTTCCAAAAAGCAGCCCGATCTCAACTGGGCGAACCCAAAGGTGCGCGCCGCGATCTATCGTATGATGCGCTGGTGGTGCGATAAGGGCATCGACGGCTTCCGCATGGATACCGCATCGTTCTATGCCAAATCGAACTACAACGACGGCCCTGTCTATCCCGGCGGCCTTTACGGCGATTTTTCCGGCAGCTGCCTCAACCAGCCGATGATCCACACCTATCTGCGCGAGATGAACGAACAGGTGTTTTCGCACTACGATGTGATGAGCGTAGGCGAGACGGGCGGTGTCGACATCCCGAACGCGCTGCGCTATGCAAACCTTGATGGCAGCGAGCTGAGCATGGTGTTCCAGTTCAGCCACGTTGATGCCGGCCCGCGCGTGATCGGCAAGTGGACGGATCAAAAGCTGCCCATGCCCGCGCTGCGCAAGATTTTGAACGAGTGGCAGTTGGGCCTTGCCGGCAAGGCATGGAACAGCCTGTATCTTGATAACCACGATCAGCCGCGCTGCGTTTCCCGCTTTGGCAACGATGCGCCTATGTGGCGCGCGCTTTCCGCCAAAATGCTGGCTACCTGCCTGCACATGATGCAGGGCACCCCCTACGTTTATCAGGGCGAGGAGCTGGGCATGACAAACGCCTATTTCGAGCACATCGAGGATTACCGCGACATCGAATCGCTGAATGCTTGGAAAGAGTGCATCGAAAGCGGCGCCGTCACGGCCGAAGCCATGCTGCGCTATCTGAAAGAGATCAGCCGCGACAATGCCCGCACTCCTATCCAGTGGGACGAAACCGCCCACGCGGGCTTTACGACGGGTACGCCGTGGATCGCCGTCAACAAAAACTATCTTTCCATCAACGCAAAAGCCGAAGAAGCCGACCCTGACAGTGTGCTGAACTACTACCGTCGCCTGATCGCGCTGCGCAAATCCTACCCGATCCTTGTCAGCGGCACGTTCGTGCCCCTTTTGGAAGACGATGCCGCCGTGTATGCGTGGAAGCGCTGCTATAAAGAGGAAACGCTTGTCGTCGCCTGCAACTTTACCGCCGAAACCGTGCCCTGCGCCTTGTTTGCGCCCGCGGGCGGCGAAGAGCTGATCGGCAACTACCACGAGCATGTACAGGGTATGCTTCAGCCTTACGAGGCGCGCGCCGTTTTGTACCGCAAGTAACCCCGCCATATCTTTTGTAGGCCATTTTCTTCTCCTGTTCGAGATTTCTTTTTCAGGAGAGAGCCTCCGCCGGCTTTTTGGCGGAGGCTCTTTTCTTTTGCGGGGCGGCCTGTTATGATAAATGCAATTTTTATGGCGGTTTTTTCAAAAAGGCCTTGACTCTGCCGCTGCGTCATAGTGTATTCTCTTTTTCGGAGGCGAAAAGCATGAAGTTATCCATCAGCGAAACCGCAAAGCTGCTTGGGGTGAGCGTACGCACCCTGCACTACTACGATGAGATCGGCCTGCTGAAGCCATCGGAGCTTTCCGAGGCCGGGTATCGTTTTTATGATGCGGCCGCGCTTAAAAAGCTCCAGCAAATTGTCTTTTTCCGCGAGCTGGAGTTTCCGCTTTCGGAGATTGCCGCATTGCTTTCTCGCCCGGATTACGACCCGGTGCCGGCGCTGGCGCGCCGCCGCGAACTTTTGGTTTTGCAGCGGCAGCATATCGACACGCTGCTGGCGCTGGTAGATGACACGATCGGAGGAAATGAGATCATGAGCAAACAAAACAAAACAACCGCAGCCGATATTGAGGCCGCTAAAAAGCAATACGCCGCCGAGGCGGCCGAGCGTTGGGGAAAAACGGAGGCCTACCGCGAAAGCGAGAAGCGTCACGCCGCCTACACCGATACACAAGAGGCCGCCATCGCCGAAGATGCAAACGCCATCTTTGCCGCATTCGCCGCGCACATGGATCAGGCGCCCGGCGCGCCCGAGGTGCAGGCGCTTGTAAAGCGTTGGCAGGATCATATCACGAAATACCACTATACCTGCACCAAAGAGATCTTGGCCGGCCTTGGGCAAATGTACGTGGGCGACGCCCGCTTTACCGAGACGCTCGACCGCTTTGGCGACGGCAACGCCCGCTTTATGAGCGAGGCGATCGCCGCCTACTGCGCACAGTAACCGGCGCTTTATACCGAAAGCGAAAATCGCCGCATCCAGTGATCCATCTGCAAATAGTATGCCGCCAACTGGGGCGCTGCCATCAGCTGCCCAAACCACGGCGTATTGTAGGCCGCCGGCTTTTCCAAAAAAGCCGCGGCCTTTTTTTCGTCCACAAGCGCGCGCAGCGGGCTGGACGGATCGGCCAAGGTTTCGCCCAAATCACGGTACAAAATCGCCGTATAGCGCGGGTCGTAGGTTTTGGGGTACGGGCTTTTTTTGCGGGCGGCAAGCGCAGGCGGCAAAAGCCCGCCGCAGGCATCCCGCAGCAGCGCCTTTTCAACGCCATTGCGCCGCTTCATCGAAAACGGCACGTTCCATAAATATTCCAAAATACGGTGGTCGGCAAAAGGCACACGCGCCTCCAGCCCGCAAGCCATACTGGTGCGGTCCATGCGGTCAAGCAATGTCGGCATAAACCATTTCAGGTTTAGCCATGCAATCTCGCGCCGGCGCGCTTCAAAAGCGCTTTCACCTTCGAGCTTCGGCACACGGCGCAGGCTTTCGGCATAGCGGGCCGCGATATAGCCGTCAAGATCCAGCTCCTGTACAACGTCCTCTTTCAAAAGCGCTTTGCGCAGCGTCGTATCTCTCCCCCACGGAAACGTCCCGCACAGCACAAGCTCCCTGCGGTAAAACCACGGGTATCCGCCAAAAATTTCGTCGGCGCATTCGCCCGTCAGCGCCACCTTGTTTTGCTGCTTAACAAGGCGGCAGAAATACAAAAGCGAGGCGTCAATATCCGCCATGCCGGGCAGGTCTTTTGCATCGGCGGCGGCGTTCAGCTCATCAGCCAACGTGGCTGCATCGCAGAAAAGCCGCGTATGGTGCGTCGGGTACTGACGCAGCATGATGTCGACATAGGGCGCATCCTGCTCGGGCTGAAAGGTATTTGCCTGAAAATTTCGGTCGTTATCCGTAAAATCGAACGAGAACGTGTTCAGCACGGCGCCGTTTGCCTGCTGGGCCTGATAGGCCAGCGCCGTCACAATGCTGGAATCAATGCCGCCCGATAAAAAGCTGCACACCGGCACATCCGAAATCATCTGGCGGCGCACCGCGTCTTCTACCAAAAAACGTACCTGCTCCACAGTTTCTTCGTAGCTCTCGATATGCGGGCGGCTTTCCAGCATCCAGTATGGCCGCTGCTGAAAGCCCGACGCGGCAAACACGGCCTCACAGCCGGGGCGCAGCTCGCTTACGCCGCAAAATACGCCACAGCCGGGCGTCCGTGCCGGGCCGATGCCCAGCACCTCTCGCAGAGAGTTTTTGTCGATAGCGGGCGTTACGCCCGGGCAGCAAAACAGCGCTTTCAGCTCCGAGCCAAACACAAGGCTGCCGCCCGGCGTAAGCGTATAAAACAAAGGCTTTACGCCCGCGCGGTCACGGTAAAGCGAAAGCTGGCCGCGGGCGCCATCCCACACGGCAAAGGCAAAAATGCCGTTCAGCTTTTCGACGGCCCGCGCCCCCCAGCGGATGTATGCGTTCAAGATCACTTCTGTATCGCAGTTGGTGGAAAAGGTATAGCCATCCGCGGCCAGCTCGGCGCGAAGCTCCTCGGCATTATAGATTTCGCCGTTATACACGATCGCATATTCGTGCCCTTCGGCCGTGCGCACCATCGGCTGGCGGCCCAAGGCAATATCGCGGATGGAAAGCCGCGTATGCGCCAGCCCGATATGGCGGCGCAGATATTCGCCTGTCTGATCTGCCCCGCGGTGGGCGATGCTCTCCCGCATGGAGACGAGCGCCCGCCGCCAAAAACCTTCCTCGCGCGTAAAATCGCGCCCAAAATCACAAAAGCCCGCTATCCCGCACATACTGTCCCTCCTGACAAAAGAAAGGCTCGCTCGCCGCGCGAAACGCCGTGCGGCGGGCGAACCTCATCGTTCTGTCAGGAGTATATGCGGCGTATGCCGCGTTTTGTGCCGATGCGCGCGAACCGCGCCGCTTTTTTATGCGGGCACGGCGGTGTTTTGTGCGGCGGCCAGTTTTTGTGCGCTTTTGCCCGGCTTATTTCGCGCCGCCTTTATCTTTCCTTGAGCTGCTGTGCGATGCCCGGCGCGCGCGCTTTGATAAACTCGGCAAAGCGCCGCGCCGCCAAAGGCAGCGTATCCCAGCTTTTCCACGCTAAGGCCACCGTCCGCTCCAGCGGCTCGGCCACGGGCCGCAGCGCCACGCCCTCGCCAAAGCCCGCCAGCACGAGCCTGTACAAAATCGAAATGCCCAAGCCCTGCCGCACCATCGCCAAAATCGAGTAATCGTCGTACACTTCATATTCGATGTGCGGCGCCAAGCCTGCTCCGGCGAAGGCGTTTTTCACGACGCTCATTTTGCCCTCATCCAGCAAAATAAATGGCTCGGCCGCAAGCTCGCGCAGCGTTACGCGGCTTTTTGCGGCCAGCGGATGCTTCGGCGGCAGCACAGCCAGCATTTCATCGCGGTACAGCGGCGCAAGCGCAAGCCCCGAAACCGCCTCGGGGCTGACAAAGCCGAAATCTACGGCCCCCTCCTGCACCCAGCGGGCGATGCCGGTATATTCCCCCTGCTGCAATACAAAATGTGCGCCCGGATACAGCGCTTTGAATTGCTGCATCAGCGGCGGCAGCAGGTTGCGGCTTACGCTGGTAAACGTGCCGATGCGAATCACGCTGTTTTCAAGGCCCTGCATCTCGCGCCGCTTTTCGTCCAGCGCCTGCCCGGCGCCGCATACCGCGCGGATATACGGCAAAAAGCTCTCGCCGTCCGCGGTCAGGCGGACGCCGCCTTTTGTGCGCACCAAAAGCGCCGCGCCAAGCTCGTTTTCCAGCGCCTGCACCGTTTGGCTCACGGCGCTTTGCGAATAGCCCAGCACATCGGCCGCACGGGTAAAGCTGCCTGTTTCGATCACTTTGCAAAATACATCATAGCGCGTCATACACGGCCGCCTTCCATCAGTTTTCCTTATGTTATCATTATAATAATTTGTTTTACGAATAGCAACTTTGGCGCTACAATAAAGCCGTGTAAAAAAGCGGGCTGCCCCGCCGAGGAGGAAAAGGAAAATGGAAGATTCTACTGCGGCGCAGGCTTTTGCGGCCTCGGCGCCGTGTGGCGGCCAAGCCGCGCCCGCTGAAAATGCCTGCCTGCCCGAACGCGGGGCGCAAAGCCACGCCGGCGCAAGCGACGCCGGGCATGCCGCACAGTTTCGCGCCGGCCTGCGCGATGGCCTGCCGATTGCGCTTGGGTATCTGGCGGTTTCGTTTACGCTTGGCATTGCGGCGCGCAACGCAGGCCTTACAGCTTTTGAGGCCATGCTGGCCAGCCTTTTGAACAACGCTTCCGCCGGGGAGTACGCGGGCTTTACGTTGATTGCGGCGGGGGCCACGCTGGCCGAAGTCGCCCTGATGACACTGATCGCCAACGCGCGCTACCTTTTGATGAGCTGCGCGCTCAGCCAGCATCTTGCGCCTGATACGCCGCTTTGGCAGCGCATCGCGGTAGGCTTTGACACGACGGACGAAATTTTCGGCATCTCCGTTGCGCGCCCGGGCCTGCTTGATCCGTGGTATACCCTCGGCGCGATCGCCGTCGCCCTGCCCGGCTGGGCAGGCGGCACCTACTTTGGCGTTATCGCGGGCAACGTGCTGCCGCTGCGCGTCGTCAGCGCGTTAAGCGTGGCGCTGTACGGCATGTTTTTGGCCGTCATCATTCCCCCGGCGCGCAAAAACCGCGTGGTGGCGGGGCTGGTTGCGGTTTCATTCGCGGCCAGCTTTGCCGCGGCGAAGCTGCCCGTTTTTGCCGGGCTTTCGGCCGGCATGCGCACGATCATGCTGACGGTAGTAATCGCGGGCGCGGCGGCGGTGCTTTTCCCTGTGAAGGAGGGCGGCCCCGATGAAGCCTAATGTGTTCGCGTATCTCGCCGTGATGGCCGCCGTAACATTTGCCATCCGGGTTCTGCCTTTAACGCTGATCCGCAAGCCGATCCAAAACCGCACCCTGCGCTCGTTTTTGTTTTATGTGCCTTATGTCACGCTGGCGGTAATGACGTTCCCCGCCATCCTCGAAGCCACGCAGGTTCCGTTGGCCGGTGCGCTGGCGCTCGTAGTGGGTATCGTGCTGGCCGCCTGCGGCGCAAGCCTGTTTTCCGTTTCGGTGCTGTGCTGCGCCGTCGTGTTTGTGTGCGAGCTGATTTTGTGCCATTGAAACGGCACTTGCCAAAAAGGATCGGTTTCATAAGCCGATCCTTTTTTATATGCCGCCGCGGCGGTCGGCTCTTTCAAAATCGTCTTTTCTCTCCGCCTTATTGCTCCAGATATTGCCGGATGGCCTTTTCGACGCTGTCCACTTCCTGCCGGAAGGCCCGGGCCGAAACGCGCAGCGCCCCGTTGCCCAAAATGATAAACTGCACCGCCCCATCCGAGGTTACCACACGGACGCGGTGTTGTTTGCCGATTTCGTGCGTGGCGCGCTCGATGTAGCTGTCGGCCGTCTCGGCCTCTTTCGTGTACACAATGCGGATGTTGTGATAACGAAGCATTTCGCCGAGGCCGCCTTTTACGCGGTAGGCGTCAAACACGAGGATCACCTCGCACTTGCAGTACCCTTGATAGTTGCACAAAATATCCGCAAGCCGGCTACGCGCCGCCTCTAAATTTTCCTGTGCAAGGTGTGCCAGATCGTCCCATGCGTTCAGCACGTTGTAGCCATCCACCAGCAAATATTCCGGGCCGGCGGGCGGCGCGGCGGCAGGTTCGGCGGGCGCAGGGGCCGGCGCTTTTGCCGGGCGAAAGGCATGGTGCACATCCTTTTTCAGCGGGCCATACGTGTGCTCGAAAATTGCCAGAAGCTCTTTATCCTCGGCCAGCGTGCCGCAATAAGCGGCCACACGCCGCGGCGCCGGCGGCACGGCTGTATCCTCGGCCGCGGGCTTTCCCCAGCCCGTTTCGATATGGGCGCGCGCGGGCACCTCGCTCCATTTTACAGAAAACCCTGCCCCGTGCGAGCAAAAGACGGAGCAAGTGGGGTTTTCCAAATCCGTATCGGGATCGTAGGCGGCGGCGCGGAGAATTTCTTCGGCATTATGGCACGGCGCATAGCCCGAAAGCGTCAGCGTGATGCGCCCGCGCCCGCGCGTATACCCAGCCACCTGCTGCGGATAGGCGCGCATCGTGGCCACGGGCGCTTCGCCGGATAATATGGCGCTGTCGCCATGCGTTTCGGGCGCATCAAACCGCCCGGCCATGCGCTGTACATCCGCCATCGCACGGCCAAGCTGCTCGGCGGGCAGCTCAAGCGAAAAGGCATACCACGGCTCGAGCAGGATGCTTTCAGCCTGCCGCAGGCCCTGCCGCACGGCGCGGTAGGTTGCCTGACGGAAATCGCCGCCCTCGGTGTGCTTTTCGCTCGCCCGCCCGGCGATCAAGGTTATTTTTACATCCGTCAGCGGCGCGCCCATCAAAACGCCCGCATGCTGCTTTTCGGCCAGATGCGTTAAAATCAAATGCTGCCAGTTTTTGTCCAGCGCGTCCGTCGGGCATGCCGACGAAAATACAAGCCCGCTGCCGCGCGCGCCCGGCTCCAGCACAAGATGCACCTCGGCGTAATGGCGCAGCGGCTCGTAGTGGCCGATGCCCTCCGCCGCAGTGGTGATCGTTTCTTTATATAAAATATTCCCCGGCCCAAACGATACCGTCAGGCCGAAGCGCTCCTGCAACAGGCTTTGCAAAACCTCAAGCTGCACTTCGCCCATTAGCTGGACATGCGTTTCGTTCAGGGCCTCGCTGTAAACGACATGCAGCTGTGGGTCCTCCTGCTCAAGGGTGCGCAGCGCCAGCAAAACGGCGTGGCCGTCGGTGCCCTCGGGCAGCTGCACGGCATAGTGCAAAACCGGCGCAAGCACGGGCGCACGGGTATTCGCCTCGGCGCCAAGGCCTTCGCCCGCATGGGTTTGCGTCAGGCCCGTTACCGCCACGGCCATGCCGGGGACAGCTACATCCGTCAACGTAAATTTTTCGCCGGAATACAGGCGCAGTTGGTCGGCTTTTTCGCGCCAAACGCCCGCCGCGTCGGGCCGGCTTTCCAGCATAGTTTTGGCCGCAAGCTGCCCGCCTGTTACCTTTAGCCATGTCAGCCGCGTGCCGCCTTCCTCGGTGATTTTATAGATGCGCGCGCCAAACGCCGTGTCCGCCTTCGGCTGCGCCGTGTAGCGCCCCAAGCCTTCGAGCAGGGCATCCACCCCTTCGGTTTTCAGCGCCGCGCCAAAATAAACCGGAAACACCCGCCGCCGTGCCACCGCGTCGGCAATGGTGGCGTCCTGCGGCGCTTTGCCGGCCAAAACTTCGTCCAGCAGGGCTTCGTCGCACAGAGAAAGCGCCTCGCGGCGCGTTTCTTCGGGCGCGTCGGCCGAAAAATCGACACAGGCATCCGAAAAGCGGCTTCCCAGCTCATCCAGCAGCGCGGCGCGCGCTTTGCCGGGCAGATCCATTTTGTTGACAAACAAAAACACCGGCACCTGATATTGCGCCAGCAGCTTCCAAAGCGTCTCGGTATGGCTTTGTACGCCGTCCGTTCCGCTTACGACGAGCACCGCATAATCCAGTACGCCGAGGGTACGCTCCATCTCTGCCGAAAAATCCACATGGCCCGGCGTATCCAAAAGCGTCAGCTCGGCCCCGGCCGTATGCAGCCGCGCGCATTTGGAAAATATCGTGATGCCGCGCGCCTTTTCCAGCGTTGCGGTATCCAAAAAAGCATCGCCGTGATCGACGCGGCCCAGCTTGCGCACGGCGCCGCCCTGATACAAAAGCGCTTCCGAAAGCGTCGTTTTGCCCGCGTCAACATGCGCCAGTATCCCGATCACCAGCTGTTTCATGGCTCTATTTTGTCCTCTCGTTCGGCGTTTTTACGCAAGGTTTTTGCAGGCGGAAACGCGGGCCGTCTTTAATGTCTTTCGCGTTTCTCCCGCGCCCGGCTATCCGCCGTTTACGCGCGGTTTTCTTTTTTTACAAGCAACCCGATGCCCAGCCCCACCAGCGCGGGCACAAGCCAGCTCAGCCCATAGGCATACAGCGGCAGATGGCTAAACAGCGCCGTGACGCCCGGAATCACGATTTTCGCATCTGCCAGCGCGGCCACCACGCCCGTAACCCCCGCCAGCGCCACCGTCAGCGGATACAGCAGCGGCCGCGTTTCATGCAGGTGCGCCGGCAAAAAGGCCAGTACGATCAACACGATCGCCACCGGATACAGGCAGCCCAGCACCGGCACCGAAACTTTTAAGATCATGTTCAGCCCGGCGTTTGCCACTACGCCCGAAAATACCGCAAACGCAATCACCCATGCGCGATAGGAAAATTTCGGGCAAAGCTCGTGGAAATACTCGCCGCAGCAGCACAAAAGCCCGATGCAAGTGTTCAGGCAGGCGATCACGAAAATCGCGGCCAGAATGATCTGCCCGGCCGTGCCGTACAGGCTTTTCGCCACAAAGGTCAAAATCTCGGCGCCGTTTTGCGCGCCCGCGCCGTAGGCATGCCCGCCCACTACGCCGATCCATGTCAGCGCGCCGTACACGGCCGCGAACAAAACCGCAGCCACCGCCCCCGCGCGGATCGTTGTTTTTACAACGGCGTTTTGCTGCGTGACGCCGCGCGCGCGGATGTTCATCGCCAGCACGATACCGAAAATCAGCGCCGCAATGGCGTCCATTGTCTGATACCCATCCAAAAAGCCCTGCACGGCAGGCACCGCCGGCGAGGCCGCCGCATATTTGCCCACGGCCGCATCTGCGCCCGAAAAGCCAAAAAACACGCAGCCGAAAAACAGCACCGCAATCAGCGCCAAAAGCACCGGCGCAAGCCGCTTGCCCAGCCAGTCGACGAGCTTTGTGGGGCGCAGCGCCAGCGTAAGCGCCGCGGCAAAAAACACAAGCGAATACGCGGCGCGCAGCCATAAAACAGGCGCGCCGCCGGGCAAAAACGGCGTCACCGCCATCTCAAACGAAGTGCTTGCGGTACGCGGGATGGCAAGGCACGGCCCGATCGAAAGATAGATCAAAACCGTAAACACAGCCGCGAAAGGCCGCCCTACGCGCTTTGCCAGCGTGGGCAGATCGCCCGTGCGGGCCACGGCGGCCACACCCAAGATCGGCAGGCCGATCGCGCTTATCGCAAACCCCAGAAATGCCGCGGGCGAGGCAACGCCGGCCTGATACCCAAGCAGCGGGGGAAAAATCAGATTTCCTGCGCCGAAAAACATGGAGAATAGTGTCACGCCCACCAAGAGCTGGTCTTTTCGGGATAGCTTTTCCATTTTGCGGTACCTCTCTTTCTTACACCACCGCTATCGTACCACAAACGCCCCGCGGGCGCACCTGAAAATCTGAAAAAGGTGCGATGCCTTTTTCTGCCGGCTTTGCCGCACATACAAAAGGCCGCACCGCGCATAAGTTTTTCTTTTGCAACCAAACCAAACACAAAACGCAAAAAATGTATGGCTTGGTTGGTGGATTTTCTTTTTTGCCGCGCTATAATGCAAGTAAACGCAACAAAGGTGGGAAATGTATGATCTGTGAGAATTTACTTTCGCTGCGCCGTCTGCACCATTATACGCAGGAGGATGTGGCGGCAAAGCTCGGCGTATCGCGGCAGGCCGTGGCAAAATGGGAGGCTGGCGAAACCTTCCCGGACATTGAAAACTGCACGGCGCTGGCCCAGCTTTACGGCGTGACGCTGGATGGCCTCGTGCATTATGATGCGGCGCAAAGCGTCCTGCCCCTGCCGCCGGCGGGCAAGCACCTGTTCGGCGCGGTAAAGGTGGGCGACAAAGGCCAGATCGTGATCCCAAAGGCAGCGCGGGATATTTTTCATATCTGCCCGGGCGACAACCTGCTGATTTTAGGGGATGAAGCCAGAGGAATTGCGATCATTAAGGCGGACGATGTGTTGAATTTCCTGCACCATATTCAAAAAGGAGAGGATATAGAATGAACCGAAACTATGCCATTGACCATCTGCGGTGCGGCATCGTGCTGCTGGTGGTGCTCTATCACATCTGCTATATGTTCAACTCTGTCGGCGTAATCTCTACCATCGGGGTACAGGGCATCCCGCAGATGGATGTCGTAGAATATGTGCTGTATCCGTGGTTTATGGCGATTTTGTTTTTGCTGGCAGGCATCAGCGCGCGGTATTCGCTTTCGCACCGCACGAAAAAGCAATTTTGGGCCGAGCGCTGCCAGCACATCCTTGTGCCGGCCGTCGGCGGATTTTTCCTGACGGATTGGATCACCTCGCTGATCCTTAGACAGTATGTCGATGTGTTCGGCGGCGCACAGATTCCCGGCGCGGTAAAATATCTGATTTACTGCCTGATGGGCATTGGGCCAATGTGGTTTTTGCACGTTATTCTGATCGCCAGCCTTGTGCTTACGCTTGTGCTGGCGCTGGATAAGGGCGGGCGCCTATACGCGCTTGGCGAAAAGGCCGCAAACCCGATCGTTTTGCTGCTGGGCTTTTTGCCCTACTGGGGTACGGCGCAAGTGTTGAACATCTCGCTCATGCCGATGTATCGCTTCGGGCTGTACATTTTCCTGTTCCTGCTGGGCTACTTTGTATTTTCGCACGAAAGTGTGCTGGATGTGCTGGAAAAGTGGCATCTGCCGCTGTTGGCGGCGGCCGTGGTTTCCGGCGTCGCCTTTGTGTGGTGCTATTGGGGGAAAAACTTTAGCGATCTGCCCTGCATGAAGCAACCGCTGACGAACGCTTATGCATGGCTCGCCATTTTGGCGCTGCTGGGCTGTGCCCGTGCATGGTGGAGCAAGGATTCCGCATTTACGCGCTATCTGCGCCCGCGCAGTTTCACTTTTTTTGCGCTGCATTATCCGCTGCTGAGCGTATTCTCGTGGCTGTACGCAACGGTTTTGGCGTTGCCGATGGGCCTTGTCTATGTGCTTTTGATCGTCACAATGACCATCGTGCTGCCGCTTTCGTATGAGCTGTTTTCCCGCATTCCGGGCCTGCGCTATTGGCTGCTTGGCATCCGCGGGCAAAAGGCCGAAACCACCGGCCGCGCAAAGCTGTAAAAAATACCGCCCGGGCCACAGTGCGCCGGGCGGTATTTTTTTGCCTGTGCGCCCTTGCCGGGGCTTTGGGCGGATGTTATAGTAAAGAAAAACCGTACCACCGGGCCTTTGCCCGGCAATGCGGCGAGGAGGATTTTATAAATGCAGCATGAGGATTCTTCCGCGATTTTGGATCAGGCCGGCACAGCCCCTGCCCTGCATGTGGCGGGCACCCGCCTGATGGACGAAAACGGCCGCTTTGTGCAGCTGCGCGGCATCAGCACCCACGGCCTTGGCAAATACCCGCAGTATGTCAATTACGAGGCTTTTTGTACCTTGCGCGATGCTTGGTACATCAACGTGATCCGCCTTGCCCTGTATACCGAGGAGGATGGCGGCTACTGCACCGACGGCGGGCAGGAAAAGCTCAAACGGCTTATAGAGGCCGGCGTAAGCTATGCGGCGCGCCTTGGCCTGTACGTTATCCTCGATTGGCATATTTTAAGCGATTATGATCCCAACATGCACCGCGATGCGGCGCTGGCTTTTTTCGCCGAGATGAGCGAGAAGTATCAGGCAAACCCCAATGTTATTTATGAGATCTGCAATGAGCCGCAGCAATCGCCGTGGGCCACCGTCATCAAGCCTTATGCCGAGCAGGTGCTTGGCGTGATCCGCAAAAACGCGCCCAACGCGCTTGTGCTGGTGGGCACGAATACTTGGAGCCAGGATGTTACCGAAGTGGCGGGCAACCTGCTTGCCGACCAAAACGTAATGTATGTGCTGCATTTTTATGCCGGCACCCATAAAGCCGCGCTGCGCCAAAAAATGGCGGACGCCTTGGCCGCGGGTGTTCCGGTTTTCGTCAGCGAGTGCAGCATCTGCGCCGCCGATGGCAGCGGCAGCATTGATTACGCCTCTGCCGAGGCGTGGCTTGCCGCGATGAACAAAAACGGCATCAGCTACATCGAATGGAACCTCTCGAACAAGGCGGAAACCTCGGCCATCCTAAAGCCCACCTGCCAAACGCTCGGCGGCTGGGCGGATGACGACCTGACCGAGACGGGCCTCTGGTTCAAAAAAGCTTTCACCGCGCAGTAACCGCCCCGTAAAACGCACAAAAGCGGCGCGCCCTTCGGCCAAAACCGAACCGGGTGCGCCGTTTTCTTTTTTTACAGCAGTTTTGCCGCAAACCGGCGGTACAGCGCCGCGCCCCATACGCCGCAGCAAAGCAGCGCCGGCACAAGATACCCCCACTGCCCTGTCACAGCAAGCTCTGCCATCCAGAAGCTTGGCAGTACGCCCGCCAAAAACCGGGCCGGCGGCGCCACAAAAAACACAGCCGGCAGGCCAAAAATCAAGATGCCGCTCAATTTTATCAGCGCCATGCCCTCCACCTTGTTGTGCGCAAACGCTACCACAAGCATCGACACCACAATGCTGAACAAGCTGCTCAGCGCGCTTACGGCCAGAATCATTCCGCCGCCCATGCCCGAAAGCCCGCAAATGGCCAGCAGCAGCGCGGCGTAGCCCGTGGCCAGCAGCGCACTTAACCCGATGCGGGAAAACAGATACCCGCTTTTGCCCAGCGGCGTAACCATCATTGCGCGGGCCGTGCCGTTATCCGTTTCTTCCAAAATCGTCATCACGCCCGAAAATGCAAACATGATCGGCGTCATCACGGCCAGCAGCAGATCAAACAGCCGGTAGTACGGCGCCAAAAACGCCGTACAGGCCAGTGTCCGGCACAACAACCCCTCCAGCAGCGGCAGCCCCAGCCGAAATGCGGCTCCCATAAAAATTGGCGCTGCCATACAGGCGGCCAGCATCGCATCCTGCCACACGCCGGCCAAAAACCGCAGATAGGCGTTTTGCATGGCTTTCATACGATGTGCCCTCCCCCCAGCTTTTCAAAATAGCCCGCAACGGCTTTGCGGCATACGGCCCCCGCCGCGCCGCACCACGCGGCCAAAGCCAAAATCAGCAGCGGCCAGCCCTGGGTTTGGCCGCAAATCAGGCGCATTGCGGCTACGCCCGGATGCAGCCCCCACGCCGGGGCCGCCAGAAGCCCAAACGGCACAAGGATCGCCGGCAGGCAGATCACGATCTCTGCCGGAACCACAGCAATCATAAAACCGTTCAGCGTCGTGGTTTTTACGGCGGCAAACAGCCCACACAGCGAAAACAAAATGGATGCCAGCGCGATGGCCGGCAACGCCGCGCCAAGTGCAATGCCGCCAAACAGGCATATTACAGTGCCCACCAAAATGCCCGGCACCATCAGCGATACCGCTTTGGATAAAATGTATTCTCCCGCCGTTACGGGCGAAACGGCCAGCGCGCAGTTTACACGCTGGCTTTTTCCCAGCAGCAAAAATGCGCCCATAAAAAACAGCCCCATCGCCGCCGGGTCGGTGTAAACCAAGATCGCGGCCGTAACGCGGCGCGCCTGCCCCGCCGGGATCGCCGCCAAAAGCAGCACGTACAGCAG
>JALCRP010000026.1 GCA_022652735.1 Faecalibacterium sp. | reverse complement strand
TACTCGCTGGGCAACCCGAGCGTACCTTGCCCGGAACAGTTTACGGCCACTATGCTGCGCCTGCTGCAAGAAGAGGAACCCGTGGCGCTGCACGGCTACTGCCCCAGCCAAGGCGACCCGACCTTCCGCGCCGCCGTGGCGGAAAACTTGGAAAAGCGGTTCGGCCTGCCGTACACTGTAGGCGACATTTTCCCCACGACGGGCGCGGCCGGCGCGCTTTCACATGCTCTGCGCGCTGTGACGAAGCCCGGCGATGAAGTAATTACGTTTGCGCCCTACTTCCCGGAATACGGGCCGTATGTGGCCGGTACGGGCGCTGTATTGAAGATCGCCCCGGCTAAGGCCCCGGCCTTTCAGCCAAACCTTGCCGCGTTTGCCGAAATGCTGAACGAAAAAACAGCCGCCGTGCTGATAAATTCGCCCAACAACCCTTCCGGCGTGGTGTACTCGGCCGATACGCTGACAAAGCTGGCCGCGCTGATGACCGAGGCCGGCGAGAAGTACGGCCACCCACTTTATCTTATCAGCGACGAACCCTACCGCGAGATTTTGTTCGACGGCGCGGAATGCCCTTATCCGGCAAAGTTTTACGCGAACACGCTTACCTGTTACTCGTTCTCAAAATCGCTGAGCCTGCCCGGCGAACGCATCGGCTACGTGGCCGTGGCGCCCGGCTGCGAGGGCGAAAAAGTGCTTGTGGACATCATGGCACAGATCAGCCGCTTTACGGGCCACAACTGCCCGCCGAGCCTTATCCAGCGCGCCTGTGCCGAGTGCCTTACCGTGACAAGCGACCTTTCGGTTTACGAGACGAACATGAATTTGCTGTACCATAAGCTGACGGAGCTGGGATTTTCCGTCGAGCGGCCGGGCGGCACGTTTTACATTTTCCCGAAAGCGCTGGAAGCGGATGCAAACGCCTTCTGCCAAAAGGCGCGGGAGTTTGACTTGTTGCTGGTGCCGAGCGATACTTTCGGCGTAAACGGCTATGTGCGCCTTGCCTACTGCATCGACACCGACAAAGTAAAGCGCAGTTTACCCGCCTTTGAAAAGCTGGCGGAAGCCTACCGCAAGTAAAGTGCCCGCGGCGGCGCGCGGCAAGGGGCCGAAGGCCTCGGCGCGGCGAATCGGCGTTTGAAAAAAAACACCTTGACGGCGGAGAAAACATCCGCCGCGGAAAAGGAGCTTTTGCATGGAAAAAATCCGCATGACGACCCCGCTTGTCGAGATGGACGGCGACGAGATGACCCGCGTACTTTGGAAGATGATTAAGGACGAGCTGATTCTGCCGTTTGTGGCGCTGAAAGCCGAATACTATGATTTGGGCCTGCCGCACCGGGACGAAACACGCGATCAGGTGACGATGGATGCAGCGCTGGCAAACAAAAAGTACGGCGTATCTGTAAAGTGCGCAACCATTACACCAAACGCACAGCGCATGGATGAATACCATCTGCACGAGATGTGGAAAAGCCCGAACGGCACGATCCGCGCCGTGCTGGACGGCACGGTTTTCCGCGCGCCGATCATGATTGACTGCATCAAGCCTGTGGTGAAAAATTGGGAGAAGCCCATTACCATCGCGCGCCATGCCTACGGCGATATTTATAAAGCAACCGAGCTGCGCGTACCTGACGAAGGGAAAGCCCAGCTACTTTACACGCCGAAAAATGGCCAGCCGCAGACGCTGGACATCTACAACTTCGAGTGCCCGGGCGTATTGCAGGGGCAGTTTAATAAGGACACCTCTATTGAAAGCTTTGCGCGCAGCTGCTTTGCGTATGCGCTTGACCAAAAGCAGGATTTGTGGTTTGGCGCAAAGGATACCATCAGCAAACAGTATGACGGCGAGTTCAAAGCCGTGTTCCAGCGCATCTATGACGCCGAATATAAGGCAAAGTTTGAGGCTGCGGGCATCACGTATTTCTACAGCCTGATCGACGACATCGTGGCGCGCGTGATCCGCTCGAAGGGCGGGTTTATCTGGGCCTGCAAGAACTACGACGGCGATGTGATGAGCGATATGGTATCGACGGCGTTCGGCAGCCTTGCCATGATGACGAGTGTACTTGTCAGCCCGGACGGAAAGTATGAATATGAGGCGGCGCACGGCACGGTTACGCGCCACTATTACCGCTGGCAGAAGGGCGAAAAGACCTCGACGAACCCGATTGCCACCATTTTTGCATGGAGCGGCGCGCTGAAAAAGCGCGGAGAGCTCGATGGCCTGCTGGAGCTGGTTTCTTTTGGCGAAAAGCTGGAAGCGGCCAGCCTGCAAACGCTGACGGACGGCATTATGACGAAAGACCTGTGCAACCTTGCCGAGGGCATCCATCCCGTAGAAGTGGACAGCGAAAGCTTCATTAAGGCTATCCGCGCACGGCTGGAAGCAACGCTGTAAAGGCATCAGCCGGGGCTGAAAAACAGAAAAAAGCAGCTGCTGAAAGGCGGCTGCTTTTTTTGTGGTGATGTGCCCGGCCGGCAGGAGAAGGGCTACTTTGAAAGCAAAGAGAGGGCACCACTTTTGGCGCCTTAAACACTATATCTTGTGGCCGGGCCAGACGCTTTTTCCCTTTTTCGGCGGCACAGCGCTACAATGCAGGGACGAAAAGGAAGGCAGACGGCCGGGGCAAATGCGGTACATTCCAAAACAAGAAATTTGCCGGCCGGGCAATGCCTCCCATACGCAAAAGAGGAGGAAAAAATATGATCTCATTGACGATTGAAAAAGCAGCGGCGGAAGGCGGGGCAAGCTGTTTTTGCATCCGGCCTGCACATATCAGCATGGGCAGCACGGGCGCAAACCTTGTAGATAAGCTGTCCCTTGCCATCCCGGCGGAATGGCAGGGAAAAACTATCCGCTTGACCTTTGTGCCGGACGACGCCGCACAGCAGCCCAAAGCCATCGTACTGGACAGCACCTTGCAGTGCAGCATCACGGCAGACATCACCGCCAGCGAAAGCGGAAAGCTACTGGCGGATGCGGTAGACGCCAACGGCTATGCGGCGTATTCCGCCGTATGCAACTACACGGCAGCGCCGCACCCGGCCGCGGGCGGGGCCGCGCCGGCGTATACGGCCAATGAATACCAGCAGTTTGTCAGCCAAATTCAGGCGGACAGCACAGCGGCGGCCGCGGCAAAAGCAAAAGCCGCCCAGCTTGCCGCTGCGGTAGAGCAGATGGCAAAGCAGTGCGGCTATAGGACGCTTTCGCTTGATGAAAGCGGGCATTTGATTGAGACAACGCCGCAGGGCCAAGATGCGGCGGCGACACAGCTTGATCTCGGCCCGGTTTCGGCTTTTGCGCTGGCCGTACAAAACGGTTTTTCCGGCACAAAGGCGGCGTGGCTGGCCGCCTTAAAAGGCGAAACAGGTGCCGCAGGCGCGAAAGGCGACAAGGGCGACCCAGGCGAAACGGGTGCCACGGGCGCGAAAGGCGACAAGGGCGACCCCGGCGAAACAGGCGCCACGGGCGCGAAAGGCGACAGCGTAACCGGCGCGGCAGTGAATGCACAAGGGCACCTGATCCTGACGATCCATAACTATGCAACCGGAACAGACACAACGGCCGACGCGGGCACCACAGATATGAGCGAAGCCATCGCTGGCCTTTCTTCAGAGCTTTTGTGGGAAAACGAAATGCCCTCCGCAAGCTTCTCCGCGCAAATCGTTTCGCTAGGGGATACGGCGGACTATAAGCGATTCCGCATTTCGTGCAGGAACAAAGCCGCACAGGCACAGCTGTTGCCAAGCGTATATATCGACAACACCGCGGGCGAGGCAACAAACCTGATCGGCCTCAGCTGGGCATCCCGGACAGTAACAGTAACAGAGGACGGCCTTAGCTTTTCCGCGGGCACCGGCACAAGCAACGCGGCCGACAACACGGCGGTTGTACCCTATCAGATCTTTGGCCTGCGCACCTAAAACAAACAAACGCCCCGCCGCGGAAAAGCGGCAGGGCGGAAAAGCAAGGTTCAGCCGCAATAGCCCAGCGTGGCGGCCATGACGGCTTTGATCGTGTGCATACGGTTTTCTGCCTCATCAAAAACGATGCTTTGCGGGCCTTCAAACACATCATCGGTAACTTCCATTGCGTCGCGGCCAAAGCGCTCGCCCATCTCTTTGCCTACCTGCGTTTTATGATCGTGATAGGCAGGCAGGCAGTGCATAAAGCGCGCCTGCGGCCCGGCCAGCGCCATCAGATGCGCGTTAATCTGATAGGGGGCAAGATCCTGAATGCGCTGCGCCCATACCGCAACAGGCTCGCCCATCGACACCCAGACATCCGTGTACAGAACATCCGCGCCTTGCGCGGCCTTTTCCGGATCGGTTTCAAAGGCAAGCGTGGCACCGGTTTCGGCGGCAATCGCCTCACACTGCGCAATCAGGGCGGCGTCAGGCTGATACGCCTTCGGCGCACAGGCCGTAAAATGCAGGCCCATTTTGGCACAGCCCACCATCAGGCTGTTGCCCATATTATAGCGGGCATCCCCGAAATACACAAAATGAATCCCTTTTAAGGGGCCAAAATGCTCGCGGATCGTGAGAAAATCGGCCAAAATCTGCGTAGGGTGAAACTCGTTGGTAAGGCCGTTCCAAACAGGGACGTCGGCATATTGCGCCAGCTGCTCAACAATCTGCTGGCCATAGCCGCGGTATTCGATGCCATCGAACATGCGCCCGAGCACCCGCGCGGTATCGGCAATAGATTCCTTTTTGCCGATCTGGCTGCCGGTGGAATCCAGATAGGTCGTCTCCATACCGAGATCGTGCGCGGCGACCTCGAAGCTGCAGCGTGTACGCGTGGAAGTTTTTTCAAAAATCAAGGCGACATTTTTGCCGCGCAGCGCATCATGCCGGATGCCCGCCTTCTTTTTCGCTTTCAGCTCGGCGGCCAAATCCAGTAAGCCCTCGATTTCGGCAGGCGTAAAATCCAGCAGCTTCAAAAAATCTTTCCCTTTGAGTTCCATCTTTCCCTCCACGCTTTTTGCAAAATGTTTAGAATGTATATATTTTAATGCATTTCTGCATATTGGTCAAGACAAAAGCATAAAAATGCAATTTGCGTGTTTGAAAATGCAAAAAAATACGATAAAACAAGCAACCGGCAAAAAGGGAAAACAGGAAATAACAACTATTTTTTGAAAAAATAGTGAAAAACTCGATCTCAAGCAAAAAATACTGTATAATAGAAAACGAATCTTACCGCGATGAGATCGAGAGAAAAGGGGACACGAATGCCGACTTGGAAAGAAGAAAACCGCGCCGCCTTTACCGCATGCATCCGCCCGCTGCTGGCAGAGCCGATGGTGCAGCAGCTGCGCCGTTATCATCAGCATACAGCCGGGACGACCCGTTATGACCACTGCATGGCCGTAGCTTACTTCAGCTTTACCATTTGCCGCCGCCTTGGGTTGGATTATACCGCCGCTGCGCGCGGCGGATTGCTGCATGATTTGTACCTCGAAAACTGGCCGGGCAGCGACGGCAGCACTTTGCGGCGCTGGCGCAGCCACCCCGCAGCTGCGCTGGAAAATGCGCGCCGATATGGCCTTTCCCACAAGGAAGAGGATATTATCGTAAAGCACATGTGGCCGCTTACGGCCACGCTGCCGCGCTATAAAGAAAGCTATATCGTTTCCTGCGCAGACAAGATGGCTGCCGTTTTGGAAAAAACACATCTTACGCGCCCGCTTGGCATCCGCAAAAGCATTTGCCTTGTAACGGCGGCCGCATAACCGCAAAAGCAAAAAAACAAAAGTGCCCCATCCGCGGCGCAGGCAACAAACCTGCTGGGCGGGCGGGGCACTTTTTTGCAAAAATGCACACAATGAACTACGGCAAAAAGATACTTTTGCGGTCGCGGTTCGGCGCGCGGGAAGAAAAGGCGATGGCCACTTCTTCGAGAGAAGAGAAAAATGCGGTAAGGCACAAAATGATTTCCGTCGCTGTCAGGCCCAACACGAGGCAAAGCACAGGAAACACAAAAATCAGCGCACCGGTGGCTTTGTTTGCGTAAGTATGTAACGATACAAATGTGCGGTACTTGTAAAAGTTAATGCCGTAGCTGAAAAACCGCAGCGCGGCGACCCCCGCGATGCACAGCCACAGCCATGCCGGAATCTGAAAATTTCTGATAACGACAACCGCAAGAGAAACCGCAAAAACCATATCTGCAAAGCTATCCAGCTTTGCGCCGAATGCACTTTGCAGTTTCCATTTCCTTGCGACAAAACCGTCCAATATATCGCTGAGGCCGCCGCATAGGTAGCATAGCCAGAAGGCAACCGAAAACGGTGCGGCAAAAACCATTGAGATGGCGGCCGGAATGCGAAAAGATGTTATGATGTTGGCAGCATGTTTGATAAAATATCCCTCGCTTTCGATGAAACGCCTCGGCCTGCGCCGGAAAGCACGATCGCTTCACATGCCGATTTGCTGTGCGTTTTCATTTAGTATAGCGGCTGCCGCCGGCAAATACAACGCCAACAAGGCAGGCGGAAACCATTTAGAGAGACTTTGCACCGGGATGCGCAGGAGGCGTCTCTTGTGTTTGGCCCGGGCGAGAGGTACAATACTAATGCTTAGAGTATTTTGCCGGCCCCGGGCCGGCGGGCGTCTATTTCAAGAAAAAGGATGGCAGAGCATGGAACAATTTCAGTTTTCCCAGACGGAAATCCCCGGCGTAATGGTGATTGAGCCGAACGTCCACGGGGACGACCGCGGTTATTTTATGGAAACGTATCAGAAAGATTTGTTTGCTGCGGCGGGCATCCCGGCGGAATTCGTGCAGGACAACGAGAGCCGCAGCACCAAGGGCGTACTACGTGGGCTGCACTTTCAAAAAAGCCACACGCAGGGCAAATTGGTGCGCGTTACGCGCGGCGAAGTATACGATGTGGCCGTCGATTGCCGCCCGGGCAGCAAAACCTTCGGCAAATGGGTGGGCGTGACGCTGAGCGCCGAAAACAAAAAGATGTTCTATATCCCGGAGGGCTTTGCCCACGGCTTTCTCGTTTTGAGCGATGTAGCGGAGTTTTGCTATAAATGCACAGACGTATATGACCCCACCGGCGAAGGCGGCATCCCGTATGACGACCCGACCGTGAACGTACAGTGGCCGGATTGCGGCTGTGCGCATAAAACCAGCCCGAAGGATAAAGAACATGCGCCGTTTGCGGCACAGGATTTCGCGTATTTTGCACGGTATAATCCGTAAAGGCGGAGGCGCGAAAGGCGCGGCGGCGGCCGCAAAGCATAAAATCATCGCCCGCGCCCGGATGCGCTTTTGCCGGGTGCGGGCGATTTTGCGTTATTCGGCCTTTGCGCGGTAGGTTTCGAGCAAACTTTTGAATTCCGGCTCGGCACGGAGAAAATCGTAGTCGGGGTTGCTTTCAAGATCGGACAAAACCGCCGGCAAAAAGGTTTTTCCGATGGCGTCCGAGCCCTCCTTATGGGGCTGATAGCGGTACAATGGGCCGGCGTAAGCATCCCACGGCGCCAGCAGCGCGCCGAGCATGGACGAAAGCAGGCGAAGGCTTTCGGGCACATCCTTTTTGGCCACAGCAACCTGCATCGGCAAAAGGCAGGCACTATACGGCCACAGGCCAAACGCCTCGCACTGCGCCTTTGCCGCCTGCGCCAAGCGCTCGGCGGTTTGGGTATCGCCCAGCACGATCAGCGGCGAAACCAGCGCCGACAGCGTCACCAGAGACTCCTGCAGGCTCCCCAGCGCCATGTTGCTCAGCAGCTTGGCAGCCTCGGCGGATTTGCCCATCTTGGCCCAGAGATTTGCCTGCAAAGAGCGCTTATCCGGCGCGCGCTGTTTTGGCAGCTGATCCAGCATCTGCTGGGCTTCCTCGTACTTTTCCTGTTGCAGAAGGGTAGAGGCCAGCATATATTGTGCACGGTAGGCCAAATCTGCATCGCTGCAGCGGGCCACGCGCTCGTAAAGCGCCGTGATCTCGGCGCGGTGGGCCTGCCTTTCCAGCTTCGACAGGTCCTGCATCAGCAGCGCGCCATCCAACAGAATCGCAGCGGAATACAGCAGCTTGGCACAGTTTGGATATTCCTGCGTTTTTTCGATCGCCAGCGTATACCCCTGCGCAAAGCCCTTGGTACGAATCTCTTCTGCGACTGTATTGGAAAAAACGGCAATCTCATGATCGGTCAAATCTTCGCGAAAGCACAACAGCGTATTCGGGTCGGTTTTCAAGAGCCGCGCCAGCGCGGGCAGCAGCATAAGATCAGGGCACGTGACGCCGTTTTCCCATTTGTTGACGGCGGGCGTGGTTACGCCGAGATCCTTCGCCACCTGCTCCTGCGTCAGGCCGAGCGCTTTGCGCTTTTGCCGCAGAATTTCCTGCATGGGCATTTTTATCGTCTCCTTTATCTGTGTGATATAAGGCAGGCCCTTCCTCTGTTTCTATTTTAGCAGGGCACAAAGCGAAATACCATTGAGCCGTTGTTAAAGCAACGCTCAACTTTTTTAACGGGAAGTTGTTTTCTGCGAAAAAGATGCGCCCAAATGCACACCACGCCCTTTTCATTGCAAACCCGCCCGTAAAATAGTACAATACATGAAAAGGCAGGCGGCCCCGGAAAGCAGGGCGCCCGGGCTGCCGCAACAGGAGGTCGCACTATGAAGGTCGTTTTGCTGGCGGGGGGCTATGGCACCCGCATTTCTGAAGAAAGCCAGTACAAGCCCAAGCCGATGGTGGAGATCGGCGGCAAGCCGATTTTGTGGCACATCATGAAGCGCTATGCCCATTATGGCTACAACGAGTTCATCATTTGCGCGGGCTACAAGCAGGATGTCATCAAGCAATACTTTTTTGATTACTACCTGCACAACGCCGATGTGCGGTTTGACCTTGCCACAAACGAAATGACGGTATTGAACAGCCACGCCGAGCCGTGGAAGGTCACCGTCGTGGACACCGGGCTTGACACCATGACGGGTGGCCGCGTTAAGCGCATCCAGCCCTATGTGGGCGAGGAGCCGTTTATGCTTACTTACGGCGATGGTGTATGCGACATCGACCTGAACGCGCTGGAAGCTTTCCACCGCGAACACGGTAAAATCGTTACGATGTCGAGCTATAACGTCGGGCAGCAGTTTGGCGTTTTGGATGTGGATGAGAACGGTTTGGTGACAGGGTTCCGCGAGAAAAGCGAAAACGACGGCAGCGTTATCAACATCGGCTATATGGTGTGCGACCCGCGCATTTTTGATTATCTGCCCGGGGATGATACCGTGTTTGAACGCGCACCGCTCGAAACCTTGGCTAAGCAGGGCGAGCTGATTAGCCGCCGGCATGAGGGCTTTTGGAAGTGCATGGATACCGTGCGCGATATGCGCCAGCTCGAAGCACTGTGGGCCGGCGGCAAAGCGCCGTGGAAGGCTTGGCAGGATTAAAGCGCCGCTGCACCGAAACAGGAGATTTTTATGGAACTTTCTTTTTATCAGGGCCGGCGTGTGCTGGTGACAGGGCACACGGGCTTTAAGGGCAGCTGGCTTTGCCGTATGCTTGTAAACGCCGGGGCAATCGTGACCGGCTACAGCCTTGCCCCGCCCACCGAGCCGAACCTGTTTGACAAGGCGGGCCTTATGGGGCACATGACGGACGTGCGCGGCGATGTGCGCGACTTTGCACATTTGCTGGAGACGTTTGCCGCCGCAAAGCCCGAAATCGTGCTCCACCTTGCGGCACAGCCCATCGTGCGCGAAAGCTACCGAGACCCGCATGGTACCTATGAGACAAATGTGATGGGCACCGTAAACGTAATGGAATGTGTGCGCCGGACGCCCTCGGTAAAAAGCGTACTGAACGTAACGACCGATAAGGTGTACCAGAATAACGAGTGGGTGTGGGGCTACCGCGAAAGCGAACCACTTGACGGCTACGACCCTTACTCGAACAGCAAAAGCTGCTCGGAGCTGGTGACACACAGCTATGCGCGCAGCTTTTTGACGGCGGCAGGCGTGGCGGTTTCGACGGCGCGCGCCGGCAATGTGATCGGCGGCGGAGATTTTGCGAAAGACCGTATCCTGCCCGACTGCCTGCGCGCGGCCGCGGCCGGCGAGGTTATCCGGGTGCGCAACCCGCATTCTACGCGGCCGTATCAGCATGTGCTGGAGCCGCTGGGCGTATATTTGCTGCTGGCGCAAAAGCAGGCCGAAGACGGCCGCTTCGCGGGCAGCTATAATGTTGGCCCGGACGACTGCGACTGCCTGACGACGGGCGAATTGACAGAGCTTTTTTGCCACACATGGGGCGACGGCGCCCGCTGGGAGGATTGCTCGGAGCCAAACGCGCCGCACGAGGCCAATTTCTTAAAGCTGGATTGCAGCAAACTGAAAACGACTTTTGGCTGGCAGCCGCGGTGGCATATCGCTGCCTGCATGGAAAATATCTGTGCCTTTGCGCGGATATGGCAGAGCGGCGGAAATGTGCCCGCCGAGATGGACCGTGAAATCCAAGAATATTTGGGAGAATAAATGCATGGCAGATTGGAAAGACGAAGCACAGGCCCGCGCCGAGATCAAGGCGATGGTGGCCGAATATTATCACGCCTTTAAGGAGCCGAAGAAGCCCTTTTCCCCCGGCGACCGCATTTCCTATGCATCCCGCGTATACGACGAAAAGGAAATGTGCGCTTTGACGGACGCGATGCTGGATTTCTGGCTGACGACGGGACGTTTCGCGGACGAGTTTGAAAAAGAGTTTGCCGCGTGGATTGGTGTAAAATACGCCCACCTTGTCAACAGCGGCTCCTCGGCGAACCTGATTGCGTTTTCGGTGCTGACCGCGCCGGAGCTGGGCGAGCGCCGCATCCGAAAGGGCGACGAAGTGATTACGGTGGCATGCGGCTTCCCCACGACGGTGACGCCGATTTTGCAGTTTGGCGCGGTGCCGGTTTTTGTAGATGTAGCTGTGCCGCAGTATAACTTGGATGTGACGAAGCTGGAGGCGGCGCGCACTGAAAAGACGAAAGCCGTTATGATCGCGCACACGCTGGGCAACCCCTTTGATCTGGCGGCGGTAAAAGCCTTTTGCGATACCTATCATCTTTGGCTTGTTGAGGATAACTGTGACGCGCTGGGCAGCGAATATACCATCGGCGGCGAGACGCGCTTTACGGGCACATGGGGCGACATTGGCACATCGAGCTTTTACCCGCCGCACCACATGACGATGGGCGAGGGCGGCTGTGTGTATACCAATAACCCCCAACTGCACCGGCTGATTTTGAGCTACCGTGATTGGGGCCGGGACTGCATCTGCCCCTCGGGCCACGATAATTTTTGCGGTCACCGCTTCGACGGGCAGTATGGCGCACTGCCGAAGGGGTACGACCACAAATATGTGTACAGCCACTTGGGCTATAACCTGAAGGTAACGGACATGCAGGCCGCCATCGGCTGCGAGCAGCTGAAGAAATTTCCGCAGTTTATCGAACGCCGCCGCCATAACTGGGCAAGGCTGCATGCGGCGCTGGCCGCAGCGCCGGCCGCCGAAAACTTTATCCTGCCCGAAGCGGCCGAAAACAGCCGCCCTTCGTGGTTTGGCTTTTTGCTTTCTGTCCGGCCCGGCAGCGGGCTGAACCGCAACGCGGTAACGCGCTATCTTGAAAGCAAAAATGTGCAGACGCGCCTGTTGTTTAGCGGAAACCTGACACGGCACCCGTGCTTTGATACGATCCGCGGCACGGACGCTTACCGCGTAAGCGGCGGGCTGGATACCACCGATTTTGTGATGAACAATACTTTTTGGGTCGGCGTATATCCGGGCATGACGGACGAGATGATCGATTATATGGCGGCGATGATCTGCGAGGCGGCAGGCAGCGGAGACGCTGCAGAAAAATAAAATTATACCAAAAAAAATCCCGGCCCCGTGGGCTTGGCTTACGAAAAGCCTTGCCTGCGGGGCCGGGTGTTTTTTGTGAATAAAAGAGATTGGACAGAGCACCAAAGCGCACTGCACTAAAAACTTTGTGAAAAGAGGGACACAAAAATTGTACCAAAGCGGCGCACTGGGCAAGAAGCTCAAGCGCGGCGCAAAAATCCCTGCAGCGCGCCCAGCAGCTTTTCATTGTCGGCGTCATTGCGCACGGCGAGGCGGATATACTGCCGGCCGTTGCCGATCTTCGGTGTTAGATCCTTGATGAGAATATCCTCTTGCAGCAGGGCACAGCACAGTGCGCGGCTTGTATGACGGGTAAGCTCGCACATAACATAGTTGGCCTGCGAAGGAAACACCGTCAGGCCGGGCAGCGTTTTTAGCTGCTCGACAAAAAGCCGACGGCTCTTTTGCAGCTGCAAAAGAGAACGGGCATAATCCTTGTTGTATTTCTCCATGATCTGCAAATAGAACTCGCCGAAGGAATTGATGTTCCAAATCGCAACTGATTTCTTCATTGCGGCGATCGTAGCCTCGTCGCTGCTGGCAAGCAGGCCGAGACGAAGGCCCGGGACACCATAGGATTTTGAAATGCTTTTTACGACATACAGGCCGGAATAGCGGGCCAAAATTTCTTCGTCCAGGAGGGTGGTTTCGCCCTCGGCCTCGGCAAAATCCACAAAGCTTTCGTCGAGGATGAGGCGAATGGATTTTGCCTTGCACCAATCGATCAGGCGCAGCAGCGCAGCGCGCGGAATATAATTTCCGCTGGGGTTATCCGGGTTAATCAGCACAAGGCTGCGAATTTCGCGGGTATCAAAATAGGCGATAAGCTCATCCGCCGTGTAGTGAAAATCTTCTGCGGAAGAGCGGAAAGCCACAATCTCGTTTGCATCATAACGATTGGGATATTCCTCAAAGGTCGGGCGGATACAGCCCACGGGGCCGCTTTGCCGCTCCATTAGGGCCTTAATCAGCTCAGAAGCGCCGTTGCCGACCAAAATATGCTCCGGCTTTACGCCAAAGTTGCTCGAAGCCAACAGGGCGTTGACGCGCATCCCGGAAGGATACTGCGTCAGCAAAATCTCAAAGTTGGATTTCATCTCTTCCGTCAGCTTTTGGGGCGGATAGTACGGGTTGACCAAATAGCAGAAATCCAGCAGCTTCGGATAGCGCCAGTAGCCGCCGTAGCGGCTGCACAGCTTTTCATAGTATTGCTCGGGCGTGGCGGCAAACAGAGATTCGGCAATGTCAAGATCCTGCACGTTGTCGATCTCATACCAAACCTGGCCCGTCAGGCGCTTGGCGCGAATCTCTTTCGTATCCAGCATGGCGATCAGCTTGATAACGGATTCGTAATATTCGTTTTCGCCCATTGCCTTTTCGTAGGCCGTAAGAAAAGGCACATACGTATTAGCGGCAAAATGGCGGCTGAATTTATAGATGTTGACCGTTTTATAGTAGTGCTCTTTCTCGGCAAATTTCAGGTGCTTGCCCGGGATGAAGTTTACAATGCAGTCGTCCTCATCCAGCTCCATGCAGGTGCCATCCATCCAGCTTTCAAACTTATCCACCAGCGCCAGAGATTCCCGCGGGTCATCCAAAAGCGCATCAATCAGGCTTTCCTCGAAAACCAAATCGGATTCGAGCAAAAGCGTATCCTCGGCGCAAAGGTAATCCTTGGCCAGCGAAAGCGAGTAGATATTGTTGGTTTTATCGTAGATGGGGTTTTGCAGAAAACAGATCGGCGTTTTGAGACCGAGCGTGGCAATGTAATCCATCAGTTTTTGCCCCTCGTAGCCTACAACGATCACGACGCGAGACAAATGCTTTTTGTCCAAAATCCGCAGGCAGCGCTCGATCATGGTAACACCGTCGACCTTGACCATGCACTTGGTATTGTTCTGCGTCAGCGCCTTCAGGCGCTTGCCCATCCCGGCGGCTAAAATCATCCCTTGCATTGGTTGACTTCCCTTCTGATTTTAAGATTTACCGCGATAGGCGGCAAAACGTATCCATAAAAGATTCTGTGCGCCGCGGCCCGGCGGCCGCGCGGCAAAGAGCAGGAAAACTTATAAAAAGAATAGATACAGCCCCGTGGCGGCCAGATCAAAGATACCGAAAGCGGCGCAGGTACCGGCCCAAAGCCAGCGGCGCTTTTTATCGGCGCACAAGGCGCTCAGCGCACAGGCGGCGCCAACGATGCACAGCACAAAGGCGGCCAGAATATAGCGGAAACTCGGCGTCCACGGATGCGGGAAAAGATAGCAAAAGCGCAAATAGGAAAGCAGCATCACGGCGTATCCGCCGCCCAACAGCAGCTTTTGCCACAGCGGGGCCGCATTTTTGGAAACAAGAAAATACACAAACAACGCCAGCGCAACGGCCGCCAAAAACAGCGCGAGATAAGTTAATAACACCATGACTGCATGCACCGACGCAGAGGCATCCGAAATAAAAGATTCATCAAACAGCGAAGATTTAATCGTCTGTGCCCAAATATTCGTCGTAAAAGCGAACTCGCCCCACTGCAGGTGGGAATGCGACATTTGGGCAAAAGAAGGAAACAGCAGCCGCCCCGCCGCGCGGATACCGGCCGGAAATTCATCCGGCGTATGCGTGCCCGGCACATAGTTGAGCGGAACCGCAAAGCGCACCAGATTGCGCACGGGGCTTGCGAGGCCAAGCGGAAGGCTGACCGCGCCAAACACGGCAAAAGGCAAAATCAGCTGTTTCCATTGGCGTTTTCTTGCCTGCCACAGCTTCGCCACAAAGACGGCGGCGATGGCGGGCGCAATCAGTACGGCAGAAAGCTTGGCCGCCATGCCAAGCCCGACCGATAGTGCAACGGGCAGCAGCGCAAGCAGATTTTTACGCCGATAGACAGGAAGCTTTTCCGCCGAGGCATTTGCTTTCGGCAGGGGAATGCGGTACCAGCGCAGCGTAAACAAAACGCTTAGCACCACAAACATCATACACATTGCATCGTTTGTGGCGGTAAAAGAAAGCCAGTAAAAGGCCGGAAAAAACGCCAGAAAGGCAAAGGCGGCGCTGCGCACCGCGCCGCAAAGAGGCAGCTCGCGCAAGATCAAGCGGCAAGCAGCCACGAGGACGCAGGCACAAACCAGCGAGACAAAAGTGGCACACTTAAGCGCGGGCTCGGGCAAAACGCCAAATGGCCGCAGCAGGCCCATCAGCAGCGCAACGACGATATGGTAAAGCGGCGGATTGTAAAAGCACGGCACCGTTGTAGGGTCGAAATCCGGCAGAGCATGAAAGCGGTAAAAGTATTGGATGTACCCGAGATGCCCCTCGCCCAGATCGCCGGAAACCCATCCCCCAAGGCGGCCGAGATCATGCAGAGATGCATGATAGGGCATACGCCACCAAAAATAGAGCCGCAGCAGGCAGGAAAGCGCCAGCACGGCCATATCGAAAACATACAGCCGTTGTTCCTGCGGCGAAGCATGCATGGCCGCAGGCCTGATTTTTCGGGCAGAAGAATCAGCCATAAAGCGCCTCCTCCGATACGGCTGGCCTGCCGCGCGCCGAACAGAAAAAACACGGCCCGGCGGGCGGATCAAAACCAAAGCCGGGGTAGGGCATGAAAAACGTGCGCCGCATCAACGGGCGGCTTTGCTTTATCGCAAAGCCACGGCCCACAAAAGGCGCTGCTATGATTATAAAACAAAACGGCGCGCCCGGCAATGCACAAAACTGACATTGGCGAGAACACCGTTTTCTTTTATGCGCAGACGGCACGGGTAAATTTGCCGCATACCGCCGAAGAACAAGAAACTTTAGCCTTTTTTGCCGCCGTGGGTCGCTTTCATGCGCTGCTCGTGATTCAAAATCATTTTGCGGATACGCAGCGACTGCGGCGTAACTTCCAGCAGCTCATCCGGCGCGAGGAACTCTAGGCAGCCCTCGAGGCTGAACGGGCTGATCGGGGTCAGGCGCAAAGAGTCATCCGAGCCGGAAGCACGGGTGTTGGTGAGGTGCTTTGTCTTGCAGACGTTGACGTCGATGTCTTCGCCCGTCGGCGTATAGCCGATGACCATGCCTTCGTAAACCTTTTCGCCCGCGCCGATAATAAGGGTGCCACGGCTCTGGGCATTAAACAGGCCGTAAATAACGGAATCGCCCGTCTCGAAGCTGACAAGAGAGCCGGAAGCGCGCGTCGGGATCATGCCGGACCAAACATCGTAGCCGTCGGAAATCGTGTTGATGACGCCCTCACCGTGGGTGTCCGTCAAGAACTGGTTGCGGTAGCCGAACAGGCCACGGCTCGGCATACGAAACTCAAGGCGAGTGCGGGTGGAGCCGAGAGGCTCCATCTGCTGTAAAACAGCCTTGCGCTGGCCCAGCGCCGTCATAACGGCGCCCTGATACTGCGTCGGCACATCGATGACAACCTGCTCCATAGGCTCGTAGGTCTTGCCGTCGATTACCTTCGTCAGCACATGCGGGGGCGAAACCTGAAGCTCATAGCCTTCGCGGCGCATCGTCTCGATCAGGATGGACAGATGCATTTCGCCGCGGCCCATGACACGGAAAGAATCCGTGGTGGCGCTATCTTCAACCTTCAGCGCAACATCCTTCAAAAGCTCTTTATACAAGCGGTCGCGGATCTGGCGGCTGGTGACAAACTTGCCCTCGCGGCCTGCAAACGGGCTGTCGTTGACAGAGAAAGTCATCTCGACGGTCGGATCTTCGATCTTGACGAAAGGCAGCGGCTCAACGTGCGAAGGCGCGCAGAGGGTGTTGCCGATCGTGACCTCCGGCAGGCCGGAGAAAGCCACGATGTCGCCCGCGGTAATATTATCGCAGGGCACACGGCCGTTAGCCTGAAAATCATAAAGCTTTGTCAGGCGGCCCTTCATGTGCAAATCTTTATTATGCCAGTCGCATACTTCAACTTCCTCGCCAACCTTGGCGGTGCCGTTTGTAATACGGCCAATGCCGATACGGCCGACGAAATCATTGTAATCGACACTGGAGCACAGCATCTGGAACGGCGCGGAAGGATCTCCTTCCGGCGGCTTGATGGCAGTAAGCAGCGTATCAAACAGCGGGATCAAATCCGTGCCGGGCTTGTCCGCATCCAGGCTGGCCGTGCCGTCACGGCCACAGCAGAACAGCATCGGGCAATCCAGCTGCTCGTCGGTGGCGCCAAGGTCCATCAGCAGATACAGAACCTCATCGATGACCTCTTTGATGCGGGCATCGGGGCGGTCGATCTTATTGATCGCGACCACAAGGCTTAAATGCTGCTGCAAAGCCTTTTGCAGCACAAAGCGTGTCTGCGGCATGCAGCCTTCGGCGGCATCCACCAACAGCAAAACGCCGTTGACCATCTTCAAAACACGCTCGACCTCGCCGCCAAAATCGGCATGGCCCGGGGTGTCGACGATATTGATCTTAACGCCCTTGTAGTTGCAGGAGCAGTTTTTGGCGAGGATCGTAATCCCGCGCTCCCGCTCGATCGCGCCACTGTCCATGACGCGCTCTGCGACCACCTGATTATCACGGAAAGCACCGCTTTGGTGAAGCATGGCGTCCACCAGCGTGGTTTTGCCGTGGTCAACATGCGCGATGATGGCGACGTTGCGCAAATCGTTACGTACCATAAATGAAAACCTCTCTATCTTGCCAGTGCATCTTCTGCGAAAAAATATAATCGGAAACTAAATAAGTATAGAACACAAGACAAGGGTTGTCAAGAATAGACAAAAGGCTTTTGAGAATTTTGGCAATTTGCGCCATAACGCTTTTGAAATTTGGCAGGCTGCATGCGCGGGAATGTGCTATACTGAAATTATAAAAGCTACGCCGCACGGCAAAAAATACCTGCGGCAGGAAGGGTAAAAACCATGAAACTGACATTTCTCGGGGCAAACCATGAAGTGACCGGAAGCTGCACCCTACTGGAAGCGGCGGGCAAGCGCTTTTTGATCGACTGCGGCATGGAACAGGGCAAAGACATATATGAGAACACGCCGCTGCCGCTTGCGCCGGGGGAACTCGACGGCATTTTGGTGACCCATGCGCATATCGACCACACCGGGCGCATCCCGCTTTTGGTGCAGCAGGGCTTTGCGGGACCGATCTATGCCACCGAGGCGACAACGGCGCTGTGCGATGTGATGCTGCGCGATTCCGCGCACATTCAGGAATCGGAAGCAGAATGGAAAAACCGCAAGGCACAGCGCAGCGGCGCCGAGCTGGTGGTGCCGCTTTACACCGTTGAGGATGCACAAAATGCAATGAAGCTGTTTGTGCCCGAGGCCTACCGCGAGACGATTTCGATCGCGCCCGGCATCAACATCCGCTTTACGGATGTGGGGCATCTGCTTGGCTCGGCCAGCATTGAAGTGTGGGTAACGGAAAACGGCAAAACCACAAAGATCGCATTTTCGGGCGACATCGGAAATGTCAATCAGCCGCTGATTCGCGACCCGGAATATTTGCAGGATGCGGATTATGTGCTGATGGAATCGACCTATGGCGACCGTACCCACGGCCCGAAGCCGGATTACGTGGTTGAGCTGGCGGCAATTTTACAGCAGACGTTTGACCGCGGCGGCAATGTCGTGATCCCGAGCTTTGCCGTGGGGCGCACACAGGAAATGCTGTATTTTCTGCGCGAGATCAAGGCGCGCGGCCTTGTAAAAGGGCATGCAAACTTCCCTGTTTATGTCGACAGCCCGCTGGCCATCGAGACGACCCATATTTTTACGCAGAACATGTACCAGTGCTTCGACGCCGCGGCGATGAAGCTGGTAAACGAGGGCATCGACCCAATCGCAGTGCCGGGGCTGAAGCTGACTGTGACAAGCGAGGAATCCCGCTTTATCAATACCGATAAAATCCCCAAGGTGATCCTTTCGGCCAGCGGCATGTGCGAGGCCGGGCGCATCCGCCATCATTTGAAGCATAACCTCTGGCGGCCGGAATGCACGATTTTGTTTGTGGGCTATCAGGCCGTAGGGACGCTGGGGCGCGCGCTGATAGATGGCGCAAAAGAAGTAAAGCTGTTCGGCGAGGACATCGAAGTGGCGGCACAGATTCGCCAGCTGACGGGCATGTCCGGCCACGCCGACCGCGACGGATTGCTGAAATGGCTCCACGCTTTCACGGCAAAGCCAAAGCGCGTATTCATTGTGCACGGCGAGGACGAAACGGAAAATGTGTTTGCTGCGGCGCTTTCGGCCCAAGGGTATACCGTAGAGGCCCCCTATAACGGCGCGCAGTGGGATTTGAGCACGGACGCCTGCCTGTACGAAGGCAACAAGGTGAAGCTGGCGCCGAAAAGCGGCGCTTCGGCCGCGGCGAGCCGCACTGCGACGGTATACCAGCGCTTGGTCGACGCGGGCCGCCGCCTGATGGATGTGATCCGGCGCAGCGAAGGCGGCGCCAACAAGGATTTGGCCCGCTTCGCCGATCAGATTCAGGCACTTTGCGATAAATGGCAGCGATAAAACCCCGGATGCCGCACAGTGCGGTTACATCAGAGGGCTGAACAGGCGCAGAATACACTGCATGCCGCGCAAAGCAAGGCTGCGCTTGCCGCTGTAATCGGCAGTAACCTCTCGGCTGGCAGCAAACAGATCCTCGAAATCTTGCCGAACATCCTGCACGGCATGGCAACCGCAGAACCAGCAGGCATTTTCAAAGTGAAGATACAGGCTGCGAAAATCCATGTTGATCGTGCCGACGATCGCAACTTCGTCGTCGCAAACGAACTGCTTAGCATGGAGAAAACCGGGCGTATACTCGTAAATGCGTACCCCGCGCTGCGCCAGCCCCGCATAGTAGCTGCGCGTGACCTTATAAATCAGCTTTTTATCCGGGATGCCGGGCGTAACGATGCGCACATCGACGCCGCGCTTGGCGGCAAGCGTAAGCTCGCGGTGCATCTCGTCGCTGATAATCAAATAGGGCGTCGTGATATAGACGGAACGGCGCGCGTTTTTGATAAGGTTCATATAGGCATTTTCGCCGGTGCCTTCCTCATCGAGGGGGCTATCGGAATAAGGCTGCACAAAGCAGCCCGGTTCGGCACAGGAATGCGAAACTTCCGGCAGAAACGGCGCGGGATCGAGCGGTTCTTTCTGCGTGGCGGCCCACATTTCGAGAAAGATCACGGTCAGGCTGCGCACGGCGCCGCCCGCAAGGCGGATGCCACTATCCTTCCAACGGCCGTAAGGGCGTGTCAAATTAAAATACTCATCGGCAAGATTGTAGCCGCCCGTATAGCCGACGCGCCCGTCGATGACGGTGATTTTGCGGTGATCGCGGTTATTCATGAACACATTGAGCACCGGCAAAAGAGGGTTGAACACGCGGCACTGGATGCCTTCGCTTTGCAGCCGGCGCACAAAGGGCTTGCTGACGAAGCCGATGCTGCCCATATCGTCGTAAAAAACGCGAACATCTACACCGGCTTTTGCCTTGCACACCAAAATATCTTCGATGCCATGCCATGCAGTGGAATCCTGAATGGCGTGATACTCCATAAAAATAAAATGCTGCGCCGTTTCAAGGTCGGCTTTCTGCGCGGCCAACGCGGCGGAAGTATCGCCATAATAGGTTACATCCGTATCCGCGTATACCGGGAAACCGGCATAGGCGCCGAGATAATGCGATTGATTGGCGAGGCCCTTGTCTTTGTGCTGCAAAGCCTCTACAGCGGCCGGATCCTGCACAAGGCAGCCGGCCAGCGCGGCCTTTACACGGGCAAAACGCCGGCGGGAAAGCGCGGCAGAGCCTTCGCGCCCAAACAATAAAAATAGGCACAACCCGAAAATCGGAAAGGCCATAATCAAAATGATCCACGAAACCTTATAGGCCGAATTGATATGCTCGCCGTAAATGCGCAGCACGATCAGCAGCGAAAGCAGGCTGGCCGCCAGCGAAATCACAGCGTAATACTTCGCCATGTACATGGCAAAGCCGACGATCCAGAAAACTTGCAGCAAAATGCTCAGCGCAACAAAAACCCCGCGGCTGATACTGTTCTGGATATTTTCCCGCTTCTCTCCCGTGGTGGTGTGCATGCTCAAAACTCCTTCCGTGCCGAAACGCTGCTCAGGCAACGGATATTGGCGGTTACTTTTTGCAGCGTGGCGGAAAAGCCGACACACTCCTCGGCCGATACGCCCTGAAAAATTGCCTCGATAAACTGCTTTTGCGCGGCGCGGCCGGCGGCCACAAGCGGCGCGGCCGCAGGGGTAAGCGTAAGGCGCTGGATGCGGCGGTCGGCTTCGTCCCGCCGGCGCACAAGATACCCGGCCTGCATCAGCGCCTCGACGGCAACAGAGGCAATGCCGGTTTTGATGCCGCGCAGCATGCAGATGTCCCGCGCCGTATTGTAGCCCGGATTGTTGGCCAGAAAAAGCAGAATGTTCAGCGCGGTTTGCGTCAGGTGATACTGGCGGCACACCGGGCCGCAGGCGGCCTCATACCCTTTCGCGGCGCTGGCGCCGCAGTTGAGAAAATCAGCCGGAACCATACGCGGCGCGGTACCGCAGGGAAAAAGCGCAGAAACGGACATTTTATCACCTCAAAACATAAATATTCTAAAATTAGAATAGTTGCATTATAGCGGCCGACGCCTAAAATGTCAAGGTTGCGGGGCACACCCCTTTCTGCTACAATACCACCGAGTTGAACGGACATCCGCCGCGGCGGAGAAAGAGGTACCCATGAACGACAAGGCAAAAAGGCAGCTGGGAAAAAGCGTGATTTGGAACACGCTGGGCAATGTGATCTATTACGCCTCGCAGTATGTACTGCTGATTTTGGCGGTACGGCTTTCGGGCAACTATGCCAGCGGCCTGCTTTCGACAGCGATGAGTATCGCGGCCATTTGCATCAGCTTCTCGAACTACGGCATGCGCAGCTTCCAGATCAGCGATTTTGCCCACAAATATGCCGATAAAACGTATTTGCAAAGCCGCTATCTTACCGTCGGCGCGGCCGGCGTGGGATGCCTTATATTTGCGTTTGCCATCAGCTATACGGCCGAGCAGCGCTGGATCATTTTGCTGTATACACTTTCGCGCCTGAGCGAAGGCTATATTGACGTCTGGCACGGCTACCTGCAAAAAATCGACCGCATGGACATTGTAGGAATCCTGTTTGGTCTGCGCGGCATTTTGACAATTACCGGGTTCTGGCTTGGGCTGGCGCTGACGGGCAGCCTTGTCGCCACGATGGCGATTTTGGCGGCGGTAAACTGGCTGTGCGTATTTGCGGCGGATATTCCGTGCAGCAAAAAGGCGGCGCACTTTACCGAAAAGGCAGACGGCACACTTTGGATGTTGCTGTGGGAATGCGCGCCGCTGGCCGTGTACAGCTTTTTGAACAGCAGCATCGGCTCGGTGGTGAAGATCTACTGCGAGCGCATCTGTGGCACAGAGCTGTTCGGCGCATTTAACAATGTATTTGCGCCGGTGCAGATCATCCAAGTGGGCGCAATGTATATTTTTGCGCCCTTCATGATGACATTTGCGCGCTGCTGGCAGAAAAAAGACAAAAAGGCATACAATAAGGCGTTTGGCATTGCTTCAGGCGCGATGCCGGTTTTGTGGGCATGCGGCGCGGCGGGCGCGGCACTTCTGGGGCCGTTTTTGCTGGGGGTTTTGTACCGAAAAGGCAACATTCAAGAATATACGTTTTTGCTGCAGCCGGCCGTTGTGGCGGCTGTGATGAATATCTACGTCTCGATTTTGTGCTACCTGCTTTCGATGATGCGCGAGATGAAAGGCTTGATCGCCGGGAACGTAGTGGGAATTGCAGCGGCATTTCTCTGCTCGGATATAATGATCCGCACAATGGGAATTGCGGGCGCGGCATGGGCGACAGTTGCATCCCGCGCAGTGCAGGCGGTGTGCTGCCTAGCGGTTGTGCTGTGGCGCAGCCGCCGACATTTTTCCGAGGCACCGAAAGCATAAAGCACACAAAAATGCAAGGCAAAGATAAAACGCAAAAAGCCCGGGGCAAAAGATGCCCCGGGCTTTTGCTGTGATGGCAGGCGAAAGCCTTTTGATTGTGCATTTTACGACGCCAAAGCAACGCGGCGTGCCAAAACGAAAGGGGAAAAGACGGCGCTTAACCCTTTTGGTGCCGCGAAAGCAAAAACTGCGCATACGCCATAACGCCCGCGCGCTCGGCCTCGCTTAAACGCGATAAAACGGCTGTGAACTCCTGATAAAAACGAAAGGGATCGCCGGCGGCACAAGCAGAAAACGGCGTTTCGGGCGCGGCGCCCGGCTCCTCGGCTTCTCCTTGGAGATATTCCACCGAGCAGCCCAGCAGCTGCGCCAAACGCAGCAGTTTTTCGGGCGGGATGTTCTGCACGATGTCGGCCTCATACTTATAGATGGCCTGTTTGGTGGTGCCGAGATGATCGGCAAGATACTCCTGCGTATAGCGGCGCTCGATACGAAGCTTGCGAATGCGCTGGCCTTGGGTGAGCGTTTCGGACATGGCAATTTCCTCCCGGTTGACGGATGCGTTTCCGATGCAGTTACCAATCGGTAACGCAGATTGCCTTAACTATAATGGCATTTGCCTGGAAAAACAAGACAAATCGGTAAAAAAGAACAACAGAGCAAAGCAATAAAATACGGCGAGTTTCAGCAGTTGACAAAACAAGTTACTTGTGCTACAATGCGGGACAGATCAAAAAACACAAATAAAATCGCAAGATTATAGAAAAAATCCGGAAACAAACGCAGAAAAAAGATTTTTGCGTCAGTTTTATTTGCCTTAATAGTAACTTTAAGTTACTCTCTGCAAACTTGGGAGGCACAAAGATGGATGACTGGGCACAGCGGCAGAATGCGCTGGCAGATGCCGAGACACAACGGATGCTGCCCCGGCGGGGGCGGGAGATGTTTCGGCTGGAACCGGCAGGAGAAGGAGAATGTGCAAATGGACAGACAACGGCAGACACAGGAAAAATCGGTGAAGAACATGTGCCGTACAGCCGAGACGCTTAGTGAAATGCTGGGGCACACGGTAGCAGAAGTACGGCGGCTGCAAAAGCAGCAGGAAAAAGCGCTGGGGCGCCGTTTTGCGGATAAGACGGAGCTGGAAGAAAACTACGATACCAAGGCTATGAAGGAAATGACGACGATGCTGAAGGACATCACGGCCGTGGTAAAGGCGCTGGAAGAAAGCGACGCCGGCCGGGAAGAAGCAAAGGGTACCGGCGTCGTGCTGCTGCCGCCCGTGGAAAGCCCGGCGGATGCGGCAGCCCGGCTGGGCAGCGAACCGGCCTTACAGGAGGAATAAAGCATGCAAGAAAAGCGGCCGACGGCCGAAAGCGCGAAAACGGCGGAAAAAGTAAAAAAGCAGGGCACGACAAGCGGAATCTCTGCACAGACGGCAAAAAAGCACACGATGCCGCATAAAAAGGCAAAGCAGGCAGCGGCAAAAACACAAAAGCAAAGCGCAGCAGACATAACTCCTGCACAAACGGCCGCACACGGGCAACACAATTCTTCTGCGGCAAATTTGCCGGAAAATATCGTGTGGGAGCCGCAGCCCCGGCAGGCACTATTTCTTTCCCGCCCCGAGCAGGAAGCCTTATACGGCGGCGCGGCGGGCGGCGGAAAAAGTGATGCGCTGCTGGCAGAAGCCCTGCGGCAGGTAAACATCCCGCACTACCGGGCGCTGATTTTGCGCAAAACCTACCCCCAGCTGACGGACCTTATCGACCGCAGCCGTGCGATCTATCCGCAGAGCTTCCCCGGCGCAAATTACAGCGCGGGCGAACACTGCTGGCAGTTTCCCTCGGGCGCAAAAATCTATTTTGGCAGCATGCAGTATGCGCGCGACCGCACAAATTATCAGGGCAAAGCATACGACCTCATCATTTTCGATGAGCTGACGCATTTTTCGTGGGAGGAATACAGCTACATGATGAGCCGCAACCGCCCCACCGGCCCCGGCACCCGCGTTTATATGCGCGCGGCCACAAACCCCGGCGGCGTAGGCCACGGCTGGGTGCGCAGCCGCTTTATCACGCCGGCGCCGCCCGGCACACCTGTCATCGAGCGCTACACGGTGCGCGGGCCGCAGAAAAAGTTGCTGCATCTGGCGCGCAGCCGGGTATTCATCCCGAGCAGCGTGTTTGATAACCGCAAGCTGCTGGAAAACGATCCGCAGTATCTGGCCAACCTTGCGGCCCTGCCGGAGGCCGAAAAGCAGGCACTTTTATATGGCCGATGGGATAGCTTTGAAGGGCAGGTATTTACCGAATGGCGTGACGACCCCGCCCATTATGACGACCAGCGCTGGACACATGTGATCGCGCCGTTTGCCGTGCCCGCGTGGTGGAAGATTTGGCGCGGATACGATTTCGGCTACTCGAAGCCATTTTCCGTCGGATGGTACGCAGCGGACGACGATGGGCGGCTGTACCGCATCCGCGAGTATTACGGCTGCACCGATACCCCCAATACCGGCCTGCGCATCGACCCTGTCGAGCAGGCGCGGCGCATCCGCGAGATCGAACAAAGCGACCCGATGCTGAAAGGGCGGCAGATTACCGGCGTAGCCGACCCGGCCATTTTTGACGAGAGCCGCGGCGAATCCATCGCGGCGATGATGGAGCGAAGCCCCAACTTTTTACATTGGTACCCCGGCGACAACACGCGCCTGCCGGGCAAAATGCAGTTTCATTACCGGCTGGCGTTTGACGCAGAGGGGCGGCCGATGTTTCAGGTGTTTCGCACCTGCCGGCACTTTTTGCGCACTATCCCGAACCTCGTGTACGACACGGCAAACGTGGAGGATGTGGATTCCACACAGGAGGACCACATCTACGACGAATGCCGCTATGTGCTGATGGAAAATCCGCTTTCGCCGCGGGCACGGCCCGCCGCCCCGCCCCCGCAGGACGACCCGCTGGAATTACAGAAAAAAACCGCCCGGTTTTATCGGGTATAAAGGAGAAAATCGAAATGCAGAAAACGACAAAGCAACCCTGCAAAGGCGTATCACCGAAAAACGGCGCGGCCCAAAACGCGCCCGCGGCAAAGCGCGACACAAAAAAAGAATTTTTGGCGAGCGATGCACTTTTGCCGCCGACGCTGCCCATTGGGCGCGAGCAGGTGGCAAAGGCCACGATGCTTTTGGAGCGCTATCGCAACGGTAAAGCCGCGCTGGATCGGCGCATCGTAGATAACGAGCTGTGGTTTAAGATGGCACACTGGAAGCAATACAAAAACCGCCTGATGGACGGCAAGGCCCAGCCCGCCTCCGGGTGGCTGTTCAACTCGATCGCTAACAAGCATGCCGACGCGATGGATAACTACCCCGAGCCGAATGTGCTGCCCCGCGCGGCCGACGATCAACAGACGGCGAAAGAGCTTTCGGCCATTTTGCCGGCCCTGCTCGACCATTGCCAGTACGAGCAGGTGTACAGCGATACTTGGTGGTACAAGCTCAAACAGGGCACCGGCGTAAAGGGCGTGTTTTGGGATACAAGCCTTGATAACGGCATGGGCAACATCGCCATCCGCCGCATGGACCTTCTGATGCTTTTCTGGGAGCCGGGCGTGATGGACATTCAGGACAGCCCGCATTTCTTCAGCCTTGCGCTGGTGGATAACGACGCACTGAAGGCCCACTATCCCCAAATGGACGGCAAAACGGGCCGTACCCTCGATGTGGCAACCTATGTGCATGATGATGCCGTCGACACCTCGGACAAGAGCATCGTTGTTGATTGGTATTATAAAGTAAGGCGCGGCGGAAAAACCATCGTGCATTATTGCAAGTTCTGCAACGGTGAAGTGCTTTACGCGAGCGAAAACGACCCGCTTTTGTATGACAATGGCTTTTACGATCACGGGCAGTATCCGTTTGTGTTCGATACGCTGTTTGTGGAGGAGGACACTCCGGCGGGCTTTGGCTATATCGACGTGATGAAGGATTGCCAAACGGCTATCGACGAGATGAACCATGTAATGCAGGAGAACGCGATCCTCGCCTCAAAGCCGCGGTACTTTTTGGCCGACAACACGGGCGTGAACGAGGATGAGCTGGCAGATTTTTCGCGCGATATTGTCCACTTTACAGGGCGCCTTGGCGATGACAATTTCCGCCAGCAGAGCGTACAGCCTTTGGATGAATACAGCCTGACTTACTTAAACAACCGCATCACCGAGCTGAAAGAAACTTCCGGCAACCGCGATTTCTCGCAGGGCGGCACGGCCAGCGGCGTAACAGCGGCTTCAGCCATTGCGGCCTTGCAGGAGGCCGGCTCGAAGCTTTCACGCGATATGCTGAAAAGTGCCTACCGGGCGTTTGTACGCGAGTGTTATTTGTGCATTGAGCTGATGCGCCAATTTTACGATGAGCCGCGGTGCTTCCGCATTACGGGCGAAGGCGGCGCAGCGGCGTTCGTGCCGTTTTCTAACCGTGGCT
>JALCRP010000025.1 GCA_022652735.1 Faecalibacterium sp. | reverse complement strand
TTACAAGCGCAGCGCTGTCAAGCCCGCCGGAAACCTTGCCATTGCCGACATAAGAAGCCATACCGGTCGTGACGCTCTGAAATACGGAAAAGATGCAGTTGACAAGCGGCATCGCACTATCTACGGCCCACTTGCATAGCACCATCTTCAGCATGGATAGGCACAGCTGCTGCACACCGACTGTCTGGCCGCCGCCCATTGTGGCCAGCCGTTGGCTGAGGTTCCACAGCTCCAAAAGGAAAAACAAAGCCAATAGCGTATAGGCGATGGGCTTTACCACACTGTCGCTAATCCCAGAAGCGTAGTTATACATGGTTCCGTTCCAGCCGGCAAGGCTCGAAAGCAGACCAGAGTTGTTGCCCATGTTGGAAACTTGGGAATTGATATTATCCAAGAGGAATTTAATGAAGTTATAGAAAATAAGACATACCTCCTTCCATAGGTGCGACGAATCGTCGTACCTTAGCCTAAGGCAGTCGTAAGAACGATGCCGGCTGCAATTACGAGCGCGCCGCCGACGATCTGCCAAATGGCACTTGCAATCGCGGGGCCGTTATGATCTTTGAGGTTGGTGCCGAGGTTTACAAGGCCCCATGCAATGATGATGCCGCCGCCAATCTTTACGGCCTGAGACATAAGGGTAACAACATTCGTAAGCAAAGAAGTATCCATTTTCAAAATCTCCTTTTTTATAAGTCGTTCAATTCGGCACAGGATGCCGTGGAAACAGTAGAAATGTCGGACATAAAAGCCGACGTGGCCAAAAGGTCACGCCGGTTGAAATCGAAGGCATTTGCTTTGTTCGCATCTTTGAGCAGATGATAATTGGGGTGTTTGGTAAGGTCGTATTTGCGGCTGTAAAACGGCTTTAAGCCGGTGACCATGAGCAGGCAGAAACGCCGCGGCATCCGCTGGATTTCATCCGGCGTCATCAGCTCACGGCCGAGGCTCTGATACGATTTGGTGAACGATCCTTGCGATCCCTTGTTTTCGCTTGTGTTCATGACCTCGATCGTTTGCTTGCCCAAAATCTTGGAGAAGTACTCCAGATTTTCCACCGCTTTTGACCCGCCCAAGAACAGCAGACTGTCGCAGTTATCTACGATCGTCTGCCAATCGTCGTGATACATGCTTTTGAGCTGAGCCATGCTTTGCAGTACGATCGTCACGCTGATCTCACGGCTGCGCAGCGTGGAGATCAAGCACTCGAAATCTGGGATTTGGCCGATGTTGGCGAATTCGTCCATCATCAGCCGGCAGTGCCGCGGCAGCCGATGGGCCGAGGTGCTGTCGGCCGCGTACACCAGAATATCGAACATTTGCTGATATAACACGGCCGCCAGAAAGTTGTAGGCTTTCGTCGTATCCGGTGTGATGATGAACAGTGCCACTTTGCTCTCGCCGGCGAAGTCCTCCAGATGCAGCGTATCGTCCTGCACGAGCCGCGAGACGGAAGGAATGTTAAACGAGCTGAGCCGCAGGCCAAGCGAAACATTGATACTCTCTGCCGTTTTTGGGGCGGCCATTTTGTAAATCTCGTATTGTTTTACGGCAAAGGCGTCAGGCTTGGATTTTTTAAGATCGTCGAACAGCACATCCAGAGGGCTGACATAATCCGGCACACTCTCTTTAACCTGCGTGAGCCGGAACAGCTCCATAACACTGTTCATGTTACGGTCTGCGGGCTGAAGCTCGAACAGAACATAAGCCAGCAGCGCTTCAAGGATGCCGGTCATGCCTTCTTCCCAGATAGGATCACTGCTCGTTTTTTGCCGGGGGTCGGCCTTCAGGTTAGTAATAATGTTTTTTGCAACCTTCACGATGTCGTCCTCGGTGTGCATGTAGGCGAACAAGTTGTAGTGATCACTGTGATCCATGTGCACCAGATCAAGAATTTTGATTTTGTAGCCGTTCGTCGCCAGCGCGTAGCCGCATTCCTCCAGCAGCGCCCCCTTCGGGTCGGTGATGACGTAATTGCAGTTCATCTGCAAAATGTTGGGCTTCATCACGTTGCGCGATTTGCCGCTGCCGGAACCACCGACGACCAGCACATGTTTGTTACGGTTGAAATCGTCGTCTTTGGTAAAGGGCATCCGGCTGCTCATGCTCAACGATTCCGTTTCTGTCAGGATCATATTTTTGGCGGGGTCTTTGTCCATAAGGCGCGCGATGTCTTCCGGCGCGCCCCACTCGGCGCTGCCGTGCTCTTTGCCCGGCAGTAGCTTATGTGCACCTAAAACAAAATAGGCATAACAAAGCAGCACAATCGTCACGCCGAACATTCCGAACAAGAGTGCATTCGGCAAAGAGGAAAGATAAAAGGGCCGGCGCAGAATATCCGAAAGAACGTTTCCGGCTGCCAGTAGCTTTACGCCAAAATCTCCATCGGCACTTTCATATAGTGCAGCGGCCCGGTCACAAAAGAAAAAGGCGAGCAACGCTGCAAATAGGTAGGAGATATTCTTCTTTCTTGCTTTCATCTCGAAGGCTCGCCTCTTTCGCATGCGTGGCTATGTGCCTCTTTCTCGGCGTTGCGGGCCTCTGCCTTTTCTTTGGCGTCATGGCATACATCTTTGACATCGGCCTGCTGCGGCTGCTCGGCCACAGCCTTTTCTTTGGATTTGTCATGGATAATGCCGGTAAGGGCGGCATAGATTTGCTCTACGTCCTGCGCCTTAAACCAAAGAGAATAGCCGGTGATGTTACCGCTGCTGTCTTTTTGTTTGACGATCGCAAAATCGACAGAATACTGTTTCAACCGGCGTTTTGCTTCCTGCAAATCAGCATCCTTGAGGTCGTTTTCCGCCAGCTCCTTGCCTTGCCGGTTGAGTTTTTTTATAGATTGCTTACCGTAGTGAATGGCGTCTTTATGTTGCACGAACCAGCGGATCGCACTCCATACGGCTTTGCCCGTAACTTTTGCTGCGCCCAGTTCTACGCGCAGCGCCTGATAAGATACCTGATCTGCTTCCATCGTAAAAACCTCCGTTCTTTCTGCGACTTTTTTGCTTTGCAGCATATCGTTCCAATCCTTGCCGGTTGCCGGGAGCTTGTCTTTCACCGCGATGCCGGAAATCCCGGCCGTCTGTAGCAGCTTCCGGCAGTCCGCTCGAGACTGGATGCCCGCTGCATCCGTGTCTTGCCCGAGATACACCGTGCGAATTTGCGGATTATGTTTGAGGTGATATATCAACGGCCCACCAAAGCAGCATTCCAGCGATATATAACCATATTTTCGGAAATCGACGCCGGCCTGCTGAAATAGGCTCATGATCGACCATGCGTCGACGGCGGCTTCCGTCACAAACACCGTCGTGGGCTTGGCGGCCATATTCCACGTACAGCGCGCCTCAAAATTGCTGGCGGGATCAACCCAGCGAAAGTGATTGTTGCTGGTAGAACCTTTTTTAGCAGCATACGTGGCCTTGCCGGCTGCATCCCGATCCAGATACACCAGATTTCCACGAGAATCCGGGTAAATGAGGTCTTGTTCCACGAGCCAATGCACAACCTCGGGGCTGATACAGCGCTGCTGAATCAGATAGCCATATATCCGCTTCCAGTATTGCGGATCGGCTGCCGGCGGGATAAGTTCGCTCCGCACGGTGGGTTCAGGCTTTTTCTGAACAAGAGGCGGGGAAATCATTGGCATCTGAACCTGTCCCAAAAGCAGCCGCCGCGCTTCGGATGGGCTGCGCACTTCGGTGCCGGTTGCCAGATCGAGCTGCGCCAGCGCAATAACATCTCCGTACTTATCGCGGCTGTACCATCGGAATGTCTGCTTTTCGGCGTCCAGTACGAGGCTGTCGTGGATCGCCAAATGATACTTTCCGTTTCCGTGTGCCTGCAACTCATACCCTTGGGAGCGGACGTACTCCAAGATGTCGCAGCGCCGCTTGATTTCTTCGATCTGCCGCGCGACAATCTCGCGCCGTCGCTTCTCGGAATCGAAATTTGTTTTTTGCGGCAATTCGGACATAAACGCATATCCTCCTTTCTATCAAAAAAACAGGTGCGACGAATCGTCGCACCTGCCGCGGAAACTATTAGTGCCCCGGCTCGGGCATAATGCTGCCGCTTGGGTTGTTGGCAAGTTGTGCTGCCCGGGCTTTGGCATCGACGGTGTACTGCAATGCCTCAAAGCCGTCCCACACGCCGCCGACAATAAGCGCCCCGGTTTGATCGACAATCAAATCCGGGGCATCTGCGCCGAACAGCTCGTGTTCAAGCAAAAAGTAGGATGTATTGCCAAGGCTCTTGCTGCCCACTACATGCCAAGTGCCGAGGTAACCATCTACGCGCACATGCTTGCTGCTTGGCGTAATCATAAGGATGCCTCTGAGCGTTCGAGCTTGAGGGCAGCAAAGATGGGAAGCCCGGTATTGACTGCGGCGGTAATCGCCGCCTCGCTTTCTACGGCTTCCCGAGCCGATTCCTCACTGTTCATTTTTGCGTACTTCATTTTTTTCACTCCTTGCCTATTTGATGTATTTGAATTGCTTTCGGCACTTTGGGTTCAACTGTGGGTTCATCCTTATTGTGCTGACGGCGTTCAGCTATTTTCATACAAACTCTCCTTTCACGCTATTTCATGTTTTTCTTTTTGCGGTAGGCGAGTGCGCCATACATGCCAAGGCAAGCACCGCCGCAAAGGATTAACGGTAGCAGCGGCGTAGAATCGCCGGTGGCCGGATGGATGCTGCCGAGGATTGTTAGCAGCCCCGGCTTGTATTTCACGGTATAGTTTTCTTCGCCGAAAGAGGAGTTGGCGGGAATCGTTAGCCCATCCGGCGTGATCGGATAGATGCCTGCCCCTGAGCCTTGCGTTGCGGTAGTGGTAATGCGTAGATCGTTGTTTGTGGCGGTTTCCAGTGTGTCGGAAAAGCGGAAGCCCGTAACTTTGGCGGTGAGCTTAGGGAGCATTTGGCCGGACGTCATAATCTTGTTATCGGCGGCTACGGTTAGCGTGGCAGGCTTGATACGGAAAATTGCCGGGATATACGTAATATCGTAGTTCTTGCTTTGCAATGTACCTTGTAAGATAGGATATACGCCGACATCCTCTCCGGGTACACGCTCCAGCGCACCCCAAATGTCGCCGCACTGGAGCGGGGCTTCGGAAAGCGTATAGGTCAGCGCGGGGTCGGCATCGCCATAAGTTTTTACCTTGGGATCGGCGGCCACGCCGCCACCCACGGGGTCGACCGGCACGACCACCTCATTGGACGGATATTCAACATCCGGCGTCAGCGGTTTCAGGGGATCAATGCCGGTATCAGGAGCCGTGGGATCAGGCGGGTTTGTGCCCGGCACGGTGGCCAGCGCGTAATCCCGCAGATTGCGGCCGGCATCCGCGGCCTGTACGGTATAGGTAAAGCGGATCGTTACGGTTTCCCCGGCTGCGAGCGCAGGGATGCTGACGTTCTTACCTTCCCACGCGTAGCCGCTGCCCTCCAGCGGGGTAATGTCGCCTGAAACATTCGAGGCAATATCCTGCACAGTAATATTCGTGAGGTCTTCCGTGCCGGTATTCGTGACGGTGATCGTGTAATGCACAGTATCACCGATCGCCGCAAACGCAATGTCGGCGGTCTTGTGGATGAAAATGCTGTGCGCCCCGGCATCCGGGGGAACATCAGGCGTTTTGTCGGGGTCAACCGGCACAACCACGGGATCAGACGGATACTCTTTGCTAGGGTCGTTCGGCTCTTTGCCGGGCACCGTGACAATAGCGGTGTTAGTGAGGTCGTGCCCGGCATCGCCCGCCTGCGCCGTGTAGGAGCAGGCAAGCGTAATGCTCTTGCCGACCGGCAGGCGGGCAATCGTAAAGATGCCGCTTGCGTAGGTATAACCCTGCCCATCCGCAGCGATTAGCTGGCCACTGCCGTCGAAACTGCCGCGCACCAGTACGTTTTGCAACTCCACAGTGCCGGTATTCGTGATGGTAATCGTGTAATGCACGGTGTCTCCGACAGCTAATACCGTCCGATCAGCGGCCTTGGTTACAGATACACGCCGCAGCTCCGGCATCGGGTCAAGGTCGGGATCAGTCGTCGGTGTGATTGTAATAGGCCGTTTTGTAATCTCCAGTGTGCCGGGCAACATATACACGATATAGTTGGGACAACCGTTGACATTATCCTTTGCCTCGTAGCCCACCAACTGCACCTCGTACCGGCCGACGTCTGCCGTGGCCGAGGCGTCCGTGATCCATTGCGGTGCGCCCTTCAGGTCGGATGCGGCATTATCGCCGGGCAAAAAGCCATTAAAGATAGGAGAGAATTGTGGCATCGGGTCGCCGTAAACCTTGCTGTAACTGCCGGTGCGGATCACCAGTGGCCGCGGGGTAATGGTAAGGTTACCGGGCTGTTGCCACAGAATATAGTTGGACAGCACCGGGTAGTTGGCTTCCGTCAGGCCCTCGAATTTTACAGGATATTTACCTGCCGGCGAAGTGCTGCCCACATCGGGCAGCGCAAACCAGCTCTTTTCCGGGTCGATCGTGAGAGTATCGTTGCCCATCAGCACAGAAATACCAAGGCTGCTGCCTTTTCCACTTTCTGTCGCGGAATATGTTTCCGCGACGGTCGGCTGAAGATCAATGTCGTCGCCGTAGACAGAAGTGAAGTTGCCGACGAAGGCCGACATCGTGCAGCGGCAGATTGCGCCGGAGTATTTTTCTTCTTTGATGTAATAATTCTGGTTTGGATCGTGCGCCAGCTGCATTTCTTCGGTGCGGGTGATGGGGTCTTCCACCAGCTTAAACATGCGGCCGTCCTGTGCGGTGCCGTCTGCCTTCAGCGTTTCGCTGGCCTGTGCGGTAGCATACGTGCCGGCATAATGGTCTTTGTCCGGCCATACGAGATCGCCGGGCACACGGTTGTCTACGAGAAAATTAGAGATCGTGGCAGCCGCTGTGCCGTCATAGGCTTTCGTGTTCCGCGCAATCGTCGGGTCTTCAAGGTAGAGACTGTGCACTGTAAGGGGCCGTTGCGTGATCGTCAAGGCTCCTTCGGTATCGCCTGTAAGGCCGAGGCCAGCTTGAATACCGTCATAATTCAGCTCCCATGTGACGGTATAGCTGCCGGCGTTGATCGCCCGGCTGCCGCTTGCCGCGGTGGCGGCCAGCGTGGTATCAGGGTATCCGGCCGTGGGCGTTGTAGATGTATACACGGCCTGAAGGTATTGCTCGGGATTGGGTACGCTGCCGGAAAATGTGGCTGTGGCCATCAGCTCGGTGCCGTCGTACACTTTGGCTGCATCGTCCGCTTGCACGGTGATCGTGCGATTGGCGGAAACATTGGTGCCGATAATGTCCGTGTCCTGCGCCGAATGATCGGTTTCGGTTAGCGTCAAATCCGACGGGATATTGTACTCGACGATATAGCCTTTCGTCATGCCGGATGCGCCATCGTCCAGCTGCCACCGGCCATTGTGTTCGCGCAGCCAAATGCCCTCGCCGCCGCAGCTGAAGTCGTCAAATAGATAAGTGCCGGTAAGCCCTGTCCAACTGACGCAGGGGCCGCCGGCATCTGCGCCGCTTCCTCCGGCCCAATAGCCGCCGTAACCGTCCGTCCACCACTCGCCGGAGGCCACAACGTTATTGTGGAGATACGTTGCTTCCGCGCTGCCGGTGGCGCTGTTGAAGCGGATCAAATGCCCCTGAATGCCGAGAGGGCCAACCATCTTTTCGGCGGCCGCCCGGGCGGTGGGCTGCGTCACGCTTGCCCAAACGACGGTGTAATAGCTATTGAGCTGCGGCGCAAACTTATAGGACGATGGGTTGGAAACATAGGAATCTTCGGAAATCCACCATTGCAGGTGCGCACCGCCGGATACCACACCGGCGCTGGTGTCCAGCTTATCGTATACGGTGATCTTCAAGCTGCGCAGGAAGGTTTCCCACGTGGCTTTTGAGATCGTGTTTTTGGTGGCCGCTTGAAATATCTGGATGTGCGGCCCGCCCAGAGAGATCACGCCGGATGGCAGCGCCGAATACGAGATGGTATCCTGACTGCTGTAAGGAGATTGGAACCGTACCACAACGGTATTGATTTGATCCTCATAGGGGGTGTGTATCTCCAGCTGCGGGTATGTCCATACGGAGGCGTTGCCTTTGGCGGCGTCGGCCGCCTGCTGTAAGGTATTGCACACGATGCCGTTGACGGTGTTCTCGCGCTCATACACATTGACACCATTGTGGTGCAAATAGGCGCTGTAGCCGATCACGAGGCCGCCGGAAAGGGATGCCGTACCTTGGCGGGCGCGTGTGCCGGCAGAAGTGCTGTAAGCGGCGCTTGCGCCGCATTGGAAGAAGTATTTCGTGATCGTGGCCGTGTTGTACATGCTCGTGGGGATGTTGGAGATTTTTAGCACACTTTTGATGGCGTGATACCCGTCATACGTCGCGCTGTAATAGGCGTCGCCAGCTTGCGGTACATCCAAATCCGTGTTTTGCACGGTGGTCGTGATTCGGCTGTCTATGGCTGCGGCCACGGCGGCGTTCCACTCGGCCGGCAGGGTGTTCAGCAGCGATTTGTAGTACCAGATCGGCGTTACGGTAAGGTCGGGCAAATCATCTGGGTGATAATACACGATTGCCGTATATGTGGCTGTTTCGGCGGAGATGGTTTCATTTTCTTGGAGGTTTACCTTCTGGCCGTATTCGTCCGGCGTCAGGGTATCCAGCTGATCGCAGCTGCCGGGTTCGTCTGCGGCCTTTTGCAGCACAGCCGAAATTGCCATCGGTTTAACCGTATCCAAGGCAGGCGGACAAGTTACCCTGCGGGTCATAGTCGATGCAGAGTACGCGCTTTTTGGAGGCAACCAATGCCGAGGCGAGGTTTACGGTGGTGGTCGTCTTGCCGACGCCGCCCTTCTGGTTTGCGATTGCGATTGTTTTCATAATGTGTTCCTCTCTTTCTTTGTCTGTGTGGTTTTCTTTTCTGGCTTTATTGTACTAGAGATAGTACAATATTTCAATTCGCAGATTGCACTAAAAATAGTGTAAAAATATGTACTTGCTTTAGTGTAAAATGCGTGATAGACTAAAAACGGAAGAAGGCGAAATGATGATTGTATATGACAAACTTTTTTCTTTGCTGACGCTTCGCGGCCATAATAAACACTGGTTGCGGTGCAATGGCATTTCCCCCTCGGTATTAGATAAGCTCGGAAAAGGTGGCGGCCTCGACTATCGGTCGATTAACAAGCTATGCCGTCTTTTGGAGTGTCAGCCCGGCGATCTGATGGAGTACATCCCCGATGCAAATGAACCAGAAAAGGGAAGCGAGTGATCGCTTCCCTTTTTGATAGATATGCCAGAGAGGTGCGACGATTCGTCGCACCTCTCTTTTAGCTTACGAGGGCTTGCAGCAGCCCGTCGATTTTGCTTGCCTCGCTTTGTATTTTGCGGTAATCGCTGTGAATGTAATATTTTGCGGTGGTCTTGATTTCCGTGTGTCCGATCAGCTTAATCAATGCGTTAGGGTCTACATCGGCTCGCCATGCCAGCGTCGCAAAAGTGTGCCGCCCGGAATACGGTGTAATATGCGGCAGTTTCTTCTTGGCGACAAGTTGATCCGGGCGGTTGATGCCAAGCTCTAATGTCATAGGGTAAAACTCGCGCTGCCGCCAGTTGCTTAAATTTTTACGCCCGCCCTTTGGCCCGCGGATCAGGTAAGTGTTTGGATCAAGCGGGCAGGATAGATACCAGTCGGTGATGTAGGGGGCAATGATACCGAGGACGGGAACAATGCGATCTTTGCCGGCTGCCGTTTTGGAACCACCGATCAGAAAGCCATCCCGTGGGTTGATGTCTTTCCGGCGGATGTTGAACAGTTCTTCCGGCCGATACCCGGTAAAGATCAGGCAGAGCGTTACGCGGGCTGCCTGCTGCCATCGGCTGCCGGCATCCTCGGCACAGATCATCAGCTTGCGAATGTGCTGATCCTCAAAAGGTAGAGTGGTTCGGCTTTTCCAGCCGTCTAAAATCAGCTCGGGGGCTGGATTGACGGTGATTAGCCCTTCTGCCTTTGCTAGCTTGCATAGTTGGCCGATCAGCTGCTGTACCTTTTGCTGTGTGGAAAGAGACAAGCCTTCCTGTGCCATATTATCAAGAATTGCTTGATACGTGTCCAAGTCGATTTCGGAAATCAGGCGATCGGAAAGCACAAAAAGGTGTTTGTTCCAAGCGGTATCATAGCCGGTTTGGCCGATCGGCGTCAAAGAGCGGTAATGCTTGCGCTTCATCCAGCGCTCATGAATCGCAGCCAGTGTGCTGCGATCGGGCATCTTTTGCTGATTCCATCCACATAAAGTGCAGAAGATACCATCTGGTACAAGGCGGTTGCAGTTTTTGCAGATCATATTTATTGCACCTCTTTCTTTAATTAAAGGAATTAAAGTCGAAAGAAGAAGGAAGTGCAATCTTCTGCAAAATGTACACTATGATGCCGCCGATCCAGAGGATCAGCGGCACGAGCTGCACGTTTTGCAGCTGTAATACGGTTTCTATATATTCCGAGCTACTTACAGCGTTTGGGATACGCTTACATGATGCGGCCAGTGAAAACCGTTCTCGTTGGTCATGTTCACCCATAGTTATCAGGCTCTCGCGGAGCGGGTGCAATTCCCATATCGCACAACGGCGAAAATCCGTTTTGCTCTGAAAATGCAAGATTCCTGATGTGCCTCCCGGTCAACCAGCTTTGCCGCTTTCGCAATGCTGCGCTCTCCTGCATCGGCAGGGTCATGGCGCAGTCCAGCAGTTCTGTTCGATCAGTAATTCCGGCACGGGCGAATGTTTGCTCGTACTATGAGATAAAACAAAAAATCCCGGAAGCGTAATAGTACGTTTCCGGGATCACCTTTATGGTGCGCGGTACAGGACTCGAACCTGTGACCTCCTGCACGTCAAGCAGATGCTCTACCAGCTGAGCTAACCGCGCATACAAATAACGCAGAGCAATGAAGTCAGCTCGATTATCATACCAGAAACTACACAGAAATGCAACCCCCTTTTTGCACTTTTCTGCGGCTTTCGACGCAGAAAAGGCACACGGGATTCTCTCGGCAAAGGGCCGCTGCGCGCGCGGTGGGCGGCGCTTGCCGCCGTAGGGGGATTTTTCCCGGCGGCGTTGCTGCCGCTTGCGGGCTGTGTTATAATACTTTCGTTAAGATGGAGAGGTATACAGTTATGCGCATTTTGGGCATCGACCCCGGCTATGCGATCGTCGGCTGGGGCGTTTTGGAATATCAGGGCAACCGCTTTGCCCCGGTGGATTTCGGCGCGATCACCACCGAGGCCGGCGTACCGTTTGAGCAGAGGCTCAAAACCGTCTATGACGGTGTGCGCGGCGTGATAGAACAGTATCGGCCCGAGGCGCTTGCCATCGAGCAACTGTTTTATCAGCATAACCAGACGACCGTTATCGGTGTGGCCGAGGCGCGCGGCGTCATTTTGCTGGCGGCGGCTGAAGCCGGGCTTACAATTTGCGAGTATACGCCGATGCAGGTAAAAATCGCGGTAACCGGCTATGGCAAAGCCGTGAAAAAGCAGGTGCAGGAGATGACACGTATTCTGCTGCATCTCGAGAAAATCCCGAAGCCCGACGATACTGCCGATGCGCTGGCGATGGCAATCACATACTGCCACAGCTCGCACAATCGGCTGCAAAATTATCAGCCGCGCTCGATTGGGCCGATTTGAAACAGGTATGGGCCTGCGCGGCGCTGCGGCGAGACCTTTCGGGGCCTGCCACAGGCTGAAAAGCATAAAAGGAGAACACCGCAATGATTTATTGCTTGACCGGAAAAGTTGTGAAAAAAACGCTGGACGCTGCGGTGATCTCGTGCGGCGGCGTGGGGTATCTGGCGCAGGTGCCGGCCAGTGTGGCCGCGGCGCTGCCCGGCCCCGGCGGCGAGGCTACCTTATATACTGTGATGAACGTAACCGAAAACGATGTAAGCCTGTTTGGCTTTGCAAGCGAAGCCCAGCGTGAATGCTTTTTGCTGCTGACGGGCGTTTCGGGCGTGGGGCCGAAAGTTGGCCTCGCTATATTAAATGTACTGACGCCAGACCGCGCGGCGCTGGCGATTTCGGCCGGCGACCACAAGGCTTTCACTGCAGCTTCGGGCGTAGGGCCGAAGCTTGCACAGCGCATCGTGCTGGAACTGAAGGACAAAGTGGGCAAGGGCCTTGTCGAAGGCGTCTCGCTTTCGGATGTTTCGGGCGCGGCGGCCGCCCCGGCTGCGGGCGCTGCACAGGCCATCGCCGCGCTGGTATCGCTGGGCTACAGCCAAAGCGAGGCTGCGCTAGCCGTGGCAAAGATCGACGATGCGCTGCCCGTCGAGGAAATCATCAAACTCGCCCTGCGCAGCATGGCGGGGAGGAGATAACACATGGCAGATGAACAGGCAAAGTTTGGCGCGCAGATGATGCAGCCCGACCTTAACGGCGTCGACGCCGAAGAAAACAACCTTCGCCCGAAACACCTTGAAGATTATATTGGGCAGGAAAAGGTAAAACAAAACCTCAAAATCTACCTCGAAGCCGCCAAGCGCCGCGGCGAGCCGATGGATCACATTTTGCTGTACGGCCCGCCGGGCCTCGGCAAAACGACGCTCGCCGGCATTGTGGCAAACGAGATGGGGGTGCAGATCCGCATCACAAGCGGCCCCGCCATCGAAAAGCCGGGCGATCTCGCCGCGCTGCTGACAAACTTGCAGGAGGGCGATGTCCTTTTTATTGATGAGATTCACCGCCTTTCGCGCCAAGTAGAAGAAGTGCTGTATCCGGCGCTGGAAGATTATGCGCTGGATATTATGATCGGCAAAGGCCCCAGCGCCCAGAGCATCCGCATCAATCTGCCGCGTTTTACGCTGATCGGCGCCACGACGCGCGCCGGCCAGCTGACAGGCCCGCTGCGCGATCGCTTTGGCGTATTGCTGAAGCTCGAGCTTTACAGCCCTGACGAGCTGGCGAAGATCATTACGCGCAGCGCGGGCATCTTGGAGCAGCCCCTTACGCCGGAAGGCGCCGCCGAGCTGGCAAAATGCAGCCGCGGTACACCGCGCGTGGCAAACCGTCTGCTTAAACGTGTACGGGATTTTGCCACCGTATTGAGCGACGGCGTGATCGATCAGGATACCGCGCTGCTTGCGCTGAAACGTATGGACGTCGATGCGCTGGGCCTTGATGCGCTGGATCGCAGCCTGCTGCGCGCGATCATTGAAATGTATAACGGCGGCCCGGTGGGCCTTGAAACGCTGGCGGCCGCCCTTGGCGAAGAGGCCGTTACGCTCGAAGATTTGTGCGAGCCGTACTTGATGCAGATGGGCTTTTTAACGCGCACACCGCGGGGCCGCTGTGCCACGCGGCTTGCCTATCAGCACCTTGGCCTTGCGCTGCCGCAGGACACGCGCGGCGAGACGCCCGAGGATAACGGCCAGCAATCCCTGCTGTAAAGGCGGCCTTTCTGCGCCGCGCGCCTTTTGCAACGAAAACGAAAAGAGGAGCTTTCATGCGCCCTGCAAGTAACTGGAATGATTATGAACTGATCGACGCTACCGGCGGCAACCGGCTCGAGCGATGGGGCAAAGCCCTGCTGATTCGGCCCGACCCGCAGGTGGTGTGGAAAAGCGGCGAGCATTCGCCTTTATGGCAAAAGGCCGACGCCGTCTATCACCGCTCAAATCAGGGCGGCGGCGAATGGGAATATCGCCGCCCGCTGCCTGAAAAATGGAAAATTGCCTGCGACGACGGCCAGAACACGCTGCGCTTGATCGTCAGCCCGACGGGCTTTAAGCATACGGGCGTTTTCCCTGAGCAGGCGGTGAACTGGGCATGGTATGCCGCAAAGATCCGCGCCGCAAACCGGCCGATACGGGTATTAAACCTGTTTGGCTACACGGGCGGGGCCACGCTGGCCTGCGCGGCGGCCGGGGCCTCGGTGTGCCATGTCGACGCCTCAAAGGGCATTGTGCAGTGGGCGCGCGACAACGCCGCCGCCAGCGGCCTTTCTGCCGCACCAATTCGCTGGATCGTGGACGACTGCGCCAAATTTGTAGCGCGCGAGATCCGCCGCGGTAGCCTGTATGACGGCGTAATTATGGATCCGCCCAGCTACGGCCGCGGGCCGGGCGGCGAGGTGTGGAAGCTCGAAGACAATATCTACGATCTCATTTCGCTGTGCGCCGGTGTGCTGACGGAGCAACCTCTGTTTTTTGCCGTCAACAGCTATACTACGGGCCTTTCGCCCGCGGTGATGGAGTATATCCTGAAAACCACGGTGCAGCCTAAATTTGGCGGGGCAACCTCCTGCGATGAGATCGGCCTGCCCGTTACCGCGACAGGCGGCGTTGTGCCCTGCGGCGCGACAGCCCTTTGGGAAGAATAAAGCGGCGGGGCAGCGTTGCATTTTTGCAAAAATTGTTGCCGCGGCGACAGAAAATGTTCACAACTGTCTGCTAAAATAAACTGTCTGCAACCTTAACTCAGAAAGGGGCACAGCCCGCTTTGGGCGGGCGCGCCACCGGAAAGCGTAAAATCAATGCAAATGTTATCCGCAACCCATCTTAAATTTCGCTATGATCCCGACCAGCCCGCCTATGCGCTCGACGATGTTTCGGTGCAGGTGGAAAAGGGCGAGTTTGTGGCTGTGCTGGGCGCAAACGGCTGCGGCAAATCGACGCTGGCCAAGCACTTTAATGCCATTCTGCTGCCGGAATCCGGCACGGTGACGGTGGAAGGCATGGATACCGCCGACGAAAGCCACTTGTATGACATCCGCCAAAAGGTGGGTATGGTATTCCAGAACCCTGATAACCAGATCGTGGCGACCGTCGTGGAAGAAGATGTGGCATTTGCCCTCGAAAACCTTGGCGTACCGCCGAAAGAAATTCGCACCCGCATCGACGAAGCCATGCAGATGGCCGGCATTTATAAATACCGCGAAAAAGCGCCGCATAAGCTTTCGGGCGGGCAAAAACAGCGCGTCGCTATTGCGGGCGTAATCGCCATGAAGCCGGATTGCCTTGTGCTGGATGAGGCGACCGCTATGCTGGACCCGCGCGGCCGCGAAAAGGTCATGAAGACCATCCGCATTTTGAACCGCGAGTACGGCATCACCGTGGCGGCGATCACGCACTATATGGAGGAGGCCGCCGAGGCCGACCGTGTGATCGTGATGAGCAAGGGCAAAATTGCGCTGGAGGGCACACCCAAAGAGGTGTTTAGCCAAACCGAGCGCCTGCATGCGCTGCATCTGGATGTGCCGCAGGCCGCCGAGCTGCGCGACGAACTGGTAAAGGCGGGCATCCCGATGCCGGCGGGCATTATCGACACCGAAGCCTGTGCCGAGGCCCTGTACGCCCTGCTGACGAAAGGGGGCACGGCCGTATGAGCGACATGATCCGCATCGAACATTTGAGCTATATTTATAATGAGGGCATGCCGGACGCGACGGTTGCGCTCGACGATGTGAGTTTTTCCGTCGCCGAGGGCGATTTTGTGGGCATCATTGGCTCGACGGGCAGCGGCAAATCCACCCTGATTGCACACCTGAACGGCCTGAACCGCCCCACCAAGGGCAAAGTATATGTTGACGGCCGCGACATTTGGGCCGACCCGGCGAAAATCCGGGAGGTGCGTTTTCAGGTAGGGCTGGTGTTCCAGTATCCCGAATACCAGCTGTTTGAAGAAACTTGCTATAAAGATATTGCGTTTGGCCCGAAAAACATGGGCCTTTCAGAACAAGAAGTTGCCCGCCGCGTGGCGGAGGCCGCAGATTTCGTCGGCCTCGACAAAGCGCTTTTGGCGCGCAGCCCGTTTGAGCTTTCGGGCGGGCAAAAGCGCCGCGTGGCTGTTGCGGGCGTGATTGCGATGGAGCCGCGCGTACTGGTGCTGGACGAGCCTGCCGCCGGGCTTGACCCGGAAGGCCGCGAGCAGATTCTTTCGCAGGTAAAAGCCTACCATAAAAAGACGGGGACGACTGTGCTGCTTGTCAGCCACAGCATGGAAGACATCGCCACCTATGCCGACCGTGTGCTGGTGATGGATCAGCGCAAGATCGCCATGTACGATACCGTAGAAAATGTGTTTGCCCGCGCGCCGGAGCTTCTGGCGCTGGGGCTTTCTGTGCCGCAGGTAACAAAGGTTTTTCTGCGTCTGAAAGAGATGGGCCTCGACATCGACACGGACGTATACACAATTCCGTATGCCGTTAAAACTATCTTGGCCGCCAAGGCCCGGCATGATGCGGGCGATGCAAAAGCAAGCCCTGCGCCCGGCAAAGGGGGTGCATGCTGATGCTGCGAGATATTACCATCGGCCAGCACTTCCCCGGCAACAGCCGCGTCCATCGGTATGATCCGCGCGCCAAAATTGTGATGACGATCGTGTTTATCGTGCTGCTGTTTTTGGCGGCGAACCCGCTTGGCATCGCGCTGAGCCTCGGGCTGCTGGCGTTTTTGTACGGGATGGCGAAAATTCCGTTCCGCATGGTGACGCGCAGCTTAAAGCCGATTCTGCCGATCATTTTGTTTACCTGTGTGCTGAACCTGTTCTTCATCACGGGCGAGGGCAAGCCGCTTGTGCAGTTCTGGATCATCACGATCTACGCCGAGGGTGTACGCTATGCTATTTTGATGGCGACGCGCGTGGTGGCGCTGATCGTGGGTACAAGCCTTTTGACCTATACTACCAGCCCGATCGTGCTAACGGACGCCATCGAGCAGCTTTTGAAGCCGTTTGCGAAGCTGCATCTGCCTGTGCACGAGCTGGCGATGATGATGACGATCGCGCTGCGGTTTATCCCGACGCTGATCGAGGAGACAGATAAGATTATGGCCGCGCAGAAAGCGCGCGGCGCGATGCTGGATACCGGCACCTTGAAAGACAGGGTACAGGCGCTGGTGCCTGTGCTGATCCCGCTGTTTATCTCGGCTTTCCGCCGCGCCGACGAACTGGCGATGGCGATGGAATGCCGCTGCTATCACGGCGGCGAGGGCCGAACCCGCTTAAAGGTGCTAACCTTTACCAAGGCCGACGCCGTAGATACCGCTTTTTTGGTATTGTGTTTTGCGGTTATTTACGTTACGCGGCTTTGGGTGCCGGGCTTTTAACGCGAAAACGGCGGAAGGGGGCGCTCTGTGATGAATATTTTGGTGCGCCTTGCCTTTGACGGCACGGATTTTTGCGGCTTTCAGGTGCAGAAAAACGGTGCTTCCGTCGCCGAGGCAATACAAAACGCGATCGAAGCCGTGCTGGGCAGCCGGCCGGACATCAAGGGATGCAGCCGCACCGATGCGGGGGTGCATGCGCGCGATTTTGCGCTGAACTTTCACGCCGATACGGCCATCCCGATGGCAAAGCTGCCGCTTGCGCTGAACCAGAATTTGCCCGAAAGTATCCGTGCGCTTTCGGCGCAGGCCGTGCCCGAGGCATTTCACGCACGGTATGCGGCCCACGCCAAAACCTATTGCTACCGCATCCGCAATACCGCGATTGATCTGCCGTTCGATGCGCGCTATACCGTGCGGGTGCCGCAGGCGCTGGATGTCGAAGCCATGAATGCCGCGGCCGCGTACTGCGTCGGCACCCATGATTTTCTGGCGTTTTGCGCCGCGGGCAGCGCCGCCGCCGCGCACGGCGATACCGTGCGCACCGTTACCGCCTGCCGCGCCATGCGCGCGGGCGACATCGTGACGATTACTGTCACGGCAGACGGCTACCTTTACAATATGGTACGGATTTTGGCGGGGACGCTTGTGCAGGCCGGCCTCGGCCGCCTTGCGCCGGAGGAGGTTTTGGCTATCCTAAAAAGCCGAGACCGGCGCCGAGCCGGCCCGACGATGCCCGCCAAGGGCCTGACGCTGGAGCATGTGGCGTATGGCGCCGATGCCCTAGGGCAAGCAGAGGATGAGAGAGGGAAAACAGTATGACGGAGGATCACACGGCAGGGCGCGCCGCGCAGGATAGCACGGCGCCCGCAAGCGGCGGCGTATCGGTTCTCGATGAGCTGCGGCGCCGCAAACGCCTGCGCAAGATACGGCGCTTTGTCGGCGTCGTCGTGGTGCTGGCGGCAATTTTGGCGTGGGTAACGGGCCTGTTTGGCGCCTCACTTTCGGCGGCCGGCGATTTGGTGGACAACGTGCGCCTTTCGACGATGCGGCAGGATGGCTACCCGGCGCAAACGGGCCTGACCGAGCTCTATCAGGTGGCGCCGCTGACGGGCGGCTATGTGGCGCTTGGCACAGAAGGATGCCTTGTATATACGGATGCGGGCACACGCCTGCGCAGCCTGCAGCCGGGCTATGCGCGCCCCGCCATTGCGGCGGGCACGACACGGTTTATCTTATATAATCGCGGTGGCACGGAGCTGCGCATCGAAAGCCGTACCAAAACCGTATTTACCAAAAATTACGACAACAGCATCCTCTTAAGCGCGATGGCCGCAAACGGCACCTTTGCCGTTGTAACAGAGGATACGCGCTATCTGGCAAAGCTTCAAATTTGCACAAGCTCGATGGAAGAGCTGCTTGCTTGGAATATGACGGATACAGAGGGCACCCCGCTGCGCATGGCATTTTCGCCGGACGGCAAAAAGCTGGCGGCGGCTACGCTGCTGGCCGTGGATGGGCAGGCGTCCTCGAACCTTTATCTGCTGGATACGCGCAAGGATACCGAAACGCTGTTGGCGACGGCCACGGCCAGCGTCCCGCTGGATATTGCGTGGCTTTCTGACGGAAACTTGCTGGTGATCTATGACGACCACGCGGCCGTATATTCGGCGGTGGACGGCACGGAAAAAAGCCGCTATGATTATGGCGGCCATACGATTACGGGATGGAGCTTTTGCGGCGATGATACGGCCATCCTGCTTTCTAACGGAAGCAGCGGCAGCCTTGCCGTGCTGGATAAAAAGCTTGCCGAGCTTGCCACGGCCCAAACGCCCGCGGCAACCGGGATTACTTTGACGAAAACGGCGGTTTACATTTTAACCGAGACGGCAGTGGAATGCGATGCCCTCACCGGCGAATATCAATGGAAGCAGGAGTACGGCACAAGCCCGCAAGCCCTGTTGGAAAAAAAGAACCTTCTCGTATTTCAGGATGGTGCCGTGCAAACCTGCGAGGCCCCGGCTGAAAGCTGAAAACGGCCCAAAGCGGCCGATTTTGCCAAAAAGGAGAAAATCATGGAAGTATCCACAGTGTTCACGAATCCGTCATTTATCTTTGATATGCTCTGCATAGCCGCTTTGCTGATTTTAGCGCTGCTCTATGCGAAAAAAGGCCTTGTGGCGACGCTGATGCAGTGCTTTGGCACATTGGCGAGCCTGATCGGCGCAAAGTTTTTGGCAGATTGGGCCTCGCCCGTGATCTTTGAAAACTTCTTGGCGCAGGGCTTTGTCAGCCGCATCAGCGGCACAATTACCGACGGCGGCGCGGTAAACGTTGCCGAGATCGTCCAAAAATATGCCGGATTTTTGCCGCAGCAATTTGTGGATTCTGTGGTAGAATCGGTGCAGGGCACCGTCGACGGTGCCCTTTCGTCCAACGCCGCCACGATTGCTGAGACAGTTGTGACACAGGTGATCGAGCCTTTGTTTACGCCGGTGATCGCGATTGTGCTGTTTTTCGTGGCATTTGCGGTTTTTCGCATGCTGGTAAGCCTGCTTGTTACTGCGCTGACGAATGTGAACAAAATCCCGGTTGTGGGCGGCGTAAACCGCTGGCTGGGCTTTTGCGTCGGGCTTGTGGCGGGCTGCGTCGATTTGTTTTTGATTTTATGCGCCCTGTGGGCCATTATGGTTATCACGGGCGGGGGCCTGCCTTATTTGAACGAGGCGGCCCTCGAAACGAGCTTTTTCTATAAAGCGTTCAATGCAATCAATCCCTTTATGTAAAAGGGCGTTTGCGAAAGGAGAACTCTATGCTTTGTGTCCGCTGCAATAAACGTCAGGCGGTGATCTTTATCCAACGCGTGGAGAACGGCCAGACCAAGCAGGAGGGCTATTGCCTGCACTGCGCCCGAGAGCTGCACATTAAGCCGGTTGACGACCTGATGAAGCAGTTTGGTATGTCGGATCAGGATCTCGAAACGATGGAAGACCGTATGGACAGCATGATGGAAGAAATGGGAGACGGTACCTCGCCGTTTTCGATGCTGATGAATATGAACCCCGGCGCCGGCGATGACGAAACGGAAAAGGAAACGGACGCAGACAACGCCGAGGAAAGCGACGCGCCCGAGGCCGATGGCTTCATCCCCGGCGGAAATGCAACGTTTCCGTTCGGGTTCGGCGCGCACCGCGCAGAAAAGAAAAAGGACGATGAGCACGACGGCGGCAAAAACAAAAAGCCGCCGCGCCGCAAGTATCTCGATACCTACTGCGAAAACCTAACCCAAAAGGCGCGTGACGGCAAGCTTGATGCGATCATCGGGCGCGACCGCGAAATTTACCGCACAGTCCAGATTTTGTCGCGCCGCCAAAAAAATAATCCCTGCCTCATCGGCGAGGCCGGCGTAGGCAAAACAGCTATTGCCGAAGGCATTGCCGAGCGTATCGCTGCCGGCAACGTACCCGCCTGCCTGAAGCACAAGGAGATCTATCTGCTCGATTTGACGGCCCTTGTGGCCGGCACACAGTTCCGTGGCCAGTTTGAGCAGCGCGTCAAGGGCCTTATCAGCGAAGTGAAGGCCGCGGGCAATGTGATTTTGTTTATCGACGAAATCCATACGATCACGGCCGCGGGCGAAAGCGAAGGCGCGATGAACGCCGGCAATATCCTGAAGCCTGCACTTTCCCGCGGGGAAATTCAGGTGATCGGCGCGACGACCTTTTCTGAATACCGCAAGTATATCGAAAAAGATCAGGCACTTGAGCGCCGTTTTCAGCCTGTGCGCGTCGAGGAGCCGAGCGTTTCGGATACGATCGCCGTTATCAACGGCATCAAAAAGTACTACGAGGCGTACCACCATGTCAAAGTGCCGCCCGAAATTGTGACAGCGGCGGTTTCGCTGGCCGAGCGCTATATTACCGACCGCTTTTTGCCCGATAAGGCGATTGACCTTTTGGATGAAGCCTGCGCCTGCTGCAATCTGGCGCATCCTGTCATCAGCGAATATCTGGAAGCAAAAACCAGCCACGACGCCTTGAAAGAGGAGGAAGCCGGGCTGGCCGCCGTCCCAACCGATCAGCCGATCGATTATGAGCATGTGGCCGAAGTAAAAACCAAGCTGGCACAGCTTGAAAAGGAGCTGCCCGCGCAGGAGGCCGCCGTACAGGACATTTCCGTTTCGATGGAAGATGTCGCCAAGGTGATTGAGCTTTGGACAGGAATCCCTGCCGTAAAGATTCGCGAAAGCGAGTTTACGAAGCTGATCGGCCTTGAGGATGATTTGAAAAAGAAGATCATCGGGCAGGACGCCGCCGTGCATCTGGTGGCGCAGGCCATCAAGCGCAGCCGCGCCGATCTTTCCGGCCGCCGCCGCCCGGCAAGCTTCATTTTCGTCGGCCCGACGGGCGTAGGCAAAACCGAGCTGGTAAAACAGCTTGCGGGCGAGCTGTTTGATGGGCCGGACCCATTGATTCGCTTGGACATGAGCGAATATATGGAAAAGTTTGCCGTCTCGCGCATGATCGGCTCGCCCCCGGGCTATGTGGGCTATGATGAGGCCGGCCAGCTGACCGAGAAAGTGCGCCGCCGCCCCTACAGTGTGGTTTTGTTCGACGAAATCGAAAAGGCGCACCCCGATGTGATGAACATCCTGCTGCAAATTCTCGATGAAGGCAAAATCAACGATGCGCAGGGCCGCACGGTGGATTTCTCGAATACCGTCATTTGCATGACCTCGAATGCCGGCTCTTCTGAGCAGGGTAACGGCAGCCTCGGCTTCAACAAAACCGCGGCGCAGGCCTCAAAGGAAAAGGCAATGAAGGCGTTGAGCGAGTTCTTGCGGCCGGAGTTTCTGGGCCGTGTTGATGAAGTAATCGCCTTTAACCCGCTGGGCGCAGAAGATCTGCAAAAGATTGCCGCGCTGATGCTGGAAGAATACCGCCCCGGCATGGAGCAAAAAGGCATCACGTTTACCTATACGCCCGCGGCGCTGGCGGCGCTGGTGCAAAGCAGCGAGGATGGCAAGTTTGGCGCGCGCGATCTGCGCCGCGTAATCCGCAAGCAGGTTGAAGACCCGATCGCCGAAAAGGTGATTTCCGGCGCGGCGGCCGCAGGCAACAGCCTGACCGTGGATGCCGAGAAAGGAAAAATCCTTTTGAAATAAGCAAAACAAAGCGCTGCCCGTTTGGGCGGCGCTTTTTTGCGCCTCTGCGGGCCTTGCCGGGCGGCGCATGCAAGGGCGAAATTTGCATTTTGCCCTCGAAATGATGTAATATAGAAGCCGCGCGAAAACACAAAAAAGAAAAAAGGTGGCTTATTCTTGACATACAATTACTTGCTGACGCTTTGCCTAATTTTGGTTTCGACAAAGCTGTTCAGTCTCGCTACAGGGAAAATGCAAATGCCACAGGTGGTCGGCGCGCTGCTGGCGGGCCTGATTTTGGGGCCGGGTGTGCTGGGCAGCCTTACGCAGGCGCTGTTCGGGATGCAGGTTTGCCTCCAGCCGTCCGACCTTTTGAACCAACTGGCCGAGCTGGGCGTGATTGTGATTATGTTCAGCGCTGGCATGGGCACCAGCATCAACGACCTGAAATCTTCCGGCAAAGCGGGCTTCTTGGTCGCGCTGATCGGCGTACTGGTGCCGCTTGGCATGGGGACACTGCTGATGCGTATCTTTAACCCGGGCGGAAATATCCTTTCGGCCGTGTTTATGGGCACTGTTTTAACGGCGACATCCGTTTCGATTACGGTGGAAACGCTAAAGGAGCTTGGCAAGCTTTCGACAAAGGTCGGTAATACGATTTTGGCCGCGGCGCTGATTGATGATATTCTCGGCCTGATCTGCCTGACGATCGTGACAAGCTTGGCCGGCGCAACCGTCAACATCGCGCTGGTGCTGCTTAAGATCGTGCTGTTCTTTGTCTTTGTCGGCATCGTCGGGGTGCTGTTTTACCGCTTTATGGTGTGGTATGATCGGCGCGTAAAAGATCAAAACCTGCATCGCTTCCCGATCGCGGCCTTTGCGCTGTGCCTGTTTATGGCGTGGGCGGCCGAATCTCTGTTCGGCGTGGCAGACATCATCGGCGCGTTTTCGGCCGGCATGATCGTCGCCATGACGCCGAAAGGCCAGTATATTTCCGGCAAATTCTCGCCGCTTTCCTATCTGCTGCTGACGCCGATCTTTTTCGCAAATATCGGCTTAAAGGTGACGCTGCCGAAAATGAACGCCACATTCTTGCTGTTTACCGTACTGCTGGTAGCAGTCGGCATCCTTTCAAAGCTGATCGGCTGTGGGCTGGGCGCAAAGCTGTGCGGCTTTTCCAACCGCCAGTGCCTACAAACCGGCTTTGGCATGGCATGCCGCGGCGAGGTTGCGCTGATCGTGGCAAATAAAGGCATGGCGATGAACATGGTGGAAAGCGAATATTTTGGTCCGATCATCATTCTCGTAATCTGCTGCGCGGTGTTTACGCCGATTCTGCTGAAAGCGGCATTTAAGGGCGAAGGCGCCTACGAGGGCTTGCAGTCGAGCCAGCTGGTCGATAATTATGAAGCCTCGAATCAGGTGGATATTGTTACCGACCGCCTGCTGCGCCATAATCAGGAAAAGCAAAAACCAAATAACGCTGACAAGCATTGAGCCTTGCCGGCACGTAGCATAAAACCGCGAAAAGGGCGGCCGCAAAAGGCCGCCCATAGGCATAAAAATAAAACAAACCGCCTCGCATCGGCCTTGAAAGGCAGTGCGGGGCGGCTTTTCTGTTTAAAAAATCTTGCAGCGGCATCGGCGAGGCTGCATCTTTTGCGGAGGTTAATTGAATTTGACAACCTTTTGCGCTAAGCGATAGCCGCCGAGGCTGATCTTGTTGCCGACGCGGCCCTTCAGATTCATTAGGCCGCCGACGCTTAAATAACGAATGTGGCGGTAAACGCTGCGGTCGGTGTGGTTATAGAGATACTTCCAGATCGTGTATTTCTTTACCATCGCTTCTTCGCTGCCGTCAATCGTCAGAAAAACGCTGCTGATCGCCATCATCATAGCGAGATAGTGCAGCATATATTTGTGCAGCTTGTGCTGCTCGGGCGGCAGCGCATTCAGGTTTTGGCAGTCGATCATATAGCGCGTAACGCGCAGCTGCTGATCGACACGCTTCACCATGACACTTTCATTTACGCTTTGGTCGGCGCGGCCGATAAAGTAACGGTAAAGGTCAAGATCCATATAATAGATGTTCTTTACATAGGGCAGCGGCTGATACACAAAGATGTTATCCACATAGAAGGTGTGCTTCGGCAGCTCAATGCCGCAGCTGCGTAGCACCTCGGTGCGGTAAATGACGGAGTGCATCAGCAAATTTTGGTCGGGGCGAAACGCGCGCATCTGGCCCCAATGGAACACCCGCCGCTGCGGAAAAACGTTTGTGTAGCGCACGGTATGGCGCGTGTTATCCTCTACATGCTCGTAGACATAGTTGCAGATCATCAAATCGAGCGCGGCGCCTTGGGCGTCCAGCGCCTCAAGCTGATCGAGCACGGTGCCCAGCGCATCCGTATCAAGCCAGTCGTCGCTGTCAACAACCTTAAAGTAGCGGCCGGCCGCATTGCGGATGCCCTGATTGACGCCCTCGCCGTGGCCGCCGTTCTCCTGATGAATGGCGCGCACGATGGTAGGGTACTGAGCGGCGTATTCGTCGCAGATAGCTGGGGTGTCGTCTTTGACGGAACCGTCGTCCACAAGGATGATCTCGGCGCGCTCGCCGGCCGTCAGCAGGGTTTCGATACAGTGCCGCATATAGGCGGCGGAGTTATAGCAGGGGACAGTAAAGGTGATAAGCTTTTCCATACAGGCTGGTATCCTTTCCGTACAGGAATACTCCGGCAGCGCCGGGCGCAGAACTTACATACGCTATATAGTATATCACATTTTTCGCCCAGACGCGACAACGCCCCTGTTTTTTCACATACTGTGGCTCGAAAATAAAGCTTTGTCCTGCCACAAAACAGGCTGGCCGGCGGCAAGGCTGCGGGGCACATTGAGGATGCGCTGGTTGCTGCTGCCGCGAAAGCGCAGAGAAATATCGTATTTGTCCTGTACAAATTCGCCGTCCACCAGCACATCCAGCAGGCTAAGAAATGCATCTGTGCTCTCGCACCGGCAGCGGCAGGCTTCGGCGCCGGTAAGCTGCTCCCAGGTATAGCCGGAATAGCACCACACGGTTTTGTTGGGATACAGCGCGCGGAAGTTGCGCACAAACGGCACAAGCTCCCGCTGATTTTCCGGCTCCATCGGCTCGCCGCCCAGCAGCGAAAGCCCGGTTACGTAATCGGCCGCGCTCAGCTCGAAAATTTTATTGCGAATCTCCTTGGTAAAAGGTTCGCCATACGAAAAATCCCACGCCACCTCATTGAAACAGTTCTTGCAGTGGTGGGTGCAGCCGGAGACGAACAGGCTTGTGCGTACCCCGGGGCCATTGGCGATGTCACAGGTTTTTATGGTTGCGTAATGCATGCTTGTTACTCCTCAAAAAAGAGCGGCCGGGCTGTGCCCGGCCGCAAAAATCCGGAACGGTTATTCGGCGGCCGCAAGGCCCTGCGCCTTTAGCGCGGCGTTGACGGCATCCTTTACAGCCTGCCAGTTGGCGGCGGTATAGCTCTTGTGACGGTTCGGGTTGCCGGCGGCTTCCAGCAGGTCAGCTACCGAGGCAGGGTCGGCCGCCAGCGCGTCGCCGTTGGCGCTGACACTGTACCAGTTATCGGCGAAAAGCGAGGCGTCATCGGCGCTTAAAGAGGTGAGCCATGCGGCGGCCTCATCCTGCAAGCCGGAAGCCGAGGCGGCGTTTGTGTCCTCGGCCCAATCCAGCACACTGCAGGCGGCGATCATGCTTTTCAGGCTGCTGCCCGCGTCGCCGCCCCAGCCGAGGCAGGCATTCAGCGCATCGGAGAAAGGCACGACGGCCTGTGAAGAAGCGGCGACAGAAGAAACCGCAGACGCCGGCGCGGACGAAACCGAAGCTGCGCCGCTGCTTGCCGCCACGGAAGAAGGCGCGCCCTGCCCGCTGCGGCTGGCCAAGTACAGCCCGCCCGCCGCCACGACGGCTACACAAATGATCGCAACAAACCACTTTTTCATTTTGAAAAAGCCTCCCTCAAAAGGCAGGCCACGCCCCCGGCGGGGGCGTGGCCTGCACGGTAAAACTGCTTACAGATGCAGCACACGATCCTTGATTTCCTGTGTGCGGCCCTGATTCCAAAACTGGGTGCCGATATAGCCGCAGGTGCGGCGCGCAACGTTCAGCTTCGACTGATCGCGGTTGCCGCATTTCGGGCACTCCCAAACCAGCTTGCCGTCGTCCTCAACGATCTTGATCTCGCCGTCATAGCCGCAGCACTGGCAGTAATCCGATTTCGTGTTCAGCTCGGCATACATGATATTGTCGTAGATAAACTGCAACACGCTGACGACTGCTTCAAGATTGTCCTGCATGTTGGGCACTTCCACATAGCTGATGGCGCCGCCCGGCGAAAGCTGCTGAAACTCGCTCTCGAATTTCAGCTTGGTAAAGGCGTCGATCTGCTCGGCTACATGGACGTGATAGCTGTTGGTGATATAGTTTTTATCGGTAATGCCGGGGATAATGCCGAAACGCTTTTGCAGGCACTTGGCAAATTTATAGGTGGTGGATTCCAGCGGGGTGCCGTACAGGGAATAATCCATGTTTTCGGCCGCTTTCCACTCCTTGCATTTGTCGTTCATGCGCTGCATTACCTGCAAAGCGAACGGCTTAGCGGCGGGGTCGGTATGGCTCTTGCCCGTCATGTACTTTACACATTCGTACAAGCCGGCGTAGCCGAGGCTGATTGTGGAATAGCCGCCGAACAGCAGCTTGTCGATTTTTTCGCCTTTTTTCAGGCGCGCCAGCGCGCCGTACTGCCACAAAATCGGCGCGGCGTCGCTCGGGGTGCCCATCAGGCGGTTATGGCGGCATTGCAGGCCGCGATGGCAAAGCTCAAGCCGGGCATCAAAAATCTGCCAGAACTTTTCAAAATCGCCGCCCGAGGAAAGGGCCACATCCGGCAGGTTGATTGTGACGACACCCTGATTGAAGCGGCCATAATACTTCGGCTTTCCGTTTTCGTCGACATACGGCGTAAGGAAGCTGCGGCAGCCCATGCAGGTGTAGCAATGCCCCTCCCCGTTTTTATCAACCTTCAGCTCGAGCATCTTTTTCTCGCTGATATAATCCGGCACCATGCGCTTGGCCGTGCACTTGGCGGAAAGCTCGGTCAGATAATAATAAGGTGTGCCGGGGCGGATGTTGTCTTCTTCCAATACGTAGATCAGCTTCGGGAAGGCGGGCGTAATCCATACGCCCTGCTCGTTTTTGACGCCCTGATAGCGCTGGCGGATCGTCTCCTCGATGATGATGGCGAGATCCTTTTTCTCCTGCTCGTTGCGGGCTTCGTTCAGATACATGAAAATCGTGATGAAAGGCGCTTGGCCGTTCGTCGTCATCAGCGTGACAACCTGATACTGGATCGTCTGGACGCCGCGGTTGATCTCCTGCCGCAGGCGGCGGTCGACAACATCGGCCTTGCGCGCGGCGGGCACATCCAGCCCCTCAAATTCGCGCTCGACATCGGCGGCGATCTTTTTGCGGGAGACATCCACAAACGGCGCCAGATGCGTCAGGCTGATGCTCTGGCCGCCGTACTGGTTCGAGGCAACCTGTGCAATGATTTGCGTGGCAATATTGCAGGCCGTCGAAAAGCTGTGCGGCTTTTCAATGTAAGTACCGGAAATCACGGTGCCGTTTTGCAGCATATCTTCGAGGTTGACCAAATCGCAGTTGTGCATGTGCTGGGCATAGTAATCTGCATCGTGGAAATGGATGATGCCTTCGTTGTGTGCCTTGACGATTTCGGCCGGCAGCAGCAGGCGGGCTGTCAGATCCTTCGAGACCTCGCCGGCCATGTAATCGCGCTGGACGCTGTTCACGGCAGGGTTCTTGTTCGCGTTTTCTTGCTTGACCTCTTCATTATTACATTCAATCAAAGCAAGGATGCGCTCGTCGGTCGTGTTCGACTGGCGCTTCAGGTTTTGCACATAACGATAGGTAATGTATTTGCGCGCGACCTCATAGGCGCCCTGCCCCATAATCTGGTCCTCGACGAGGTCTTGAATCTCTTCTACGCTCACGGCATGGCTGCTCTTTTTGCACTTGGCCTCGACGTTGGCCGCAATGGCATTGATCTGCTCGCGGCTCAGCTGATGATTCGCCGCCACAACACGGTTGGCCTTCGTTACAGCGGCAATGATCTTTGTAATATCAAAGATGGCTTCCGCACCGCTGCGTTTGATGATTTTCATGTTTACCTGCTCCTTCTGCTTGATTGCCACTATATATGTATGTGATAGAGAACGGACTGCCCCCACTAAGCTGACGATGCTTCAGCAGCTTAGTGGAACTGAAAATATTCTATCACATCATTTATGGCGAATCAATAAATGAAACCACAATATATTGTGCAAACATAGAATTTGTGAAAACCAACAAAAGACATGCCTTAAAATTGGTATTGGCTTTAGACAAACGGAAAAAGAGACAAAGAGAGCAGAAAGGAAAAAAGCAAAAAGAAATTGCAACTTTTTGCTTGACAGAAGGCAAGCGGGGTGATATTCTATATAAGCTGCCTCACGGAAAGCGAAGCGGCGCAGGACCTTGAAAATTGAACAATATCGAAAGCTTGTAAGGAACCTTATGAGTGTTGGAAAACACTATAAACAATTCCAAAACAAAGTAATTCACAGACGCAAGCGTATTGCGTTCTGAGGATACTAGAGATTTAAACTCACTTTATGTGTGGTTCAAATACCATTTATAAAGAGTTTGATCCTGGCTCAGGACGAACGCTGGCGGCGCGCCTAACACATGCAAGTCGAACGAGACATTTTGGAGCTTGC
>JALCRP010000024.1 GCA_022652735.1 Faecalibacterium sp. | reverse complement strand
CCTCGTTGGAAAGGCCGTCCTCTGTGCTGAAGCTGATAAGGTACACCCACTGGCGCAGCTGGCGGATGCCCAAAATCGCCAGCGCTTGCTTTACATCTTTTACCTGATTGGGCAGCGCGAAGTAAGCCGAGTTCACCATCTTGATGAGGGAATAGGTCAACGTGACATCCAACGAGACATATTGTGTGATCTCCTCAAAATCCGGTTCCTCGCGCGTGATGGCCACGATCAGGCGGAACAGATTGGAGCGCAGATGCTCCATCTTGCAGGATTTGGTCGAAACCATATCGGCCACGCTTAGGCCCTGCACATAATCAAAGCCCAGCTCGGCCGCCGTGGCCAGCGCCTCGGGCGTGTTGACGTTATAGGCGATCGTCTTTTTGCCAAACTCCGCCGCGATGGATAGGATGGTTTTCAGATCCGCCTTATCCGGCCCCGAAAGATCGACCTTCATATAGTCGACACAGGGCAAAATATCCAGATACCGGCGGTTGAAATCAAAGCTGACCAGCGCAAGGCGGAAGCCATCTTTTTTCAGGTTGCTGAGCATCTCTTTCGTCGTGGGGTGGATCAGGACGCTCTCCTCAATCTGGACGATGACATGCTTCGGATCAAAGACGCTGGGCGAATTTTGCAAAAGAAGATTCGGGGTAAAGGTGATGAAGGCGTCTCTTCCCTCCAAAAGATCGTTGCCATCGCCGATCTGGTTAAAAAACGACAGCAGCGCCTCGGCCACGCGGGCATCCTGCTGGTTATACAGGGCGCTCGAATCCTGCTGATAAACCAGCTCATAGGCGGCGGCATGCATCTTTTGATCCAAAATTGGCTGGCGAACAATATAGGTATCCATTGCTTATCCTCCCAATCTGCAAAACGCAGGAACATACGAACAAAACAGAACCCCCCGCCGGCGAAAGGCCCACCCTGCCCGCTTTTGGCGGCAGGCATTTTGCCTTTCTCGCTTTTGGCGCAGCTTTTCTTTACGGGTTTTCCGCAGGCTGTGCCGCGGCAGGGGTTTCCGCGGGCGGCTGCTTGCCGCTGTGGGAAGCCACCGCAAGGATCTGGCAGTAGATCGTGGCCACCACCTGATACAGCTCCGGCGGAATCGTTTTGCCGACATCCAGCATGCACAAAAGCGAAGCCGCGCTGTCGTCGCGGTAAACCGGGATGCCGCGGCACTCGGCGATGTCGATGATTTTTTCGGCGATGTGCCCGTAACCCGAGGCAATCACGACGGGGGCCATATCCTGCCCGGCGTTGTATTTCAGCGCGACGGCCTTATTTTCAGATTCTGACATCAACACCCATCCTTTTGTATGGCAGCGATTTGAACGCATCCATCAGCGAACGTGCGCGCTCCAGCGGTTCGAGCCTTGTTTGGCCCAGGCGGTACTCTGTGCCGGCCAGCGCCTTCGGCACCGCCTGCAAAACAGCGCGATAGTTATCCTCCTGCCCGGGCGGGCAGAAAAGCGAAAAATCCAGCGTTTTGTCATATACGAAGAACTCTGCCTCAAAGCGGCCTGTGCCCTCCACATCCGCCACCAGCAAGATATGGATGCCCTTGCCCGCACCCTCCGGCATATCCTTTTCGTCGCTTTGCGGGTTGATCCAAAGCTCGGCAAAAGCATGCGTGTTGTTCTGCTCGGCAGGCACGACAAAATGCAAAAGCGGCGTAAAGTTGCACGGCGAAGAAAGCAGGCTGTGCAAAATTTTTTCCGTTTTGGCCGCTTCCGAGGCACTTTGGTGGTCGGCCTCCGCCTGCTTTTGAATCAGCTGCGTCAGGGCCTGCATCACGCGGGACTGCGGCGTTTCGGGCGCTTTTTCCGGGCCTGTCTGCTCACGCAGAAAGTTTTCCGCCAGCCGCGAAAAGGTAGCCCGCTGCTCGGGCGAAAGCGATTTGCGCAGCCATGTCATCGCCTCGCGGAAATAGCTGCGGCTCGTGTTATAGCGCGAAAGGTTGTAAATGGCAATCGAAAGGTTTTTCTCCTGCTGGGGCGTATACGAGATGCTGCTTTCCATCTCTTTCAGCAGCGAAAGTGCTTCACCCTTCAGCATTGGGAAATTCCGCTCCGCATTGGGGCTTTGCAGCGCACGAATCAGCGTATCCAAGCGGCTTTCCAGCTCCGATCCGGGCAAAGTGCCGCTTTTCAGATATGTCAGGTTGTTGGATACGGCATCCAGCACATCCCGGCGGTCGATCAGGCAGCTGGCAGCCTTCAGCTGGCGCGCCAGCGCAATTTGCAGCGAGCCGTTATCCGGGTTTTCGGCGCTTACTTGGCGCAAAAAATCGAACAACTCGCCGCGGAACGTCGTCGAAAGATCCTGCTGGCGCTCCAGCTCGGGCGCAATCTCCTCGGGCGAAAGCATCAGCATGTGATAGATCTGCTCGATTTCCTCCGTGACGGTCGTGTTATTGGCCGGCAAAAGCTGAAACGTTTCTTCCAGAAGGCTGATATTCTGCAAGTAAGTAACGGCAACATCGGGGTCCTTCAAAAGGCTGAGCAACAGCGTCGGGGTATCCTTTTCCTGCAAGACGCCGGCATTTTTGTTGTTCGCGCTGCTTTGCTGCTGCAGCGGCGAAACCTGCGAGGTATTTTGTACATTAAAGCTGGATGCCGCATCCGGCGCAGCGTTTGGATGCACCTGCTGGCTTTTATTGATGATCGGCGTTGTCACGCGCAAAATATCCGGCAAGCTTATCCCTCCCCGCCGCATCGGTGCAGGCACAGCACAGAAAATCCCATAATCTTGTTATTCTCTTTAGTTTAGCAAAAATCAAGAAAAAAGGGAATCATTTTACGGTATTTTCTGTGTCTTTTTCCCCATTTTGCCGACGGGATCTTCCCTAAAAACACAAAAGGCACCTTTTTGTCGGATTTTTTCGGAAAAATCGTTTCTTTCCCTTGTGTTTTGCTTTCTAAGGTAGGATAACTGATAGAGAGGTATTCTAATTCTTTGAGGAAGGTGAACACATGGCTATTGTCGATCCGGGGATGGAAGAAATGCTGGAAACTTTCGTCCATGAAACAGACAGCATGCTGGAGCAGTTGGACGACATCCTGCTGGATTCAGAACGTGCCAAGAGCATCAGTGAGGACAACATCAATACCATCTTCCGCATTACCCACACGATCAAGGGCTCTGCGGCAATGATGGGCTTCGATGCCATCTCCAATCTGGCCCACTCGGTAGAGGACGTTTTTTATATCCTGCGCGAAAACCCTGACAAGCTCGCGCTTGTATTCGATGCGCTTTTTGACCTTGTTTTCAAAACTTCCGATTTTCTGAAGCAGGAGATGGAAAAGCTGGAGGGCGACAGCTATACTGCCGCCGACCCTTCGGCCATGATCGCCCAGCTGAAAGCGCTGGTGGCCCAGCTGAAAGGCGAGCCTGCTCCCGCTGCGCCGGGCGCAGCTGCGGGCAGCGCGGCGGGCGGCGTGCCCAACGCCGCGCCCGGCAGCTACCGCATCCACGTTTTTTTTGAAGATGGCTGCCAGATGGAAAACATGCGGGCCTTTATGCTGCTGACGCAGCTGCAGCCCTACTGCACCGAGATCACCTCGGTACCCGAGCACCCAGAAAATGACGCGGCGCTCTCCCCTTCCATTATCCAAAACGGCCTGTGGCTGATCTGCAAGCCGGCTGGGAAAGTAGAGGAGATTACCGCGGCGCTGGACAGCGCGTTGAACCTGAAATCCTATGAGGTGATCGACGGCGAGGGCGGCGCACCGGCCGCACAGCCCGCCGCCCAAACGGCGGCTCCTACTGCTGCCGCAGCAGCCCACCCGGCCCCGGCCGCACAGGCGGCCGCCGGCGCGGCTAAGCCCGCCGCAAAGCAAAGCCTTGTCAGCGTAAATCAGGGCAAGCTTGATTTGCTTACAGACCTCATCGGCGAGCTTGTGACCGCAGAATCCGCCGTGGTGCGCAACCCTGACCTGAAAGGTCAAAAGCTTGACAGCTTTAATAAATCCGCGCGCGCTTTGCGCAAGCTGGTGGATGAATTGCAGGATGTCGTGATGTCCATCCGCATGGTGCCGCTGACAGGCACTTTCCGCAAGATGGAACGCATCGTACGCGATATGAGCCGCAAGCTTGGCAAAGAGGCCGACTTTGTGATGATCGGCGACGATACAGAAGTGGATAAGACGATCAACGATGCGATCGCCGACCCGCTGATGCACATGATCCGCAACTCGATGGATCATGCGATCGAAATGCCGGATGAACGCGAAGCCGCCGGCAAGCCCCGCACCGGCAAGGTGACGCTGAGCGCGCAAAACGTCGGCGGCGAGGTTATCATCCGCGTGGCGGACGACGGCACGGGCTTGGACAAAGACGTGCTGATGCGCAAGGGCAAGGAGCGCGGCCTTTTGACCAAGCCCGAAAAGGATTACACCGAAAAAGAGATTTTCGGCTTTATTATGCTGCCCGGCTTTTCAACCAACACGCAGGTAACGGAATTTTCCGGCCGTGGCGTCGGCATGGATGTCGTGCGTAAAAACATCGAATCGGTGGGCGGCAAGGTATCAATTCACAGCGTAAAGGGGCAGGGCACCACCTTTACCATCAAGATTCCGCTTACGTTGGCGATCGTCGACGGTATGAACCTTTCGGTGGGCAATACGCTTTTCACCCTGCCGATCAATACCATTCGGCAATCGTTCCGGCTGGCGACGCAAAAACAGATCACCTACGATACGGCCGGCACCGAAATGATTTTGCTGCGCGGCGAATGTATGCCGGTAATTCGGCTGTACCAACATTTTGGGCTGGAACCGCAGCATACCGAGCTTTCCGACGGCATTTTGATTATGGTTGAGAGCAACGGCAAAAAGGCATGCCTTTTTGCCGACGAGCTGCTGGGCGAATATCAGGTTGTCGTAAAGCCGTTCCCCTCCTTTTTGCATCAGTTCAATCTCAAGGATCAGGGCCTTTCCGGCGCCAGCATTCTGGGCGACGGCAGCATCAGCCTGATTTTGGACGCCAACAGCCTGCTGGAATAACGAGAGGAGGATGAAAGCTATGGAAAACGCTGTTACCGCCGAGGCTCAGCATGACGAGCTGGAAGATCGATTTCTTCTGTTTCATATCGACAAAACATTGTACGGCCTGCCGCTGACGGTCGTGCTGGAAATTTTGAATATGCAAAAGGTCACGCCGCTGCCCAAGGTGGCGGATTATGTCAAGGGCGTAATCAACCTGCGCGGCAAGATTGTGCCCGTCGTGGATTTGCGGCTGCGCCTTGGCCTGCCCGCGCGCGCCTATGACGATATGACCAGCATCATCATTTTGGAGATGCACGACACTCATGTGGGCCTGATCGTGGACAATGTGCGTGAGGTATCTTTTATTCCAGAAAAAAAGCGCTCTGCCCCACCCTCTTCCAGCAAGGAGCTGAGCGCCGTTGTGCAGTGGAAAGGCGAAATTTTGCAAGTTTTGGATGCCGAAGTGCTGTTTGCGGAAGATTTGAAGCTGGCACATCCGAAATCGAAACAGTCTCAAATGTAAGGGGCGATCGAACATGGTATTGCCAGAGGCGGAGCTTCCAGAGGCCCTTTCGGAAAGCATTGTGCATCTGACCGATGCCGAGTTTTCCACGCTCACGCGCTTTGTGTACAACAAATACGGCATTGATTTGCACCGTAAGCGTCTGCTGATCGAAGGGCGGCTGGCGCGTGAGCTGCGCGCCCACAACATCACCACCTTCAGCGAATACATGAACTTTCTGTTTGCGGATAAAACCGGCGAGGAAATGCAGCGCTTCTTGAACCGCATCACGACAAACCATTCTTTCTTTGGGCGCGAAAACGAGCACTTTGAGTTTTTGCTGCGCACGGCGCTGCCCTATCTGGAGCCGCGCCGAAAAAATGATCTCCGTATTTGGAGCGCGGGCTGCTCGGCCGGGCAGGAAGCCTACAACATCGCAATGGTGATGGACGAATATTTCGGGCCGCGCAAAGCGCAATGGGATACGACTATCCTTGCGACGGATATTTCCACCAAGGTGCTGAAAACCGCACAGGAAGGCATCTACCCTGCCGAAAACTTGATTGGGCTGCCGGAAGCATGGCGCCGGAAATACTTTCAGGCGCTGGCCGACGGCAACTGTCAGGTGGCAGAAAAGATTCGCAAAGAAGTGGTTTTCCGCATTTTCAACCTGATGAACACTTTTGTATATAAGAAACCTTTTGATATTATTTTTTGTCGTAACGTCATGATCTATTTCGATGCCCAGACGACCGCCCGGCTGGTGGAAAAGTTTTACAACGCTACCGCCGAGGGAGGGTATCTTTTTATCGGGCATTCCGAATCCATCAACCGTGAGCATACGAAGTACACCTATATTAAACCGGCAATTTACCAAAAGCTCACTCAATGATAGGAGGATTTCATGCCGATTCAAGTCCTTGTTGTGGACGATTCTGTTTTGTTCCGAACAAAGCTCCAGCTTTCTCTCGGCAGTGATGGCGACATCAAGGTCATCGGCTGCGCCGTCAGCGCGGCAGATGCCGCCGAGAAACTGGAGCTTTTGAAGCCGGATGTGATTACGCTTGACATCGAGATGCCCGGCGAAAACGGCATCGACTTTTTGAAAGAGCTGATGCCGCGCCTGCCAATCCCGGTTGTAGTGGTCAGCTCGATGTGCAGCCGCACGATGGACGCGCTTGCCGCCGGGGCCGTAGAGTTTGTACGCAAGCCGGAGGCCGGCGAGCCGAACGCCTTTGACCGTTTTGTCGGCGACTTGCGGGAAAAGATTCGCATCGCCGCCAAAGCCCGGGTTCACTCCTCGCCGGCCCTCGCGGCTTCTTCTCTGGCGGCAAAATTGGCGCGCAAAGCCGCATTTCCGCCCGATCAGCGCCTTGTGATCGCAATCGGCGCTTCGACAGGCGGCACCGAAGCGATTTTAGCTGTTGTGCGGGATTTGCCCGCAACGATGCCCGGCATCGTGATCGTCCAGCATATGCCGGCCAACTTTACGCGCCTGTACGCCGAGCGTCTGGATAAGCTTTGCAACATGCACGTAAAAGAAGCACAGGATCGAGACCGCGTGGTGCAGGGCCAAATCCTAATCGCGGCCGGCGAGTTCCACATGCGCCTTCGGCGCGACACAAACGGCTATTATATCCAAAGCCAGCGCGGCGAAAAGGTCAGTGGGCATTGCCCCTCCGTCGATGTGCTGTTTGATTCGGTGGCCGAAACCGCCGGCAAAGATGCTATCGGCGTTTTGCTGACGGGCATGGGCGCCGACGGCGCACAGGGCCTTTTGAAAATGCGGCAGGCCGGCGCCTATACCATCGGGCAGGATAAAGCCAGCTGCGTAGTATATGGGATGCCGATGGAAGCGTATAAACTTGGCGCCGTATGCCGCCAGCTTCCGCTGGATGCGATTCCCAATGAGCTTATTTTTTCTGTCAGCAAAAGGACAAAACCGTCCTCGGCAGGAAAGGAGGATTCCTAATGGAAATCACCGATATTGCCTCTCTCAGTATGTCCATGCATCAGCAATCCACTGAGCAGGCCTGCGGCGTGGCCGTGGCGCGGAAAGCGCAGGATACGCAGGAGCAGCAGGGCGCGCTTTTGGTGCAGCAGCTTCAGCAGCTGCCCGCCCCCTCGGCGCATAAGCTCGACATCACGATCTGACCTACCCGCAAAGCAAAAGCCCCGGCTACGCACTTATTTCAAGTGCCGCCGGGGCTTTTTTGCTTCTTTCGACATTTAATATTTCCATTCGCCTTTGATAACGGACTTGATCTGCATGACGCCATCCGCCGCAGAAAAAATCTGTGTACGGCCATAATCCTTTCCGGTATCCTCCGCAAGAATCGGAATGTGCAGCCGCAGCAGCGTGATTTTCACCGCCAAAATGTTACGTTGGCCGATGCTGGCCAGCGACGAGTTGGCAGCACAGGCGAACATCTGCGCGCCGCCAGCGATCTTCGCTTTTATGCGGGTGCGCACAGCGCCCTTTTCTTCCATCTTTTCCACCAGCGCCGGCAGGGCCGTATCCGCAAACTTATAAAGCTGGCGGCCCTCTACGGGGGCAAAGGGTTTGCTGTCCGGCAGCATGATGTGCGACAGACCGGCCACTTTTACGGCGCTGTCATACAAGCACACCCCCACGCAGGAGCCGAGCGCGCGTGTAACCAGTACCTCATCCTGAACCGCCACATGCAAATCCGAAATCCCAACTTCTATCATGTGAAACTCTCTCCCAGGCCAAGGCATTCCATGATCTTTTGCAGGGAATCCACTTCCGGAATCAACAGAATGTGGCTTGTCACTTCATTTTCTTTATTCGTCTGGTTGAATTCGTCCTGAATGAAGATGATTTTATCGCTGATGTTAGCATAGTAGATCGCCGGCGTACTCAAAATCGCGCCCGCCATATCTACGCTTAAGCTCGGCACGGAAATATTGATGTCCAGCCCTGTCATTGACGCGATGGCGTTGACGTAAGAGGCCGCCATGATATTGCCGACCTCCTGAATGGCGGAAAGGCTCATTTCGTCGAGGCCTTTTTCTTCATCGAAAGGCTCTCCGATCAGGTTTTCGACCAGCATCTTTACGAAATCCTTTTGTAGCAGAAACATCATCATGCCCTGCACATCGCCCGTCAGCGAAAGCAGAATTCCCACCAAAAGCTGCTCCGGCCCGCCAAGGCTTTTGACGACATCGTCATAATCCAAGATCTCGATTTTTGGCACCCCGATGTCTACGGGCTTGCTGAGCATATCCGCCAGCGAAGTGGCCGCATTGCCGGAGCCGATGTTGCCAATCTCCCGCAAGGCGTCAATCTGCATGTCGTTCAGATCGTCGTATTTCTTCAATGCCATTCTCTATGACCTTCACTTTCTCAGGCTGTTTATGGTCTGTTCATCCTCATCTGCCGTTTGCAGCACCTTTGCGCACATCTGGTAGCAGCGCTGCGCCTGAATCATATCCGTCATTTCATCTACCATCGAGGTCCCGGAGCCTTCGAGGTAACGGGACAACACGGTATTTGTGGCCCCTGCTGCGGCCGTGGCGGGGCCGCTTTGGGCTGTTGCGGTAAAGCTGTTCGAGCTGTTGGGCGCCAGCGCCGAGGGATTGCGGAACGTAAAAAGCCCCAGCTGATCTCTCAGCGTATCGGTGTCGATCGTCGTCGTGTTGAGATACGGCACCTGAATCTTCTGCAAATTTTTGTCCAGCACATAGGCGCCCGTCGCGGTAACCAAATAAGAGCCGCCGTTTTCTACGCTGATGCCAAATTGGCCATCGCGCGTATATTCCGTTTTGCCGCCGTTCTGGATGGCAAAAAGCGCATCGCCCTGAATCGCAAAATCCAGCGCGCCGCCCGTCGCCTGATACTGCCCGGCGGTAAAATCCACACCAGTGGAAATTTCCTTTACGCCGTATCCGGTCAGCGGCTTATCATCGGTATTGGCATACATGTGATTATACAAAAGCGAGCGGAAGGAAACCTCCTCCGGCTTATAGCCCACCGTCGTCATATTGGCCAGATTGTTGCCCACGGCGTCGATTGCATTCTGCTGCGCGATCAGGCCCGTTGTGCCCGCGTAAAATGCTGCTTTCATGCTGCGGCCCTCCTTATCATACCGAGGCGATCTGCGTCGCGGCTTTTTGATCGAGTGAATCAGCGATTTGCAGCGCCGAGCTGCATGTTTGGTAAGCGCGCTGTGCGCGGATCAGCATCGACATCTCCTGATTTTGATCCACATTGGAAAGCTCCAGCGTATTCTGGTAGACCGTATAGTTCGCGGCATTGCCCATTGCGCCGCCACCCTTAACGAGAAAAGCGCCGCTGTCAAGCTTTTCGATCGCCGTGCCCGCGGGCACACCGGAAATGCGCAGCGTACCGACGGCCTTTCCGGCAGCGTTATACAACGTGCCGTCGCTTGTGGCCGTAACATCTGCCGAATCCAGCTTGATCGTGCCGCCGGTGCCCAGCACACGCCCCAGCCCGGAAAGGCTCAAATAGCCTTCCGCGTCCAGTTCAAAGTTGCCGCTGCGCGTATAATAGGTTGCGCCGTCCTCGCCCTGCACGGTAAAATAGCCGTCGCCGCCGATGGCGAAATCCAGCGCGCGCCCGGTTTGATCGAGGGTACCGCTGTTGGTTGTCGTCACAACGCTATCGACGACAACCGACGGTGAGCCGCTGCCATTGCCCAACGTATCGGTATTGGTGCCATCCATGCGCGTCATCAGCTGCTTTTCAAAATCCGAAAGCACCACGCGGTCGGCGCGGTAGCCGGGGGTTTGGGCGTTGACGAGGTTGTTGCCGATGGTATCAATTTCGCGCTGATGCGAAAGGATGCCGGATGCGGCCGTATACAAGCCTGTAAACATGGCATTTGCCTCCTTAGGAAAAGACAATACAAAATGTATTTAATCGTCCTGGTATTCTTTCATTGCCTGTGTCAGCTGATCCAGCGCCTTTTTCCGAATTTGGGATACGCGCTGCTGAGAAAGCTCCAGTACTTCGCCAATTTCGCGCAAATTCAGGTTTTCGTAGTAATATAGCGAAACCACCTGCTTTTCGCGGGGCGGAAGCGCCTCGATCGCTTTTGCCAGCGTATCCCGAAGCTCTTTTTTCAGCAGCCCGGCGCCGACGCTTTCTTCTTCGGCGTCGGTGTGGATTGACGGATGCTCATACGCCTGCTCCAGCATTTCCTCGAACGAAACGGTATCGGCCGAGGAAATCTCCACAATCAGCTGCGAAAGCTGCTTTGGGGTCATCTTTAAGTATTCGGCCAGCTCGGCGTCCGTCGGCTCGCGCATCAGGCGCTGCTCAAGCTCGCTGCGGCCCGCGGAAATCGTTTTGCGTGCTTCCCATGTACGGTTGGGCAGCCAGTTTTGCTTGCGCAGATACTTCAAAATCGCGCCGCGGATACCCATATAGCTGTATGTATCAAAGGTTGCACCGCGGTCCGGCTCATAGCGCTCGATGCAATCCATCAGCGCAAGGATGCCCTCGTTGAACAAATCGTCAAACGGCACATTGGAAAACAAAATGGAGCGCATGCTGTAAATGGCCGCGTTGACGTGCGGCAGATAATGCATCACCAGCTGATTGCGCAGCGCTCCGTCACCGGTTTTTTTATAGGCGCACATCACGGCTTCCGGATCATCGAGATGTACTTCCCGGATGGTGCGGGTAGGCCGATTAGAAGTTGTCATTTTGTTTTCCTCCTTTCCGGCACGAAATCAGGCGCATCAAGCTTCCTGCAAGGTAATTGTGCCGAGAGATTGTATCTGAACCGAAGCATCGAGATCATTGTAGGACAGCACCGTGACATTTGGATAGAACTGATCGATCAGCTTTTTGTAATACACGCGCACAACCGGCGAAGTGAGGATGATGGTTTCCATCATTACCTTTTTCATTTTGTCGAGCTGCGCCGTAGAGCTTGTCACAATCTGCTGGATCATGCTTGGTTCCAGCGCAAGATAAGCGCCGCCATCGATCTTCTTTACACTTTTTATTATAATATCTTCTACGCTGCTGTCCAGACTGATAACCTTAATTTGTCCCATTTCGGAAAATCTGTGTGTGATCGTGCGTTTTAATGCCTGCCGCACATACTCCGTCAGCATATCACGATCTTTAATTGTGGGGCCGTAATCAGAAAGCGTTTCAAGGATCGTTTCCATATCCAAAATCGGGATGCCCTCACGCAGGAGATTGCGCAGCACGGTATGTACTTCGCTGAGCGAAGCCGCGCTTGGGATGGTATCGTCGACGATGCTCGGGTTGGCCTTTTTCAGGTTGTCGAGCATCTTCTTCACTTCCTGCCGGCTCAACAGCTCGCTGGCGTGGCGCCGGATAATCTCGGAAAGGTGCGTAATCATCACGGAAGTGGGGTCGATCAAGGTATAGCCCAGCATCTCCGCCGCAATCTTTTTATCTTCGCTGATCCACTTGGCCGGCATACCGAACGCAGGCTCTGTGGTCTCGATGCCCTCAATCGTATCCTTTTCGGGCGGCAAATCATTTGGCACAAGGCCAAGGTAGTGATCTACCAATACCTCGCCGACAGCGACAGATTCGCCGCGCAGGCGAATCTCATACTGGTTCGGGTTCAGCTGGGCACTGTCTTTCAGGCGGATGGATGGGATCACCATGCCCATTTCGTCGGCAAACTGCTTGCGCAGCATGACGATACGATCCAAGAACTTGCCGCCGCTGTTTTCGTCCACAAGGGGCAGCAGGCTGTAGCCCACTTCCACGCCAATCGGATCGACGTTCAAAAGGCCATATACATTATCGAGGTTTTTGTAATAGCTGACCTCGCTGGTAACTTCTTCTTTGACCTCCGGCACGGCCGGGCCTTCGGCCACGGCCTCCTGCTGCTGGCGGCGAAGCGTAAACCCAAGCCCCAACAGAATCGCCGACATCGCCAGTACCTGAATCGGTGGGAAGCCGATCAGGCACAGAAACGGCAGGGCAATGCCCGCAATAATCAGCACGGTTGGCTGGGCGGTAAACTGGCGGATCATATCTGTGTTCAAATCCGCCTGCGAGGCCGAGCGCGTAACGATCATGCCGGTAGCCACCGAGATCAGCAGCGCCGGGATCTGGCTCATTAGCCCATCGCCGACCGTCGAGGTGCAGTAGATACCAGCGATTGTGCCAAAGCTGCCCTCGTTATTCAGCACACCAACCAGAATACCGCCGATCAGGTTGATGGCCGTAATGATAATGGAAATGATGGAATCGCCCTTAACGAACTTTGAGGCGCCGTCCATAGAGCCGAAGAAATCGGCCTCACGCGAGATATTCTCGCGGCGGATGCGCGCCTGCTTTTCGTCGATCAGGCCGCTGGAAAGGTCGGCGTCGATGGCCATCTGCTTGCCGGGCATAGCATCCAAAGTGAAGCGGGCCGAAACCTCGGCCACACGCTCGGCGCCTTTTGTAATAACAATGAACTGCACCAGCACGATGATGAGAAAGATCACCAGGCCGACAACAAGGTTGCCGCCGATCACGAACTGGCCGAAAGTTTTAATAACCTCGCCGGCATAACCGTGGTTTGTCAGAATCGAGCGCGTAGAGGACACGTTCAGGCTCAAACGAAAAATCGTCGTAACCAAAAGCAGCGAGGGAAAAATCGAAAACTCCAACGGTTCCTTGATATACATTGTGATGAGCAAGATCACGAGAGAAAGCGAGAGGTTCAGAATAAACATGAAATCCAGTACGCCTGTACTCAACGGGACGATCAGGCATACCAGAATGGCGATCACGAAGATCGACACTACATTGTTTAAGAGTTTTGATCTCATGTCTTCTGTTCCTTTTTCTTCAGGCTGTACACGAACGCCAGAATCTTTGCCACGGGCTGATAGAATTTTTCAGGGATTTCCTGGTCGATGTCTACGGCGTCGTACAGCGCATGGGCAAGGGGCTTATCCTCGAGGGTGTAAACGTGATTTTCTTCGGCAACCTTTACGATACGTAACGCCAAGCTGTCGGCGCCTTTGGCAACGACGCGCGGCGCGTGGTCTTTGTCGCGGTCATACTTAATGGCGATGGCAAGGTGGGTCGGGTTACGGATGACAACATCCGCCTGCGGAACCTGCTGCATCATACGGCGGCGCGCGCGCTGCTGCTGAATATTGCGCTGGCGATTCTTGATTTGGGGGTCGCCTTCCGTTTGCTTATATTCATCCTTGATTTCCTGTTTGCTCATGCGCAGATTCTTTTCATATTCCCACCACTGATAGAAATAATCTGCGGCGCCCAGAAAAGCAAAGGCAATAACGGCTTTTTCAACAATGGTCATAATTAGGCCGCCCGTCTGCTTTGCCGCCTCAAGCACAGGCAGCTGAAACAGGCGCGCCAGCTTAGGCACCTCCGTTTGCATCACGGAGTAGATCATGTAGCCCAAGACAATGATTTTGAGCAGGGATTTCAGCACCTCGACCAACCCGCGCATCGAAAACAGACGTTTAAGGCCGCTCAAAGGGTTCAGGCGCTCGCCCTTAAAGGCAAAGCCCTGCGAAGAGAAATACATGCGTGTCTGGCCCATCGTAGCCACAACGGCCGCCAAGCACACCAGCCCGAGCACGGGCAGCGCGGTTTTAGCCAGCACCAAAAATGCATCTGTCAGCAGATTGGCAATGCTGCTCATGGTAAGGGCATCGGTTTGTGCGCCAAGCGCAATCCCATTGCGAAGCATCTGCTCCGTCTGGGAGAGAATCGTCGGCATAAACGCTTTCAGGCCGTAAAAAGAGGCTACCAGCGTCGCCACCGTCACGATCTCTTGGCTTAAAAAGATTTGGCCTTTCTTTCGGGCGTCTTCTTTTCGTTTCGGGGTTGCCTTCTCGGTTTTATCGTCGGCCAAGCTGCATCCCCCCTATCGCCGGAAAACGATCAGACGAAAGCCTGTAAAGAGCCCTGCATCTGCATCAGCGTCTGATTCAGAAAATCCTCCATCGCGCCCCCGAGCGGAACCGCGAAGACGAAAAGAAGCAGCAGGCCAAAGGCAATCTTCATCTGGAAGTGAATGACAAAAACATTGATTTGAGGAATCAGCTTCATCAGCACCCCCAGCGCGATCTCCAAGACAAACGATGCCGCTACAAACGGAAGCGCCAGCCGTACCGCCAGCGAAAACGCATAGACGAACATCTCCATAACATAGCGCGCGATATTTGTGCTGACAACCACGCCGCCCAGCGGAATCAGCTGATAGGAGGAAGCCATGATGCGAATCAGCACAAGATGGCTGTCAGTGGCAAAAAAGTATAAAACAAATATAATTTGCAGCAGCTTGCCGCTTAGCGAGGCCTGAATGTTCGTGCCGGGATCAAAGGCTTTCGCCATCGAAAGGCCAAAGCTCATATCGATCACATCGCCGGCAAACAGCAGCATGTAGTAAAATGCCTGAAAAATAAACCCGAACACTACGCCGATCAGCAGCTCCGCAAGCATCCGAAACAGCAGCGCGTATTCGTTGGAAATTTCCGCCATGCCCGCCGAAACGGAAGGCGTCACAAGCAGCGTCAACCCTAGCGCCAGCGCCACCTTCACCTGTGAGGGCACGTTTGAGCGCATCATCAGAGGGTTAAAGAAAAGCATACCGCCCATGCGGCAAAAAACCAAAATATATAGCGTCAGGCCGTCGATCAGGATCGTTGTGCTCATGGCCGCCTCCGCTAAAGCTCCAGCATGTATAAAATCACCGATTGAAAGAAATCCATCAGGTTATGCAGCATCCACGACCCTGTCACGATCAGCAAAAAGGCCGTCGCCACAAGCTTCGGCGCAAAGGTGATCGTCTGCTCATGGATTTGGGTTGCGGCCTGAAAGACGGCTATGACAAGGCCAATCGCAATGCTGACGACCAAGATTGGCATGCACAGCTTCAGGATGATCCACAGGCTCTGCCGTATTACTTCCAGCACATCGCTTTCCGACATCGCATTGGCCCCCTTTCGTCAAATTTCGCCCTAATGAAAACTGCGCACCAGCATATCCATGATAAGGCTCCATCCGTCCACCAGTACAAACAGCATCAGCTTGAACGGCATTGCGATCGTGGAAGGCGGCAGCATAACCATGCCCATCGACATTAGGGTGCTTGATACGATCATGTCGATTACCAAAAAGGGTAGATACAGCAAAAAGCCCATTGTGAACGCGCGTTTCAGCTCGCTTGTAATAAAGGCCGGTACGATTACGGCAAGCGACAGCGATTCCAGCTGCTCGATGCTTTCGGTATCTGTGGCGTTTTGGCCGGGTGCGTTGCTGTCGGCCTGCGAGGCGCTGCTTGCCTCGCTGCTGCTTGCCTGCGTGGCATTGTTGGAGATGTTCAAAAACAGGTTGAGGTCTTTTGCCTTTGTCTGCTTAAGCATGAACTCCTTGATCGGCACCTGCGCCTTATCAATGGCCTGCTGTGCGGTGATCTTATTACTCATCAGGGGCTGGATGCTCTCATCGTTGATCTGCGTGAAAACCGGCATCATGATAAACATCGTGAGCGCCAGCGCCAGCCCAATAATGACTTGGTTCGGCGGCGTCGACTGCAAGCCGATCGCGCTGCGCAAAAAGGAAAAGACGATGACGATACGGGTGAAGCTCGTCATCATCAGCAGCAAAAACGGCGCAACCGCCAGCATGACAAAAACGAAAAGAAGCTGTAATGTCTGCGAGCCGGCCGTTGTGCCGTCGCCGCCCAGATCAAAGCTGACGGAAGCCGCATTCGCATGTACGGTTGGCACCAAAAGCACCAGCACGGCAAGCGCCGCCGATACCATCGCAGCGCGTTTCAAGCCTTTTTTTAAGCTGGCGCATGCCGCCCGGACAGGCTCGGGGGCACTGCGCAGTTTTATCCGAATGTGTTCGATCATGTCGCTGTGTTGCCTCCCGCCGTGCCGCTGTGCTGCCTGTGGATCGCTGTTTGCAGCACTTGCAGGAAATTGTCGGCGCCCGCCGCGGGCTGAACCGGCGTGTCCGGAAAAAGCGCCGGGTCAAGCTCGTCGAGCTTTGTCGTGCCCGCAGGGCCGGCGGCCAGCAGGTATACCTTATCCGCCACCCGCACGATCAGCAGGCGTTCCTCTTTGCCGGTCGCGGCCTGATCCAGTACGCGGATTTTCCCGCCGGACACGCCGGGCGCCCCATAGCGGCTGCCGAGAAAACGTGTTACATAATAGGCCCCCGCAAAAATGGCGATCATCAGCGCGATCATGCCCAGCATCGAGAGCACGGCCCAAAGCATTTCCATCTGGCTTTCCTTTTCCGTTTGTGGTTTACAGCGGCAGCACTTTTGAAACCGTCTGAATAATGCGGTCCTCTTTGAAAGGCTTTACGATGAAATCCAGCGCGCCGAGCTTAATGGCTTCCATAACCATAGATTCCTGCCCCATCGCCGAGCACATAACCACCTTGGCTTTCGGGTCTTTCGTGCGGATCTGGCGCAGCGCCTCGATACCGTCTACGTTCGGCATCGTGATGTCCATCAGCACAAGGTCGGGCTTTTCCGTATCATAAAGCTGAACCGCCTTTGCGCCGTCTTCCCCTTCCACAAAATCGGTGTAGCCCGCTTTTCGCAGGTAGGTCTGGATCATTTTGCGCATGAAACCCGCATCATCCACAACTAAAATTTTGCTCATCGTTGGTTTTCTCCTTTATGTGTTCAAATATATTCTCTGCTTTCGCAAAGGGAGACTTTATTGGTTTGGGGTTCCGTCGGTATTCAGGGAGCTCAACAGCTCTTTCGTGCCCACGATCTCCGTCACGCGGACGCCGAAGTTATCCCCGACGACGACCACATCGCCATAGGCCAAAAGCTGCCCGTTCACCACGATTTCAGCCGGAGAGCCTGTCTGCTTGTCCAGCTCAACAACCGTGCCCTGCCCAAAATCCAGAATATCTTTGATCGACCGCTTTGCCCGGCCGATAATCACCGAAACATCCAGCTGTACATTCATCAGCATTTGTAGGTTTGTGCTGTAAGGGGCCGTGCCGCCCATCGGCGTGTTGGGAAAGTTCGGGAATTCCGGCGCCTGCACATTCACGCCGGCCGAAGCCATCGCTGCGGGCTGTGCCGGTATTTGCGGCTGGGCGCCCGCATACATGGGCTGGCCGTTCATGCCGTAGCCATACATCCCCGGCATCCCATAACCGTAGGCCGGCGGCATACCGTAGGGCATTTGTGCCGGCATGGCAGGGTTTGGTGCCGCGGGGGCGCTGGGTACTGCCGGGGCAATCGGCTGCGCCGGGGCAGGCTGTGGGGCAGGCTGTGCAGCCTGCCGCGGGGCCGGCGCTGTAGGGGCGGGGGCCGCATATCCTGCCGGGGGCGTGGGTGTTTTTGCCGCCGGGGCAGGACTCGGTGCCGGCGTTTCGGCCGCCACCGCGTCCGTCGCGCCGTTCAGCGATTGGACGATCTCGCGCGTCAGGGCAATCGGCAGAATGCAGTTAAACGTGGTATCCAGCAAATCCTTGATCGAAAGCTGGAACGAAATCACTACAACCTCATCGCCGTGCTCCAAATCATCGCAATACTGCGACAGGTCCGCCGTGCTTTCCGTCATCTGTGCCTGCGGGGTTGAGATATTTACCGGACGGCCCAGCACCTCGGAAATTGCCGTCGACGCCGCGCCCATCATCTGGTTCATTACTTCACAGGCGGCGCTCATGCTCATATCGTCAAAAACGAAATCCTCATCGGATGTTTCCGCCGAATCATTGCCCATGAGCAAATCAAGGATCAGCTTCATATCGTGCTTGCGCAGCAGGATCATGTTGGTGCCCGAGATCCCTTTTATGTATTGGATCTTCACCAAAATTGCCGGCTCGAGATCCGAGCAGTTTACCATTTCAATTTTGTTCTGGCTCAGATGCGGGGTCGTGATCGTAACCTGACGCTCCAGCATGGACGACACAGCCGTAGCCGCCGAGCCCATGCTGATGTTCATCACTTCGCCGATCGTATCCAGTTCTTCCGCTGTGAGAATCGTCTGCTCATCCATCAGGCAATTCCCTCCTTATCTTTCTTTTTCAAATGCCGCTTTTATGCTGCATGTTACTTCTTGCTGTCTACAAGCTTCAGGGCCTTGTGCTCCTCCACCTCGCCCAAACGTGCAGAGAACCACGGCTTGCCGTCTACGTCCACACGAACATCTTCATCGATTCTCTGATTTAATTGTACCACATCGTTTACCTGTAGGCGCAGAATATCCTGCAGCGTCATCTGGAAATGATCGAGGTAAGCCGTCATTTCCAGCTTACCGGGCTGTAGGCTGGTAAACAGTGCATCACGCCGCATTTTAATCTTTTCCGTATCCGTCTGGCGCTCGTTATACATGTACTTAATGCCAAGGCTATTGATGATCTCTTCCAAGTTATTAGCCGGGATACACAGGTTTGCCGTGCTGTCGGCGAGCGGGCTTTTGATCTCCATCGTCAAAATAACGATGATGTCCTGCGGCGAAAAGGTTTGCAGCATCTTGCCGTTTGTCTCGATTTCCTGCAAACGGATGTCAGATTCAAAGAAGTTGTTCCAAGCGATCTGCAAATCGTCCGTGATCTTTTGCAGCACCGAATGCAGCAGCGTCAGCTCAACATCGGTGTATTCCCGTTCCGGCATCACCGGCACACCGGAGCCGCCCAGCATGCGCTCGACAAGATAGAAGCCAAAAGATGAAGTAAATTCAAGCAAAAGCGGCATCTCATCGAAATCCTTCGATGTGGGCGTACAGGACAGTAGCCCAACCAGCACATTTTCGGGCAAGGAGTTGCTGAACTCGCCATAGCGCTGTTCCTCGATCTGGCTGATAGATACTTCGCACACATCGCGCAGCGTACTGGTAAAATACGAAGACAACTGCCGAGAAAAAGTTTCGTTCAGGCTGCGCAGCATTTTCAGCTGATCGCGCGTAAACTTTTTCGGCAGCGAGAAGTCGTATTCTTTAATCTTGTCCGGATTTTCTTCCGGCTTTGGCGCATCATCGACGTCGCCGGACCGCATGCGGTTCAGCAGCTCGTCGATTTGGCTTTGTGACAAAGTCTCAGCCATGAATGCGTTCAACTCCTTTGCTTGGTATCGCGCTTGCCCGTTTTACGGAGAGGCGGCCTGCTCGGTGGAAGCGGATGCGCTTGCCGTCCCGCCGCTGTGCGCCGCGGGTACGCTGGCCGCCGCAGCGCTTTGCCCGATAAGATTGGTCGGGTTTTGTGCAGAATTGGAAATTGGGGTATTGTCTGTTGGCGAGCTCAAAACGTCTTCTGTTCCGCCGTTCGCCGGGTACTCTGAATTATCATACAGCTGATCGAACTGGCTGTAAATGTCTTGGTCCAGTGTGCTGTCGTTTCCGATGACTACCAGCTCGACACGGCGGTTTTTCTCCATGCCTTCCGCCGTGCTGTTATCTCCGATGGGAAAGTTTTTGCCGTAGCCCATGATAATCATCTTGTCGGATTCGATCTGCTTTTGTTCTTCAAAATAAGAGGCCACCACGGCGGCGCGCTCGCCGGAAAGCATCCACACGCCGATTGCGCTGGCGCCCGGCGGATTCGCCGTATGCCCGCAAATATTGATGTGGCTGATGCTGCCCTCATACGTTTTCAGCGCATCGCCCACATAAGAAAGGATTTCCTCGCCGCCGGGGCGAAGCACATAGCGGTCCGGCTCAAAGAAAGCTGCACTGTTAAAGCGGATATAGACGACATTATCGCCGCCGTATACCTCGATCGCTTCGCTTTGGCCCGTCTCGTTAACGTATGTGCTGAGCTTTTCGTATAAATAGCTCATGGCATTTTCGTCCGTAACGGATTCGCCATCCAGCGTATCTCCCAGCTCGTCGTCGCCCAGATAAGCCACAAGGCTCGAAGCCATTGTTCCGTTTTTGGTAAACGAGCGGATGAATGCGATAAACTTTTCCTCGTTCACCGAAGACATGCTGAGCAGCACCGCGAAAAAGGTCAGCAGCAGCGTAACCATATCGGCATAAGTGTTCATCCAAGTGCCGCTGTCGGCGCTGCCCCCGCCGGAATGCCTTCTTCTCGCCATGTGCTCACCTCCAGACTTTCCCTTTATACGTATCGGTCAGGCCGGGTTACTTTTTCTTTTTGCCCTCGCCCTTTGCTTTTTTGCCATCTTCGGCGCCTTCGGCGCCGGCAGCGCCGGTATACTTCTTTTGCTTATAGGCCGGCAGCATCCGCAGCAGTTTTTCCTGAATCACGTTCGGGTTTTCGCCGGCCTGAATGGCCTGCACACCCTCGCTGACAAGGCTCAGGCAAAGATATTCTTCTTCGTGCCGCACCTGCAGCTTATTCGAGATTGGGGAGAAGATCAGGTTAGCAAGCAGGCTGCCGTAGAAGGTTGTAACCAGCGCCACAGCCATGTTCGGGCCGACGGAAGCCGTATCGGAAAGGTTCTTCATCATGTTAATCAGGCCGATCAGTGTGCCTACCATGCCGAACGCCGGGCCCATCGCCGCGCCCTTATCGTAAAAGGCGCGCTCCTGCGCGTGGCGCTCATCCATACTGTCGAGCCAGCTTTCCATCTGGGTGCGCACTTTTTCTGGGTCCACCGAGTCGACAACCATCTGGATGCTCTGCTTCATAAAGGGGTCGTCCATCGCGTTCAAATCTTCTTCCAGCGCGAGCAGGCCGTTGATACGCGCCTTCTTGGCGCATTCCACAAGCGTCTCAATATACTTGGTCGGCTCGTAAGTATGCGGCATCAGGATGATCTGCAAGTGCTTCGGGATGTGTGTGAACTGGGATACGGGAAACATAATCATCAACGCCGCAATCGTGCCGCCAAACACGATCAGGATACTCATCGGGTCGATAAAGTTGCCAAGGTTGATGACCGAAATCGAATATGCGCCCGTTACGCCGTCTTTGGAGATAATAATGCTGAGAAACATGCATCCAAGCCCCAGCACAAGACCCAGCAGGGTGTTAATGTCGATTTTTCTCTTCATTGCTGCTGCTCATCTCCCGTTAGATAATCCGGAGAAATACAGGTGCGATCTTCGTTGATCTGTTTGCGGAAGGCCACGATCATTCCTATAACCTCCTGCATGCTTTCCTTTACGATATAAATGTTTTTGTTGAACAGGCAGATCGTGGTATCCGGGTTTTCCTGAATGGTCTCGATCATATCCGAGTTCAGCGCAAAAGGGATTCCATTCAACTTCGTCAAAATAATCATAGCAGCAGGTTCCTTTCTTCCGGTAACACGGCAAATGTCAGCCGAAAAACCCGAAAGGGCAGCTATGGGCCGTCGCCAGCATCCGAAGAAAGCCCCTATTTTTGGCCTTTCCCCCGATGCCGGCGGCGGCCTTGCGGCCCCGCCGGTGTCTCCCGGTGGATTCAGGGAAGGTTAGCGTTTCAGGTTAATCAGTTCTTCCAGCATCGTATCGGAAACGGTAATGATACGCGCATTGGCCTGATAGCCGCGCTGGGTTGTAATCATATCGGCAAACTCGCTGGCCAAATCGACGTTCGACATTTCGAGCGAGCTGCTCTTCAGCGAGCCGGTACCGTTCGAGCCAGGGTCGCTCAAAATGGCGGCGCCGGAGTTTACGGTAGCGGAGAAGTAATCGCTGCCTTCGGCCTGCAGGCCGGCCGTATTGGCGAAGTTTGCCAGAGAAATGCGGCCGACGACGACATTGCCCTTTTCGGGGTGTGTAACGGTGATCGTGCCATCGGAGCCGATAGCGATATTGGTCAGCTGATCGAGCGTAACCGGGCCGCCCGCTGTGCCGCCCGTCAGAGTGATATTCTTGCTGCCAAGGCCAAGTTCTTTCGAGGCTGTGGCGGCGGTAACTGTCATGCTTGTGAAATCTTTGCTGAAAGAGTTTGTTGCTCCGTTGTCGGTAATAAACGCATCGAATTTGCTGGCGCCGGGATTGGCCACTTCAAGGTAGTCTGTCGAAGAACTCCCGTCCTTTTTGAGCAGCAGAGAAGTAGAAGTTGTATCTGCCGGCATAGTGCAGCTGTAGGTTTTGCCCTCACTTTCCAGCTTGACAATGTAGTTTTTCCCATCTGACTTGTCTACGGTCAGCTTGACATTTGCGCCAAGGCCGGAGAACTCGTTGCCCGTGCTCTTCACCTGCATTGCGCCGCCCAGAAGGCTAGCCCAATCGGTGCCGGTCGCCTCGCCGGATTTCGTGTTAAAATTGTAGCCCACAACCTCGGCGCCCGTCAGGCCGTCGGCCGGGAAGAGATCATTTTTATTTGCGCTGATCGTCAGCTTGCCATAATCCGGCGCTTTACCGCCGTTGGCCGTCTGAACGGCGTCATTGATCGCTTGGTTCAAATCGTCCATCGAGCTAAACTTTTCGGAGCTATTCAGCGTGATCGTAACAGCGCCCGTCGTAGAGATGGTTGCCTGCGCCCTCATGCCGACAGGCAGGGTGCTGCTGGAAGCAAATGAAAGGCTTACGTTGCCATTCGAGGTGGCATTTTCCGTTTTCAGCGTATAGTTAACGCCGTTCAGCGTGGCCGTCGCAGAGGATTGCGTCGGCGTAACAGCCGTAATGTTGGTCAGGCGGATCTTTTGGGAATCGGCCGTGCCATCGCCGGAAGCCGCGCCCAACACAAAGTTGCCGTTGACATCCGTCAGATAGCCGTTGGAATCGTAATCCAGCATACCGGCTTTGGTATAGAAGATGTTGCCGTCCGGGTCCATCACCTGCAAAAAGCCTTCGCCGGTGATTGCCACGTCAAGGCCATAGCCGGTGCTCTGCATGCTGGACTGCGTCATCTGCGATTGCACCGCCGCCAGCGTAGAGCCGTAACCAACCGAAGAAGGGTTTGTGCCGCCTGCATTTGCAGTGCCCGCCGTAGCGGAGCGCAGGGTCTGGTAGAAAATGTCACTGAACACGGCACGCTGCGATTTATAGCCATAGGTATTGACGTTTGCGATGTTGTTGCCGATGACGTCCATCTTGGTTTGGTGGGCCTTCATGCCCGCCACGCCGGAAAACATAGCTCTGTTCATACAAATTCTCCTTTTCAGGGGAACTGTGCAGCCGCACCCGTCTGTCAGTCAGGGTGCGGATGGCCTCCTCAGAAGGTCCGGCCTTTATACTACCACAGTTCCGTCAATGTTTGTAAATACATTTCCTTTCATGTCGCTTCCGCCAAATGCCGTAATCACGGTATTATTTTTGGCGCTAACCAGAAATGCGTTCTGGTCGACAAGGATCAGGGTATCATCCAGATTTTTTTCGTTTGCCAGCTTCACGCCTTCGTTCAGGCGCGCGAGGCTGTCCTGCGAAAGGGAAAGGTTATGATCCATCACGCGCTTGACCGCATGTTTGGAGAAAGAAACTTCGCTGGTTTCTTCCAGATCTTTCTGGAGGATTTCCTGAAAGGAAGCGTTCCCGCCGCTGTCGGCTGTTGTGCTGTGCACGTTTGTGCGGGGAATACTGACGCCGGGCGCCCCGGTTACGACGGGGTTATAGAACTTTAGGCGCATATCGTCCATGATACTGCCTACTCCTTTCTGCCGAAAAAACCACCTGGCCTCCGGCGGGATCATGCAACAGGCGTTGTCAGCTTTACTGCCTTATAAACGCTCTTGGCGCCGCTTGGCTCCTGCACCACTACATTAAAATAGTAGGTCGTGCCGGGCGTAAGGCTTGTAGCCTCCTGCTGCGTAATGTTTGTCTGCTTGGCGTCGCCCGCAATCGTGCCGTTGGCTTCCACCTCTGCCACGGTGTCCATCTTATCGCTGGTGCCGTAGTAAAGCGTGTACTTCAGCTGCTTGGCGGCGTCGCTGTCCTCTGTCGGGGCGGCCCATTTCAGCAGCGCGGAATTTGCGTTCGAGCTTTCTACACCGAACGAGAAAGCCGTGGGGTCCAGCGTAGAAGTTGTGCCTGTATCGCCGGAAGATGTGCTGCCCGCGCTTTGGATGCTGCTTAGCTCAGAAAGAGAAAAGGCCTTGCCGTTGATGTAAAACAAATACTCTTTGCCGCTCAGGGCAACGCGGTCGATCGTGCCGGTAGTGGTTTCCAAATTGCCGCTGACGTTATAGCGGGAAGCTGTCGCGGTTTTTCCTACAAGGCCTGTCGCAAAGCTAGTCTGCATATAGTTCGCCATTTGCTGCATCTGCTGCATGTTGGAAAACTGCGCCATTTCCGTAATCATCGTGCTATCGTCCATCGGGTTTGTGAAATCCTGATTTTGCATCTGCGTGACAAGCAGCTTCATGAAATCCGTCTGGGAAAGCTGAGAATTGTCGCCGTCCGTGGTGAACACGGCATTGTACTGGGTATTGCTGCTGCCGAGCACACGGTCGGTCGTGTAATCGTTATACGAAGAAGTTGCCATGCTCTTCCTCCTTTCTGTTAAACGTAGGTATCAAGCGCGCTGTGCGAAGCTGCTGCCGTAGTTGCCGGCGCGGCTTCTGTGATGCCCTGTACGGCATCCGAAAAGGAAGTGCGATGCGAAGAACGTGCCGCAGCCTGCTGATAGGCCTGTTGCTGATTGGCAAACTGCTGCTGGCTCGAGAACTGCTGGCCGAAAAGCTCATACTGCGCCGTGCCCTGCTCGGTATTGTTGCTTTGCTGCACTGCCTCGTGAACTTCAACGTTCATAGGGCGGACAGCCTCGCGCAGCGCAGCCAAATCGCTGTTAATGAGCTTTGCCGTCTGGGCGTTTGCCGCGGTGATGTCAAGCGTCATTTTGCCTTCCTGCTCAACAAGGCGCACCGTGATTTCGCCAAGAGCTTCGGGCTTGAGCTTCATCGTAAGCTCCTGCTTGCCGGTGGAAAGCGTTTCGTTGACTGTTTTTTCCAGTTGCTGCAAAAGCTCCGGTTCACGAGACATGGCCTCTGCCTTTGCCGTTTGCGTTTCGGAAAGCTGCGTAATCTGCTGTGGTGTGCGGTTGCCTGCCGCGGCCTGTGCCTGAGAAAGTGCATCTGCCGCTTTGCTCTTGCCGTCCGCATCGGTTTTGGGGGTATCCTGCGCGGCTGCGTCTTTGAGCGCCGCCATTTTTGTGTCCTGCTCCATCAGCTGGGCAAACCCGGAATCGGTGCTGTCTCGGCTTTCTGCCGTGCCCGCGGCGCCGGCAAGCACTGCCTCTGCAGGAGAAGCCTCCTGTGCGCTTTGTGCCGCCGCATTTTGCAGCGGTGTGGTCGTCTGGCCGACATTCGTGCTGCGGTTTGCCAAAATCCGCAGCGCTTCCAGAACATTTTCCGAGACGGGATTGGTGTTTTGCATCTCGGCCAGAGAATTCTGCCCCATCAGGGCCGCCAACTGCGAAATGTCTGTGCCGCTGCCAAGGCTGCTTGCCGAATCGTCGGCATTTTGCTGCAACCCAGTAAGCGCGTTTTGGCCCATCAGGGCCGCCAACTGCGAAATGTCTGTGCCGCTGCCAAGGCTGCTTGCCGAATCGCCGGCATTTTGCTGCAACCCAGTAAGCGCGTTTTGGCCCATCAGCGCCGCCAGCTGTGAAAGTGAAGAACCGTTGCTAATGCCATTAAGGCCGCTTACTGTGCTTTGTGTACCGCTTTGCATCTGCTGCAAGACGTTCAGCATGTCCGTGCCGCCCGCCTGCTGATTTTGGATTAGCCCCGTGACGCCCTGCGCCAAAAGCTGCTCCAGTTGCTCCTTTTCAGTTTGGCTGTTTTGCCCGGACAAAGCGGAAAGCAGCGAATCTGTGGTGTCATCCTGCTGCCCGTTTTCCGCCATTTGCAGCAGCATTTGCTGCACGATCGCGCCAAACGGATCAGAGCCGGTATTTTGGGCCGCGGCCGCATACGCCTGCTGTCGTGTGGTTTTCATCGAGACGGCATTCGTTTGGGCTGCCGCCTGATTTACGCTGGTATTTGTCATGTGTTTTCACCTCCTTTCGTGCGGATTTATCCGAAAAAGGATGCTGCGCTTCAGGCTTGTTGCCGTTTGCGCGATTCCTTGTTGGATACCTGTTCGAGGATCTGCTCCCGGCTTTCGGCGTTTGCCTGCTGCCGGTAAGTTTCCTGCTGCTTTTCCTCGAGCTTGTCCAGCCCCGAAACCTCCTGTGAGGCTTGGATGACAACTTGCAGCTGTGCTTCCACAGCCTCATTTGCCTTTTCCAGCTCCTGCCGCAGCTGCTTAAGCGTCATGCGGGCATTTTCCATGCGGAACTGAAAGGATTGGATTTCGAGATAGCTGACGCCCGCCTTTTGCCGGGCCTGAAATTCGGTATCTGTGGTGCGGCGGAAGGTTTGTAGGGCGGCAATGCGATCCGAGATCGCGTCGCGCTCTTGGCGCAGGCGGCGCAGCGTACCCTTTTCGCCATCCAGCAGCTGCTCTTTGTAATTGCGCATCCGCTCCATCGAAAAGACGAAGGATTTCATGCCGCCGCGCCCCCTTTCACTTTACCGCTTCCTGCATCAGCTTGACTGTATCGGTGTAATCGAACGATTCTTCCACCTTCTGGCACAAGAATCGGTTGATCTTCGCCATGTGGGCAATCGCATTATCCAGCTCAGGGTTTGTGCCGGGCTTATATGCGCCGATCGAGATCAGGTCTTCATTATCCTTATAGACGGACATCATACCGCGCAGGCGGTTTGCCGCCGCCTTTTGCTCGGGCGGCGCGATGCCGTTCATCAGGCGGCTGATGCTACCCAGCACATCAATGGCTGGGTAATGGTTTTTTTCCGCGATCTTACGCGAAAGGAAGATGTGCCCGTCGATGATGCTGCGCACCGTATCGGCGATCGGCTCGTTGGTATCGTCGCCCTCTACGAGCACCGTATAAATGCCGGTGATCGAGCCTTTTTTGAAGTTGCCCGAGCGCTCAAGCAGCTTGGGCAGCTCCGAATAAATCGAAGGCGTATAGCCGCGGGCCACAGGTACTTCGCCCGTACTAAGGCCAATCTCGCGCTGCGCCATCGCAAAGCGTGTAAGCGAATCCATCATCAGCAGCACATCTTTGCCCTGCTGCTGAAAATATTCCGCGATTGCCGTGGCCGTCTGCGCACACTTGTAGCGCATCAGCGCGGGCTGATCGGAAGTAGCTACTACCAGCACGGAGCGCTTCATGCCTTCCGGCCCCAAATCGCGCTCCATAAACTCGACGACCTCACGGCCACGTTCGCCCACCAGCGCAATCACGTTAACATCGGCTTTTACGTTGCGGGCAATCATGCCCATCAGGGTACTTTTGCCTACGCCGCTTCCGGCGAAGATGCCCATACGTTGGCCCTTGCCGATCGTCAGCATCGCGTCGATGCACTTAACGCCCATCTCCATAATCTCGGTGATGGGCGGGCGCTCCATCGGGTTTTCGGGTGTGCCGCCGATTGAGATCGGTGTGCCGGCCTCGATTGGCTCTCCGCCGTCGATAGCGCGCCCCAACGCATCCACAGCGCGCCCGACGAGTGCATCGCTTGCCAGTACTGTCAGCTTATGGCCCGTGTTAACAACCGGGCTGCCATAACCGATGCCGCTGATTTCAGCATAAGGCATCAAAAAGGCTTTTTTCTCTGCAATGCCAACCACTTCGGCCAGCATATCGTCGTTGCCGTCGTCGCGCTGGATGCGGCAGATGTCGCCGATACTGCATGAAAGGCCGCTGGCCTCTACGGTCATGCCCACGATCTTGCTGATGCGCCCCTCGTGCGTTTCGAGGCTGGTGCAGTGCACCGCCCGCACGTAGCGGGAAACATCCAGTTCTTCCATCGGGACCATGACCGTCACCTCTTTTACTTGTGCTCGTCCATGCTGCCAAACAGGCTGCGCAGGTTGTTGGCCTGCACACTGACGCTCGCATCAATCGTGCCGGAATCTGTTGTCACCCGCACGGTATCGGCCGGCGCGCTGATGGGGGAAACCTCTGCCCCGCCATGATATTCGGGCTTTTGCAGCTCTGTTTTCAGGTAGCCTATCAGCTCCACCAGCCGGTCAGAAAGCTCTACCGTCATCCAGTTAGCGTTTTTCACCTTGCCCACGGTATTCATAACCAGCTTTTGCAGGGTTCTGTCGTTTTCGTTGATCTTTTGGTTCACAAACTTTTCCGCGATTTCCACGGCAAGATATTTCAGATCTTTTGCGTAGGTCGTCATGTAGGTATGCTGCTGATCTTCCAGTTCTTCCATACGCTGTTCCACTTCGGCGATACATTGTTTCAGCTCGCCGGCCTTGCGCATCCGGGCGTCCAAGTAGGCGCGCTGGGCTTCTTCCTCACAGATGCGTCGCAGCTCAGGCTGGTACAGTTCAATCAGCTCCTCGCGCGTAAGGGGCGGCGGCTCAGGCGGTGCAATCGGCTCGGCCTCTGCACTTTCCTCGGCCTGCGCGTCGGCGGCCGGCGTTTGCTCTTCCGGCGCGGTTTGTGCCGCCTGTGTTTCGTCCGTGGTATCCTTTTCTTTTTCCGAAGGGTTTTCGGGCACTGGCTGTTCAGCAATAAAACGGCTTTCCAAGGGGATACGTACCGTCTCGCTGCCGGGCAAAATGCCTTTCAGGATGTCAGGCAATGATGGTATCCTCCCCTCCGCGCGCTATCACGATCTCGCCGCTCTCCTCGAGGGTGCGGATGGTATCGACGATCTTCTGCTGTGCCTTTTCTACATCTCTCAGGCGCACATTCCGCAGATATTCGACATCGGACAAAATATTTTCTCTGGCGCGGGAAGACATGTTGTTGAGCAGGATATTCTTGATGTCTTCGCTCGAGCCTTTGATGGCGACGGCCAAATCCTGTGTATCGACATCCCGCAGCACCCGCTGTACGGTCATATCGTCCAGCGTTGCAATATCCTCGAACACAAACATTAGCTTGCGGATCTCTGTAGAAAGCTCGGGGTCTGTCTTGCTCAGCTCGTCGAAAACCGTCTTTTCGGTGGTGCGATCGACATGGTTCATGACGTCGGCTACATAGTTTACGCCGCCGATCTCCGTCATATCGACATTCACCACATTCGCAAATTTATCTTCCAGCACGGATTCCACAATTTTGACGATCTCGGGCGAAACGCTGCTCAACGTGGCGATACGACGAATCACGTTTAGCTGAAGATCTCTGGGCAGCTCGGCGATGATCTTGGCGGCCTGCTCGCTCGGCAGATAAGAAAGGATAAACGCGATCGTCTGCGGGTGCTCATTTTGGATCATCATCATGAGGTTGTGGTAATTTGCTTTATGCAGAAACTCGAACGCGCGCGTCTGCATCGCGCTCGAAACCCGCTCCATGTAAGAATTGGCACGTTCTGCGCCGAAAGCTTTTTCCAGCACATCCCGCGCATAGAGGACGCCGCCCTCCGAAATGACCTTTTGCGTGGTGCACATACCGTAGAAATCATCTACGATGTCCTGCATATCAGTCGGCGTCATGTGGTCAAGCTTGGCAACCTCGACAGAAAGCTCTTCGATTTCTTCCTCTGTCAGATACTTGTAAACCTGCGATGCCTCTTCCGTGCCGAGCGCGACGATCACCGCCGCCGCGCGGGACGCGGAGGAAGGCTTTCTGGTGCGCTGTGTCATTCCTGATCACCTTCTCTTAACCAAGAGCGAAGCAGATTCGCCGCAATGGCAGGGTTTTCCTTGGCGAAGTCCCGTACATCCTTAACGATCGCTTCGTTTTTCTCATCAATGCCCGCACTGGCCGCATCGGAAAGCTGCTTTTTGTAATTGGCAATTTCTTCTTCCATTTTGCTGCGGCGCTCGGCTTCTTCATCGACAAGGCGCTGTTTTTCATCCTCGACAGCCCGCTCCTTTGCCGCGGCGCGGCGCCGCAGGATCAGCAGGATGACCCCGCCGATTACCAGAACGCCCAAAGCGATCCCGCCGATCAGCAGCCACGGCATATTGCTTAGGCTGAACACCGGCGTAGTCGAGGCCGGCACATCGCCTTCCCCTGTGGTTTTATCAAACGTAGAAACGTAAATATCCGTTTCTGCGATATTGGTGCTCTTGGAGATCAGGCCGATCAGCTCTTCCTTTTCCGTGTTAGAAAGGGTTGTATCGTCCACGAGGACGGATACTGTGGCGCTGTCGATCGCGGCGTTGCCTTTTTCAATCTGCGTCTTGATGTAACCGTAATCCAGATCATCGGACCACGAATAATCCGTCATGCTGCTGTCGGCGCCCGCCTCGTTATAGGCGTATTTCGGGATGTCGGTATTGTTTTCTTCCCCGACGATGCTGCCCGCCGAGACGGAACCGTTCAGCGTATAGGAGCCTTCGCGATGGGTCGTATATCCGTCGCCGCCCGTGCCGTCGGTGGCCGTCGGCTGCGGGATCAGCTCCATCTTTTCGGTCATCATCTTGTCGTAGTTCAGTTTCACCTTTGCCACGGCCACAACGCCGCCGCTGCCATATCGGGGCATCAGCAGCCGGACGATGTTTTCCTCAATCTGGTTTTGCGCCAGCTGTTCACATTCCATGCTGGCCGTAGAAGAATCCGTCGTATCGCCGCCCAGCTCAAGCATTGTCGCGGCATCCATCACCGTTACGTTTTCCGCGCTGAGCTTCGGCGTACTGGAAGCTACCAGATTTTTGATCGAGGTGATCTGCGCATCCGAAAGCTTTGTGCCGGTTTTCAGGTTTAGCAGGACACCCGCCGTAGAATCGCTGGTCTGCGTCGCCTGATCCCAAATGTAATCGCTTGTATCCGGGATCGTGATCGTAACCGTCGAGCTTTCAACGCCGTCGATCTGCTTTAAAGTGTTCTGGATGCGATCCTGTAGCTGGTAAATGATCCACTGCTTTTTTTCGGTTTCGGTGCTTGTCAGCCCCGAATGGCTGGAGAACAAATCATACGTCAGGGCCGACTGCGGATAGCCTTCCTGCGCCAGCTGCAACAGGCATTCATCATACTTGCTGCTCGGGACCTTGATGTTCCCGCTGCTGTCCATCTGCGGCGAAGCGCCCATATTCTGCAGTTCGGCATAGACGGTGCTGGCCTCGGTGCTTTCGAGGCCGCTGTACAGCACCTTGTAGTTCATCTTGCCGATATTCAGCACGATGGCCACAACTGCCGCAAACGCCACGACTACGCCGGCGCCGATGCCCAGTTTTTTCTTTTTCTCCGGCGGCATCTCAGAAAAGTACTTCTTGCCCTTTTCGAGATATTCCTGCGGAGTACTCATCTTTCCCTGGCTCACTGTCTTTCTTTACCTGCCTTCACACCAAATCGAATGCGGATCAGACGGACATCTGCATGATCTCTTTGTAGGCGTTTACCGCACGGCTCGTCAGCTGAACCGTGGTTTGGAGCATACTTTCTGCTTTCATGGTGTTGATCTGGACGCTGGCCAGATCGTCCACATTCCCCAGCGCCAGATTCGTGCTATCTTGGGCGGAAGTTTGGCTGAGCGTCTGGTATTCCTGCATTGCCTGTGTCAGCATATTGCCAAAAGAGCCGGCGCCGGAAGCCGCTGCCTTCTGTGTACTGTCCGTATTGCTAAATTCCATTGGTTTCATTGCTTGAATCGGAACGATAAATGCAGCCATATTTTTAACCTCCCGCATTACTTTGCAATTTTACCTGTAAACAGGTGTTTCTTTTGTGGATTTTTTTCCACAGCCAATGCCATGTTTTTTCTGCGTTTTATGTTGATTTTGACGAATTTCATTTTTGAGCTTTCCGAAATTCCTTTTTAAATAGAATTTCGGGCTTTTTCGGTACGATTCAGCTATTCTTTAGGGCGTTTTGCCCTTGGATTGCGACTATCTCTGTTGTTGAAATATACCATAAATAGCCATAAAAAAGCAAGATAGCCCCAATTATAAGAGCTATCTTAAGAATTTTTGTCAAATTAGAAAAAAGTGTGTAATTTCTATGAGATTCCATTTTATTGGAAGTAGTTCTTAATTATATTTTTATAGTCAATTTGCACAAGATATTGTTTTCTTTTCCCGACGTTGCCGTTTTTATATCGAATCTACGTATTTTTTAAGAAATTGTATAAAAAAGGCCGGACTTTTTTTAACATTGTCGTTCTGCCAAGAGTGGGGCCAATATTTTGTACAAAATACCCATCGTATAAAAGAAAGCGGCTGTTGCAAAATAGCTTCTGCATAAAAAATGAGATAGACTTCCCCGAAAGGGGTTGCCTATCTCATTTTTTGTTGTAATCTGAAACTGTCATGAAACAAACACAACATGAACAGTATAGCGGAAG
>JALCRP010000023.1 GCA_022652735.1 Faecalibacterium sp. | reverse complement strand
GCTCTGATTTTTTGGCGTTGTGCAACAATGCCGAAAAATCAGAGCGTTTCTTTCGTCTTTGCATCAAAAATATATGTTTCTTTTGTTCATTTTGCCGAATCGGTGCTTTAGCTGTTGACTTTTACGGCTGCGGGCAAAGTGTTTTTTTGCACACAGCACGGCCGCGCTGCATTTCGACTTGCAAATCCCACCTGTGGACTTATAATGGAATGGAACATAAGAAAGGCGGCATTTTCTATGCGAATCGCGCTGTTTACCGAGGCGTATTTTCCTTTTACCAACGGCGTCGTCACCCATGTCGACACGCTGCGCAAAGGGCTGGAAGCACAGGGCCATCAGGTGATGATCGTCACGCTGGACCCCAGCTGCAGCCATCATTATATTCAGGGCGGGGTTCTCTATTGCCCGGCCATTCCCTTAAAGCGCCTGTACGGCTACGGCATGGCAAACCCTTTGAACCTCGAGCGGCTGGAGATTATCCGCCGGTTTGACCCGGACATTCTGCATATCCATACCGAGTTTTCGATGGGGATTTTCGGCCTGTTTGCCGCGCGGCGGCTGCATAAGCCGGTCGTCTATACGCTGCACACGATGTACGACGATTACTTGTTTTATCTTGCGCCGCATAAACCTGCGCAGGATCTGGTGCGCCCGGCGGCCCACTACTTTTTCAAGCAGATGGCCGAGCATGCCACCGAGGTAATCGGCCCAAGCGAAAAGGTAGTTGAATTTTTGCGCCGGTGCCATGTGCGCCGCCACGTGAACATCATCCCGAATATCGTCGATCTCTCCGAGTTTTTGCCCGAAAATGTCAAGGAAAGCGACATTGCTGCGGCGCGCGCCGAGATGGGAATTCTCCCCGGCGATACGGCCATCTGTTTTGTGGGCAGGCTCGGCCGCGAAAAAAGCGTAGATGTGCTCATCAACGATTTTGCGTTTTCCTTTGCGGGGCAAAGCGCGTACAAGCTGTTTTTGATCGGCGACGGGCCGGAGCGCGCCGCGCTGCAAAAGCAGATTGAGCTGCTGGGCGTCGGCGCGCAAGTTCGTCTGCTGGGCCGCATCGATCATGCACAGCTACCGCCTTACTACGCCGCATGCGACCTTTTCGCAACGGCGAGCTTATCCGAGATCAACTCGATCTCGATGCTGGAGGCGATGGCGAGCGGCTTGTATGTGCTGCAGCGGCTGGATGTGTATAACCGCCGCCAGATCACCGACGGCGAAAATGGGGCGCATTTCGAGACGCAGACGGAATTTGCCGCGCTGGCACAGGAAGAAGCCGCCCTTTCCCCTGCGGCGCGCCTTGCCCGGCGCGCAGCTGTCACACAGGCAACCAAGCGCTATGGCCCGAAGGAATTTTTGAAAGCTGTTACCGACGTATATGCGCGTGCTATCGCGGAATATCGGAAATAATCTTTTGGCATTTGTGCCCTTTACGGGCGCATTGCTTTATGTTCAGTATCCGGCAAAAGCAAAAAAGGCACATCTGTAAGGTAAAATTCCTTGCCAGATATGCCTTTTCGTTTTATCCGATTTTTCGGCTTTTGCCGGCTGCATTTTGTTTTTTGCCGGCGATGTAAATTTTTTTCGTAGGCCCGGCATACTTTATACGATCTGCCGCCCGCGGTAAAAGCCTGTTTTCAAAAAACGTACCCATTCCGCAATGTTTACGGCATGGTCGCCGAGGCGTTCGAGATACTTGATGACCATCAGCAGATCCAGCGCCGCATCGATCTCACCCGGATTTTTCGCAATATAGGCGCCCAGCTCTTTTTTGATCGTGTCAAACAGGCCGTCCACGGTGTCGTCCCGCGCGATCACGGCTTCGGCTTTTTCGGTATCCGTGCCCACAAACGCGGCGATGGCCGCGCGCACCATTTCCAGCGCAACCTGCGCCATGCGGTTTATATCCGCCTGCACCGGGATACGGCTTTGCCAGCCTTGCTCCAGCATCTGGCTGATCTCCGCAATATCGGCGGCGTGGTCGCCGATTCGTTCAAGGTCCGTCACCAGCTTCAGCGCGGCAGAGATACGGCGCAGGTCGGTAGCCACCGGCTGCTGGCGCAGTAAAAGGGTAAGGCAGTGCTGCTCGATTTTCTGCTCCATGCCGTCAATTTTCTTATCTCCGTCCAAAATGCCGGCTGCGGTGCTGTCGTTTTGCGCCGTCAGCAGCAGGCATGCCGCATAAACGGCGTCGGCCGATGCCGCCCCCATCTCCGTCAGAGAATCGTTCAGCGTCTCCAGCTCCGTATCATATCTTTTTCGGTTGCTCATGGTCTCCCCTCCTTAGCCAAAACGGCCCGTGATGTAGTCTTCCGTGCGCCGATCCGATGGCGTCGAGAACACCCGTTCCGTCTGCCCCATTTCGACCAGCTCGCCCAACAGAAAGAAAGCCGTCTGGTCGCTGATGCGGGCCGCCTGCTGCATATTATGCGTCACGATCACAACGGTGTAGCTTTCTTTCAGCTCGCTCATCAGCGCCTCGACCTTCATCGTAGAGCCGGGGTCCAGCGCGCTGGTGGGTTCATCCATCAGCAGCACTTCCGGCTCGACGGCCAGCGCGCGCGCAATGCACAGGCGCTGCTGCTGCCCGCCCGAAAGCCCGAGCGCGCTTTTTTTCAGGCGGTCCTTTACCTCATCCCAAAGGGCCGCGCCGCGCAGGCTTTTTTCCACGAGCGCGTCCAGCTCGGCGCGGCTGTGTGTGCCGTGCAGGCGCGGGCCGTAAGCGATGTTGTCATAGATGCTCATAGGAAACGGATTTGCCTTTTGGAACACCATGCCAATCTGGCGGCGCAGCTCGGTAACTTCCACATTTCGGGCATAGATGTCCTGCCCTTTGAAGCATACATCACCTGTGATGCGTGTGCCCGGCACCAGATCGTTCATGCGGTTCAGCGTTTTCAAAAAAGTGGATTTTCCGCAGCCCGAAGGCCCGATCAGGGCCGTGATCTTCTTTTCCGGGATTTTCATGTCAATGCCCTTTAAGGCCTGCATATCGCCGTAATACAGCGCAAGATTTTTTGTTTCCAGAATCGCGGCGTTTTCCATCTTCCGTCACCCTTCCTTTCGTTTCAGCTTTTTCTGTGCGAGCTTGGCCAAGAGGTTGATGCACAGCACCAAAATCAACAGCACTGCCGCGATCGCCCACGCCACCGGGAAGTTGCCCTCTTCAAATGCGTACATGTACAGCGCGACGCTCAAAGTCGCACCGCTGCGGGAATAGGCCGTCAAGATGTTTTTCAGCAGTACTTTGCCGCAGCCCGCCGTAAACAGCAGCGCGGCGCTTTCGCCCACGATACGCCCGATGGCAAGGATACAGCCCGTTACAATGCCGTCAACGCTGCACGGCAGCACAATCGTGCGCACAATATGCCATTTGCGCGCGCCGAGGCCGATGGCGCCTTCGCGGTAGCTCTGCGGCACAGTTTTTAATGCTTCCTGTGTGGTGCGGATGATTGTGGGCAGCGTCATGATCGTCAGCGTCAGCGCACCTGAAAGCAGGCTGCTCTGCAGCCCGAGCGCATTGCAGAACACCAGCATGCCGACCAAGCCGTACAGAATGCTCGGGATACCGGCGAGCGTTTCTGTGGTAAACTCGATCACGGCAATCACGCGCTTGTTCGCGGCATATTCGTTTAAGTACACGGCCGCGCCCACGCCCAGCGGCAGCACGATAAGCAGCGCCAGAAAAATGATGTACAGCGTGTTCAAAATATAGGGCAGAATGCCATCGATCTTTTGGATGACGCTCGGTACGCTCGTCAGCAAACTCCAGCTGATTTGGGGCACACCGCGCACCAAAACCAGCAGCAGGATGCCCGAGGCGATGCCCACCGAAAGCAGCGCCGCCAGCCATACCAACGCCGGCACGATGCGGTTCCAAAGGCGGCGGCGCCAAAACATTTTACTTTTCATCCGTTTTGCCGCCTTTCAAAACAAGATTCAGCACAGCATTCAGGAGCATAATAAACACAAACAGAACCAGCGCGATGCTAAACAGCGCCTGCCTTTGCAGCCCGGAAGCGTAGCTCATCTCTTTGGCGATGGCCGTCGTCAGGAAGGTGACGCTTTGAAAGATGCCGGGCATATTTGCCACGTTTCCGGCCACCATCATCACGGCCATCGCTTCGCCGACGGCGCGCCCGATGCCCAGCACCACACCGGCTGCAATTCCGCTGCGCGCGGCGGGAATACTGATCTTGAACCAAGTTTCCGCATCTGTTGCGCCAAGGGCAAGGCTGCCCTGCTCGTATTCAGGCGGCACGGCATTAAGCGCCGTAGTGCTGACGGATACAATGCCGGGCAAAATCATCACGGACAAAACCAGAATCGCCGAAAACAGGCAGGCCCCGCTGGAAAGCGAGAATGCCTTTGCCACGGCAGGCACCAGCACCGTCATGCCAAGCAGGCCGTACACCACGCTCGGGATGCCGGAAAGCAACTCGATCGCGCCCGAAACCGGCCCCGCAAGCTTTTTCGGCGCGGCCTTTGCCAGAAGTACGCTTGTCAAAAGCCCCAGCGGAACCCCGATCGCCACCGCGCCCAACGTGCCGCAGATGCTTGTAAGGATGAACGGCAGGATACCATAGCTTGGCTCGGCCGCCGTAGATTTCCAGCTTGTGCCCAGCAGAAACTCCCCGAGGCCGATTTGCCGGATGGCCGGCACCCCGGCCACGATCATGTAAACGGAAATCAGCAGCACACACAGCACCGCGATGGCGCCGCATACGAAAAACACACCGTTCATAATCGCTTCCGTCAGCTTTCGGATGGTTTCACGCGGTTTTTTTGGCAAAGCCGTAGGATCGTTCGGATGCATAAAAGCCCACCTTTCCTAAAAAAGCCCGGCGCGGCATTTTGTGTCACACAAAGCCGCCGCCGGGCAAAAAGAAAGAGAAACGCAAAAGAAAGGCTTACGCCATCGGGACAGCCCCGGCGCTGCGGATCAGCTCTGCCGCATCCGCGCCGGCAGCAAAGGCGAGAAAGGCCTGTACCGCCTCGCTCGGCGCTTTCGCGTCGTTCGTGACGAAATTGAGCGGGCGCTGGATGGTATAGCTGCCGTCCAGCACGGTATCCTCGCTGCATTCTACGCCCGCGACCGTCACGGCCTTAACGCTGTCGTCCAGCGCGGAAAGCGAAGCATAGCCGATTGCGGCCGCATTGCCGGCCACGGCGCTGATGACAGCGCCTGTTGCGGTAAGCTCCTGCACATACGCACATTTGTCAGCCACATCAACAATGCTTTCAAAGCCGTCGCGTGTGCCGCTGCCGGCCTCGCGGCCGATCACAACGATCTCGGCGTCCGCGCCGCCGAGGTCTTTCCAGTTCTTAGTTTCGCCCGTAAAAATCGAAGCGATCTGGTCGATTGTCAAATCGGATACAGCATTATCCTTGCCCACCACGATAGCGATGCCGTCCAGCGCAACGGTGGTAGCGGTTACGCCGGTTTCGTCATCATGCAGCTTGCGGGAGGCAAGGCCGATGTCCAGCGTACCGTCGATTGCGCCCGTTACGCCTGCGCCGGAGCCGGTAGGGTCATAGGTGACGTCCACATCGGGATGGATCTCGGCAAAGCCTTCCATCAGGGCGCTCATCACCTTTTCCATCGAGGTTGAGCCGCCGGTGGCAACTTTGCCGCTCAGCGAGGCGGCGGGAGAAGCCGCGGCAGCCGAAGAAACGGAAGCGGCGGAAGAAGCGGAATTGGCCGAAGCGCCGCATCCGGCCAGCGCGGCGGCACAGCCGGCGGCACCGATCACCTTCAAGAAATCTCTGCGGTTGATTCTATCCATAAGTATTGTTTCCTCCTCATTTTTTTGGCGGATATGCGCCGATTTGCATGTTCTTTTGGGAACAACGCCATTCTATCAGCCCGCAGTTCTTGATTCGACCATACAGGCGTATAAATTTTGTAAAGTTTCGGCGCAGCCTTTTTCGAAAAAAACAATTTTATGTAAATTGAAAAGCCATTTTACCTGCATTTTACATTTCGCTGGTCGCAGAATTTACATTTTCTTCTTTATACTAAAGGTAAGGAAGAAAAAAGGAGAAACGCGCATGAGTATTTTCAATATCTTTTCGCTGGCCGGCGGGTTGGCGCTTTTCCTGTTCGGCATGGAAGTAATGGGCAAGGCCCTCGAAAAGCAGGCCGGCGGCAAATTGCAGACGATTTTAAGCAAACTCACCGATAATCCGCTGAAAGGCTTTGGCCTCGGCCTGATCGTCACGGCCGTGATCCAATCCTCCAGCGCGACGACGGTTATGGTCGTTGGCTTTGTCAACTCCGGCATTATGCAGCTCCATCAAGCGATTGGCGTCATTATGGGCAGCAACGTCGGCACAACGGTGACAAGCTGGATCTTGAGCCTTTCGGGCCTGGAAGGCGACAGCTTTTGGATTCAACTGCTGAAGCCGTCCTCTTTCAGCCCGATTCTGGCGTTTATCGGCATCATTCTGTTCATGTTTTGCAAAAGCGAAAAGAAAAAAGGCGTCGGCACGATCCTGCTGGGCTTTGCCGTATTGATGACGGGCATGTCCGCAATGTCGGCCGCCGTGGCCCCGCTGGAATATGAAGAATGGTTTACCAGCTTGTTTGTGCGCTTTTCTCATCCCCTGCTCGGCGTTTTAGCCGGTGCGATTCTCACGGGCGTTATCCAATCTTCCAGCGCAAGCGTCGGCATTTTGCAGGCGCTAAGCTCCACCGGCGCGATCACTTTTGGCAGCGCGATCCCTCTTATCATGGGCCAAAACATCGGCACCTGTGTTACGGCGCTGATTTCCTCCGTCGGCACCAACAAAAACGCGCGCCGTGCCGCCATCGTGCATTTGTACTTTAACATCATCGGCGTTATTGTTTTTCTGGCGGCCTTTTATTCGCTGAACGCACTGGTCGATTTTTCGTTCGTAAACGATACCATCAATGCATTTGGCATTGCGATCGTGCATACCACGTTCAACTTGGCGGCTACGGCGCTGCTGCTCCCCTTCAGCAATGTACTGGAAAAGCTGGCGATTCTGACGATCCCCGACGACAAAACGGGGACGCCGGAGCGCTTTCAGCTTTTGGACGAGCGTCTGCTCGCCACGCCGGCCGTCGCGGCCGACCGCGCCAAGGTGACAACCGGTGATATGGCCGAAATCGCGCGGACATGCCTTTTGCAGGCCATGAGCCTGACGCACCGCTGGGACGATGCGCTTGCCCAAAAGGTGCATGAGCAGGAGGAAAGCATCGACCACTACGAGGATGCCCTCGGCACCTATCTTGTGCAGCTTTCCAGCCGCGAGATGAACCAGAACGACAGCCGCAGCGTCAACACGCTGCTGCACACCATCGGCGATTTCGAGCGCATCGGCGATCATGCCGTGAACATCACGCACACTGCACAGGAGATGCACGAAAAAAATGTCTGCTTCTCCGTGCATGCGCAGGAAGAGCTGGAGGTTTTGGAGGGGGCCTTGCAGGATCTCGTCAACCGCACGATTGACAGCTTTGAAAAAGGCGATTTGTACCGTGCGGGCAAAGTCGAGCCGCTGGAGCAGGTCATTGACGGGCTGGTGCGGGAAATCAAAACCCGCCATATTGCCCGCCTGCAGGCCGGCAGCTGCACGATCGAATACGGCTTTGTGCTGGACGATCTGCTGACGAACTACGAGCGTGTGGCCGATCATTGCAGCAATATCGCCGTGGCGATGATTGAGGTGGCGCAGGATAGCTTTGACACACACGCATATTTGAGTAAACTGAAAGAGGAGAATCAGGGCTTCAGCCGCCGGTACGAAAAGTACCGCGCCCGCTATCCGTTCCCGGAAGATGGCCGCACAGGCAGCGTGGAGGATACACCGCAATGATTTATATCGTCGAAGATGATGCCGCGATCCGTGAGCTGGAAGAATACGCGCTTACTTCCAACGGGCTGGAAGCCAAGGGCTTCGCCGCACCGGAAGCCTTTTGGCAGGCCGTGCGCCGTGCTTTGCCGGAGCTGGTTGTGCTGGATGTGATGCTGCCCGAGGAAGACGGCTTTTCCATTTTGAAAAAATGGCGGGCCTCCCCTGCTTCGGCTCGTATCCCAGTTTTGATGGTCACCGCCAAATCCAGCGAACTGGACACGGTAAAGGGCCTTGACAGCGGCGCCGACGATTATCTGGCAAAGCCTTTCGGCGTCATGGAATTTATCAGCCGCGTCAAAGCCGCGCTGCGGCGCGGCGCGGCTGAAAAGAGGCAGGCGCCTGCCTGTCTCTCCTTTATGGGCATCTGCATGGACGATGCGCGCCATATCGTGACGGCAGACGCCGCGCCTGTGGAACTGACCTATAAGGAATATGAGCTGCTTAAGCTGTTTTTGGAGCAGCCGGAACTAGTTGTCTCGCGTGAGCGAATTTTACACGATGTCTGGGGCATTGACGTTTCGGTGGAAAGCCGCACGGTGGATATGCATATCCGTACCTTGCGCCAAAAGCTCGGCGGCGCGGGGCATTTTATTAAAACAGTGCGCAAAGTGGGCTATATGCTGACGCAGCGCGAGGAGGCCGACGAATGAAGCAGACACGCCAGAGTATGGAAGAAACGATCAGCCTTCGCCTTTTCTTTATCGGCCTGTTCAGTTTGGTTTTGACAGCGGCGCTGTGCATTTTTGTGTTTCATAAGGCGTTCAGCGCACAGGTTTGGGCCGACCTTCGGACGGAATGTGACGAAGTGGCCGCCGCCTATACCTATCTGGGCGAGGATACGCAGCTTTCCCATTTTGTCAAAAGCGGGCTGCGCATCACGCTGATCTCGCCGGACGGCACGGTATTGTACGAAAGCGCCACGACGCAGGATATGGAAAACCATCTTTCCCGCCCGGAGATCCAGCAGGCGATTGCCGACGGCAGCGGCCGCAGCGACCGTGATTCCTCTACGATGGGCTACCGCACCTACTATTATGCGAAACAGCTTGCGGGCGGCAACATCCTGCGCCTTGCGCAGGATGCACAGGATACATGGTCCATTTATGACGAGGCGCTGCCGGCGGTTTTGCTGTGCTGCCTTGCTATCATGGCGCTGAGCGTGGTTTTGAGCTGGTTTTTGTGCCGCCAGTTGGTACGGCCGATCCTCGCCATGACGAAAAATCTGGATACCATTCAGGAGCATGTGCCCTATCGGGAGCTGATGCCCTTTGCCGATGCGATCCATACCGACCGTCTGCTGCGCCAAAACAACGAGAATCTGCGGCAGGAGTTTACCGCCAACGTCAGCCATGAGCTAAAAACGCCGCTGACGAGCATTTCCGGCTATGCCGAACTGATCGAAAACGGTATGGCAAAGCCGGAGGATATTCCTTCCTTCGGGCAAAAGATTCACGCCGAGGCCAGCCGCATGATTACGCTTGTCAATGATATTTTACAGCTTCCTCAGCTTGACAGCATGCAGCAAACCGGCGACCGCGCGCCCGTGTTCGAGCCGGTTGATCTGGCCGAGATCGCGCACAGCTGCATGGAGCAGCAAAAGCTAAACGCCAAGCGCGCCTATATCACACTGGTGTGCGAGGGCGGCCCTGCCGTGATCGAAGGCGACCGGCAGATGCTTGAGGAGCTTTGCCAAAACCTGTGCGACAACGCCATCCGCTACAACCGCCCGGGCGGCAAAGTCAAGCTTTCTGCGGGCAAGGAAAAGGGCAGTGCCTTTTTGCAGGTGTCCGATGACGGCATCGGCATCCCGAAGGAAGCACAGGGCCGCGTGTTTGAGCGCTTTTACCGCGTTGACAAAAGCCACAGCAAGGCCACGGGCGGAACGGGCCTTGGCCTTGCGATCGTAAAGCATATCGCCATGATCCATAAAGCACACATTTCGCTGGAAAGCCAAGTCGGAACGGGTACGACAATCACCGTATTTTTCGGCGCACAATAAGTTTTTTTGTGTTGCTTCAAATAGCCTTTCGGCCCCAAAAACGGGCACACCGGTTTTGGATTATGCCGCGGCCCTGTTTTTGGGCTTTATAAGCCCCAAAGCCGGACGTACCACGTAAAAGAAAGCGGCTCGCCGCGGTGCGTCTGCTCTAACGCCTGCGCCTGAAAGGCTGCCGTATGGAGGAGATCGGCGCCGGCCTCTTCCTGCAAAACCCGCTGCACCTCGGCAAGCCGTGCGGCCAAAGTAGCCTGTGCGGCGGCCAGCGCAGCCTGCTGTGCCGCCTCTTGGCGCGGCAGCCCGCTGATAAGCCCATAGGCGCGGACGGCGGCAATCCCGCCCTTCACCTCCGTGCCAAGCATCAGTTGTATCTTTTCTGTGCCGCCGTTTTGTACCAGTGAGATCGTTCCCTGCCCATTTTGCAGCAGAAAGGCCGCCTCGGCCTCGCGCTGCGTTAAGGTGCAAAAGGCCGTTTCCGTCAGGCACACCGCGCCCGCCGTTTCCGGCAAGCCGCTTTCCAGCCGAACCATTGGCATCAGCAGCGTCCCGCTTTCTGCCTGATACAGGCGCGGGGCGCTGTTTTTTTCAGCCGTCAGCGCGGCATACAGCGCCGAAGAATCCATGTCTTCCTGCCGAAAAGCAGCTATGGGCGCAGCGCAATACACGACGCGCGCGGCAAGCCGCCCTTTTCCGCTGGCGGCCGCCTGCGTGGCAAAGGTGCGCAGCAGTTCCATCGAAGGCGCGCCGCAGATCGCCGTGAGATCGCACAGCTTATAGTTTGCCGTGCCCGCAAGCCCCTGCTCGGCTTGCGCTAAGGCGGCCGGCAGCGTTTCGCCGCTGCCCCAGGATATATCCATTTGTTCCGTTGCTTCGGCGGAATCCGCGGCGCTGCCCGGCTGCATGCAAAGCAGCCCGACGGACCACATGCCACCGTTTTCCTGCAACAATACGGCGCGGATGATTGCTTTGTCGCCGATCGACGGCACACGGGTAAAGCAAAGCGCCGCTACCAACAATACGGCCGCCAGCATCCGCAGCGCCTTTTGTTCATGCTGCATTCGATTTTCCTCCCCTCCGCCCCAAATGGCGCATCAAACGCAAACAGCGCACAAATAAATAGGCGATCAGCAACAGGCGAAAAAGTGCCAGTAGCAGCCATAATCCGACCACCAAAGCGTCCAACCGGGAAAATGCGCCCAGCCCCCATGCGCGCAGCAGCTCCAGCCCGGGATAGCGCCCGTCCTGCCCGCTGTAGCCGAATACCAGCTCAGCGCCCACCAAAACCGCCGCTTCGCCCGCAAACAGCGCGGCCGGAATCCGCCCGGCGCGCTTATCCCGCGTAAAGATCGGAAGCGCAAAATATTCCGGCACAAAGCAGGCAAGCCGCATGGCGGCCGCCGCCACGCCCTGCCCTTGTATCGGCGCAAAGGAAAGCGACTGCCAGTGCATCTGCCCGAATAAGCCCAAAAATATAAGAATCCCTACCCCTACGGCCAGCACAAAAACGGCATGAGACGCGCGCTCAATCGTGCCGCTTTGCGGAACGAGCAGCACCAGCCCGGCGGCCAAAAGCACCAGCCAGAGCGCCCCGCCGGAAAACTGTGCACGATAAATGCGCAGCATCTCCACCAAAGTAGAGCCTGCCGCTGTGAGAAGCCCAATCAGCACGACCAACAGCCAAAAGGCGGAAAAAAGGCCGCCCCGCCCTGCCAGCAGCGGTTTGGCATCCAGCAGAGAAAGCGCCGCAAGCGCGAGAAAAGTGCCTACCCCCACCAGCGCCGCACCGAAAATCCCCTCGCGCGCCGAAAAGGAAACCGCATTGCCGGACAGTAGCCTTGCCAGCAACTCGCTCAGCGCGGCCAAAAAAAACGGCAGCGGAGAAAGTTCTTTTTTGCTCATACCTTTCCACCTGCCTTTTTCTCCTGCCGGATTTGATAATCCTGCCCCGCAAGCACACGCATATTTTTGCGGGCAACTCCATCCCGCAGCGCCTCTTTGCGCAGCGGCAGCAGCATGGCCGCATAGGGTACGCCGAACAGCTCCGGCTCACAGAGGCTGGCCAGCAAAAGCAGCAGCGAAGCGGCAAAGCCGGCCGGGCCGGCCAGCCCGCTGGCTACCAGAAATACCGCGCGCAGCACGGCTGCAGGCTCGTAAAGCGAAGGCGTTACAAACATGGCGATCGACGTAACGGCCGCGATCAAAATTACCGGCGTCGAAAGGATGCCCGCGCTTACCGCGGCATCCCCGACGATCAGCGCTGCCACCAAGCTGACGGAATGCCCCAGCGAATCCGGCATGCGCAGCCCAGCCTCGCGGATGATCTCCAAAATCAGGATCACGAGCAGCATTTCGGCAAAGAGAGGCAGCGGCGTGGCATTTTCGGCCGCAGCAATTTTATAGAGAAGCCCGGGCGGCAAAAGCTCCGGCGTATATACGGCCGCGCACACAAATGCGCCCGGCAGCAGTACCGTCAGCAGAAAGGAAAGATACTTCAGCACCCGCAAAATCGTGGCAAAATACGCCGTGCCGCCGTAATCGTCGAGACACTCGAAGTTCTCGGCAAAAAGATAAGGCAGAATCATCGCAGAGGGACTGCCGTTTACCAGCAAAATAATTTTACCTTCGTTTATTTTTGCGCTGGCAACAGCCGGCCTTTCGGTATACCCGATTGGTGTAAAGAGCCTTTGCTTTACGGGGTAAATCCAAGGCACAAAGTAGCTAGAATCCAGCAAAACAGGCGGATGCGCCTTTTTTAAGGCTTCGCGCAGTTGCAGCAGCATGCTCTTGGATACTTTTTTGCGGCTGTAACACAGCGCATATTCCGTATTCGTATCGCAGCGGCAGGTTGCCGTTTCGGCAACAAAATCCTCTGTGCGGATCAGCCGGCGCAGCAGGCTTAAGTTGACCCGCAGTAATTCCGTGAAGCCCTCGCGCGAGCCGCGGATGTTCCCTTCGGCCGAAGGCGTGGAAACCGAGCGGGCCTTTTGGCTTTGCACCGAAAAAAGCATGGCACGGCGGCTGCCTTCCAACAGAAGCACGGCAAAGCCGGCCGTCAGTTTTTCCGTGATGGCGTCAAAATCTTCGACAGGTTCCGGCTCGGCCGGAATATCGGTGCGCTCCATCAGCGCATCGAACAACGCGGCCCCGCCCTGTGCCTCTTCGGGTACGCCCGCCACAACGCCGGGCCGCGCGGCGCATTCCAGCAAAAGCTCCCACAGGCTTTGCAGGCTTGTTAAGTTATCAAACAGCAGGATGGCGCCCTGTACCCCGGCGATACGTACGGGCTTTGCATAATAATCTGCCGACGCGCCAAACATAGTATCCAGCACGGTCAGGTTTTCGGACAGAGACGCGGAAAGCGCTTGTTTCATCGGATCACCTCGCCCCCACAGTATGGCCCGCCGCCGTGCAATTCATGCCGGAGGGATACGGATGCGTATTCTGGTCTGCCGCACCCTGCTGATCTATCTCAGCGTACTTGTCGCCATGCGCCTGATGGGCAAGCGCCAGCTGGGAGAATTGCAGCCCGCGGAATTGGTTTCTACCATTTTAATCTCCAATTTGGCTTCGATCTCGATCGAATCCGCCGATGTACCGATCACGGCCAGCCTTGTGCCGCTTTTTTTGATTACGGCGATCGAAATTTTGGATTCCATCCTAAGCCTCAAATATCCGCGTTACGCGCATCTTGTCTCCGGGCGGCCCAAGGCCGTCATCCACGACGGCGAGATCGATCAGGCCGTTTTGAAGGAGCTGCGCCTCAGCGTGGCCGATTTGATGGAGGCGCTGCGCGCCAAGGACATTTTCGATGTCCGTGATGTCGCGTATGCGATCGTGGAGACAAACGGCAGCATCAGCGCCGCCAAACGCGCCGCGCGCGAAACCGTGACGTTAGAGGACCTTGCCATGCCCGCCGAGGCGCAAAAGGCTACCGTGCCGTTTGTGTTGGATGGGCAGCTGCTGGAAGAAAACCTGCACTACTGCGGCCAAAGCGAGCGCTGGCTGCGCCAAAAAGCCACCGACAGAGGCTTTGCAATCTCCGAAGTTCTTTTGGCGCTTGGAAACGGAAACGAAGACATTTTATGGGTAAAAAAAGGGAGCCGCCCGAACCCTTCGGGCAGCTCCCCTATGTGAGAAACAATGAAAAGAATCTATGCCTGTATTGCGATTGCCGCGGTAATTTTCGCCTTGGCCGTATGGGGCGGCTATGCCGTACATCACTTTCAAACGGAAAGCAGCCAGCAGATGGATGCCGCCGCGCAACAGATCACAGATGAAGACTTTGCCGGCGCACAAGCCACAGCAAAAGCCTATTTACAGCGATTTCGCCGGCAGGAGCATATCCTCTCGTTTTTTTTGCGGCGGGATTATTTGGCTTCGCTGGACGTAACGCTGTGCGCCGTGCAGCAGTATGCCGCCGAGGAAAACGCCGAGGAGGCGCTGGCCGAAATTGCCCGTGCCAACAGCCAAATTTATGCCATGTGCCACTTATTTTTCCGTCTGCTTTGAGGCGCTGCGCGAATCCAGCATATCTTTCAGCTCGTCCATAAACGTATTGAGATCGCTGAACTGGCGATAAACAGAGGCGAAGCGCACATACGCCACTTCGTCGATTTTTTTCAGCTCGGCCATTGCCAGCTCGCCGATATAGCGGCTGCTGATCTCGCGCTCGTAGGAATTCAAAAGCGCCTGTTCGATATTATCGACGGCCTTTTCCAGCATTTCATAGCTGACAGGGCGCTTTTCGCAGCTGCGCATCATGCCGTTCAGCAGCTTTTGCCGGTCAAACGCCTGACGGGAGCGATCTTTCTTGATGACCATCAGCGGTACGGTTTCGACGATTTCATACGTCGTAAAGCGCTTTTGGCACGAAAGACATTCGCGGCGGCGCCGAATCTTCAGGCCGTCCTCAGTCGGGCGGGAATCAATTACCTTGGATTCGCTTTCTCCACAATACGGGCATTTCATAAGCCTGACTCCTTTTCTGCGGGCCAGCTGTCTCATGGCCCGTATACGATCGAAGCGGCATCCCCTGCCGCTTTTTTGCAGCAGCGGTACTTACGAATTCTTTTTTGCCTTTTCCGGCACAGCCTTTTGGCTCTGCGCCTTTTTGCGGGAATTCCATGTTACCCAGCAGGATGTGGCAATGCACAGCGTTGTATATACGCCGCTAATCATGCCCGTCGTCAGCGGGAACACAAAGATGAACAAGCTGTTCAAGCCGTAAACCTTTGCGACGATGCACATGACGATCAGCGCCATCACCGTTGTCAGGGTTGTATTGATCGTGCGGCGCAGCGACTGGTTGACAGAAAGATTTACAAGCTCTTCAAACGGCAGCTTGTTGCCCATCAACTTGCGGTCCTCGCGGATGCGGTCATATATCACGACGGTATCGTTGATGGAATAGCCGAGGATCGTCAGCAGTACGGCAATAAAGTTACCATCCAGCGGCGCGCGCAGCAGCACAAATGTGCCAAACACCACCATCAGGTCGTTCAAAAGGGCGATGATTGCCATTGCGCCGCCCGTAAAGCCGCCGATTTTCGGAAAACGCACGGCGATATAAAGCAGGATCATCGCCAGCGCAAAGATCACAGCCACCAAGCTCTTCTGCAAGAATTTGGTGCCCATCGTAGCGCTGACATTGCTCAGCGAAAGCTGGGCAAACGCATTGTCCGGGTATTGCTCGTTCAAGTTGTCTACCAGCGCCGAAACCTGATCGGTCGTCACGGTTTCGGTACCGGGCATCGTGATCGTGATCGTCGATTCGCCCGTACCCACGCTCGAGCCGGTACGCAGCGTCAACTGCTTTTCGTCCAGCGCCTCGGCGGCAACCTGCTGTACCCCGGCCATATCCGGGCTGCCTGTATAGCTCATGGTCAAAATCGCGCCGCCCGTAAACTGTGTATCGAGCTTTACGCCCAGCACCAAAGCGCACAGGACAATGGCCGCCATCAGGCAGGAAGAAAATGTCAAAAACTTTTTGCGCTTGCCCATCAAATCAAAGCGCGCTTTGGGCAGCGCCTCGTTAACGGCAATCGGCTGGTTGTCCTTTGCGCCGTACAGCCAAGGCTTGCGCAGCGCCGGGATCGCCGCCGCGCCGCGAATCATCACGCGCGTGGCAAATACGCCGAACACAAAGTTCAGCAGCACACCGATCAGCAGCGTATAGCCGAAGGCGTAAATTGTGCCTGTGGTAGAGGCGCCGAACGCGAAGAATACAAAGCGCAGCAGCTTGGCAAAGAAGCCGTCCGTGGGGCCGAAAGCGCCCATCAGCACAACCGCCACGATCACGATCGTCACGTTGCCGTCAATGATCGGGGTCAAGCCGCGCTGGAAGCCCGCGCGCAGCGCGCCGTCGATCGACTTGCCGTTGCCCAGCTCCTCTTTGATACGCTCTGCCGTAATGACGTTCGCATCCACGCCCATGCCAATGGCAAGGATAATACCCGCGATACCGGGCAGCGTCAGCGTGAAGCTCGAGAATACCGAGAAATAGCCGGATACAAACGCCAGCGTGGCCGCCACCTGCCCCAGCAGGGCAATGCCAGCCAGAAAACCGGGCAGGCGGTACAAAAATGTCATGAACAAGAAGATCATCGCAAAGGCGATCACGCCGGCCAGAACCATTGCCTCCAAGCTGTTTTCGCCCAGCGAAGGGCTGACGGTAGAATAGCTGTCCACTGTCAGCGAGAACGGCAGCGCGCCGGAATTGATCTGGCGCGCCAGCGTCACAACCTGCTCCTGCGTAAAGTTCGGGTTTGTGATGATGGCTTTTCCATCGGTAATAGCCGCATTGACATTGGCCGTCGAAACATTTTTATCGTCCAGCCAGATACTGATCGTACCGTTATCCGAATACAGCGCAGTCGTGGCATCGCCAAAAGCGGTTTTGCCGGCATCGTCAAAGGTCAGCGCGACGTAGTATTCGCTCTGGCCGCTCGAATCCACCTGCCCGTAGGCAGCCTCGGCAGACTGCACTTCCGAGCCGTCCAAAATCAGCTCGCCGTCGGCAGAATCGCCCTTGCGGAAGGTCATATAGGCCGTCGTGCCGATTTCCTGAATAGCGGCTTCCGGGTCGAAGTCCGCTTCATCCGATTGCCACGGAAACTCCAGAATAATGCTGTTATCGTTGTTGTCGATATAGATCTCGTAATCGGTGATGTTCAGCGCCACCAAGCGGTTTTCGATAACCGTCTGGGCAGCTTCCAGCTGCTCGGCCGTTGCATCGTATCCGTCGGAAGCGCGGAACGTCGCGTTGACGCCGCCCTTGATGTCGATGCCAAAGCGAATATCGGATGCACCCTTGATATAGGTGCTCACCGTATCGCCGTACTGCATCTTAAGCCCGAAAAATGCCGACCATGCGAATACCAGAATCAGCAGCACAGTCAAAATCAGCTGCCAAGCCTTGCCTCTTGTTTTCATAGAACCTCCTGCTTTGAACGATCCCGGTCAGGCCGCCTTAAGCAGAACGGCAGAATCGTTTCTTCGCCTTATTTTTTGCCGCCAAGCAGTTTTTCCACGGCGGCGAGCCGTACACAAACCGTCAGCAGCTGGGATGCAACCTTCAACTCTTCGATCGTGGGATAAGTAGGCGCAATGCGCAAATGCGCATCGGCCGGGTCGATGCCGTAAGGATAAGATGCGCCCGCGCCCGTCAGCGTCAGGCCCGCCTGCTTGCAAAGCTCTGCCACGCGCTTGGCGCAGCCGGGCTGTACATATAGGCTGATAAAGTAGCCGCCCTTCGGGTCAGTCCAGTGGGCAATATCGCCACAGGGCGTTAGCTGAGAAGCAAAGGCGTCCTTCACAAGCTGGAACTTCGGCGCCAAGATGGCGCGGTGCTTTTTCATATGCTCCAGCACACCCTGCTTGTTCTTTAAGAATTGTACGTGCCGCAGCTGATTCATTTTGTCGAAACTGATAATCATCGGTTCCATGTTTTTCAAAATGCTCTGGATATTGCGCTCGCTGGCGGCCAAAGCCGCCACGCCCGCGCCGGGATATGTGATTTTGCTCGTCGAGCAGAAAATCAGCGGCCGCTCGGCATGGTCATACTGCTTGCACAGCGTCAGGATATTGGGGCATTCACAAATCTCGTCCGTCAGGTGATGCACAATGTACGCATTATCCCAGATGATCTTGAAATCGGGCGCGGCCGTCTGCATTTTCGCAAGCCGCTCCACGGTTTCGGCCGAGTAGCAGTAGCCATCCGGGTTTGAGTATACCGGCACGCACCAGATGCCTTTGATGGTATCATCTTTTGCCACAAGCTGCTCTACCATATCCATGTCCGGCCCATCAGGCGACATCGGGATGCTGATAAGCTGAAAACCGAAATATTCCGTAATGCGGAAGTGGCGATCATAGCCCGGCACCGGGCACAAAAACTTAAGAGAGTTGAAAAAGCGCCACGGGCGGATGGAATCGACAAAGCCCTGCCGCCAGCCGAGGTCAATTAAATAATACATCAGTTGCAGCGAAGAGTTGCCGCCGACGATCACTTCGTCCTTCGATACGCCGAGCAGCTCGGCAAAAAAGCTGCGCGCTTCCGGCAGGCCCTCAAGCCGGCCGTAGTTGCGGGCATCAAACCCGTCGGCACAGGTATAATCGTGCATGTGAAGCATCGGCTTCGAGAGATCGAGCTGCTCGGTGCAGGGCTTGCCGCGCGCCATATTCAGGCTTAGTTTCATGCTTTGAAAGGCGGCATAATCCTTTTGCAGCTGGGCCTGCTCCTGCGCGAGCTGCGCTTGGTTCATCGAAAAATAGTTTGACATTTTCATACACCCCTTCGTTCTGCTTTCCCGATTCATGCGGCGTATCTTGTGCCCGCCTCTGCCAGAAAGCGGGCCGCCGCCAATACATATTGTATTATAGTACAATGCTGCACAATCCACAAGAGATTCTGCGGCAAAATCCGTGCCTTGGGCAGAAAAACAGCCCTGCCGCAAGGCAGGGCTGTTTTTTCAAAAAGGCTGGTTACACGCGCAGGCTTGCGCCCTCGCCTTCCGGCGTCTCGTCGGCATCGAATTCGTAGTTGTTGCCAGGCAGGATTGCGTTCAGCAAAATGCCCAGAATAGCGGCGATTGCAAGGCCCGACAGCGTGATGGAAAAGCCGAACACGCCGAAGGTAACGCCGCCGACCGAGTTAAAGCCCAGCGCCGATACCAAGATGATCGCGGCGATAATCAGGTTGCGGCTGTTGGTAAAGTCGACCTTGTTCTCGACGACGTTGCGGACGCCGATCGCAGAGATCATGCCGTACAAAACAAAGCTGATGCCGCCGATGATGCCGGCGGGGATCGTATTGATGACGGCCTCAAACTTCGGGCTGAAGCTCAGAACCACGGCAAACATGGCTGCGATGCGAATGACCTTCGGATCGTAAATTTTCGTAAGGGCCAGTACACCCGTGTTTTCGCCGTATGTGGTGTTGGCCGGGCCGCCCATCAGGCCGGCCAGCGTGGTGGCAAGGCCATCGCCCAGCAGAGTGCGGTTCAGGCCGGGGTCGTTGATATAATTATGGCCGGTTGTCGCGCTGATGGCGGCAATATCGCCGATATGCTCCATCATCGTCGCCAGTGCAATCGGCATAATCGTGAACAGTGCGCTGATAAAGGTAGCGCTGCCGTCGATGGCAAATACGCCCATCGCCTGCTTATGGATCGGGAAGCCAAGCCATGCCGCTTCGCGGATCGCGGTAAAGTCCACAGCTTTTGTCGCCACAGCGACAAGATAGGATACCAGCACACCGAGCAAAATCGGCAGAATCTTAATCATGCCCTTGCCCCAGATGTTGCAGCCGATAACCACCGCCAGCGCAACGATTGCAAGCAGCCAGTTTGTCTGGCAGTTCGCCACAGCGGACGGTGCAAGGATCAGGCCGATAGCAATAATGATCGGGCCGGTGACAACCGGCGGGAAAAACTTCATAATGCGGCGGATGCCGAATGCTTTAATCAGCAGGCTGACCAGCACGTACAGCAGGCCGGAAAAGGCAACTGCGGCGCAGGCATAAGGCAGCATTTCCGTATTTGCTATCGTCTGTTCGCCGTTTGCATCCATCAGCTTCGGGGCAACGATTGCAAAGCCGCCGAGATACGCAAACGAGGAGCCGAGAAACGCCGGCACCTTGCGCTTGGTAATCAGGTGGAACAGCAGCGTACCGAGGCCCGCGCACAGCAGCGTTGTGGAAACGCTCAGCCCCGTAATCAGCGGCACGAGCACCGTTGCGCCGAACATGGCAAACATGTGCTGCAGGCCGAGCACCAGCATCTTAGGGACGCCAAGCGCTGCGGCATCAAAAATGCCCTGCTGGGATTCTGTCTTTTCACTCATACTTTCTTCCTCCTAAAAAACATCATAAAAAAAGAGGTAACGCCGATAATGGCGATACCTCTCATTTTATCCAATAAAAATAATGATTCCGCTCCCGCAAGGAACAAATAGAAAGGGAAAGGCACCGAATGTGTTTTTTCAAACGCGGCATACCGTTCCCCTCCTCTCAAACTTTACAAAGAATAGCAGACTCGCCCGTTTTTTGCAATCCTCTGCAAGAAAGCGGAAAAAAGTTTGGAGCATTCCACAAAACAATACGCCTTTTTTCAAAAGAAGGCAAAAGTTTCGCAATAAGTATGTCTTTTGCGAGCAAAGGCGTTTTCTGCGCCGAAACCGCAAAAAAGCCCCGCACCGCAAAACGGTACAGAGCTTTTTAAGTGCCGCCGACGGGAATTGAACCCGTAAGGTGTTTCCACCGAGGGATTTTAAGTCCCTTGCGTATGCCAGTTTCGCCACGGCGACAGATTTGCAGAACACATGATACAATAACGCGGCGCAGATGTCAACCGCCGGCGGCAATTTGTATTTTCGGCTCGCTTCGTTTATAATACTACTATTCGGCAGCCTGCCGAAAACAGGAGGATACAACGTGCGCATTCTAAAAGCAAAATGTCTGGTACCAACGCGCCTCGATAAATATTTGGCCGAGCAGTTCCCTGTGCTGGGGCCGGGCCGCCTGAACAAGGCCCTGCGCGAAAACAAAATCAAGCTGAACGGCAAAAAACAGCCGCTTTCCACCCGCGTCGTCGCGGGCGACGAGATCAAGCTGTTTTTGCTTGACGATCAGCTGGAAGAGCCGGACCGCCGCGGCCCGGCGTGGAAATCGGCGCGCTGCCCGGCAGAGGTCGTGTACGATTGCCCACAGCTGATTGTTGTAAACAAGCCCGCCGGCCTGCCCGTCGACGGCGCAGATTATGATACCCTGCTAAATCGAACCCTGCTGTATCTTTCGCAGCAGGGCGAATACACGGCAGACGCCGCCTATACGCCGGCGCTGTGCCACCGTTTGGATACCGGCACAAGCGGCCTTGTGCTGATCGCCAAGACGGCCGCCGCCGAGCAGGCGCTTGTGCAGGCCATCAAACAGCGCGAGGTGAAAAAGCTGTATCTCTGCGTCACCTTTGGCCGGCCAGAGCCGCCGGATGCCGTGCTGGACGGCTACGAGATCAAGGATGCCGACCGCGGCATTGTCAAGATTGTGCCCGAGCAGCAGCCCGGCGCAAAGCAAGTCGAGACGCGGTATGAGACAATCGCGGTTTCGGGCCGGCTGGCACTTTTGAAGGTCGAGCTTATCACAGGCCGCACCCATCAAATCCGCGCCCACATGGCCAGCATCGGCTGCCCCATCCTCGGCGACAGCAAATACGGCAACAACGCCGCAAACCGTGAGCTGCGCTTGAAGTATCAGGCGCTTTGCGCGTGGGAGCTGACGCTTCCCCGCTTTTCGCAGCCGGAGCTTTCGGCGCTCAGCGGCAAAGTGTTCCGTGCGCCGAAGCCGTGGTATTACGCGCAGATTCTGGACGGCACCCTGAAGTAAGCGCTTTGCCTGCCGTGCAAAATTCCTAAAAAGGCTTGATCCGCAATTTCAAAAAATCCGCTGAGCCGGTACATGCCGGTACAGCGGATTTTTTTGTCGTCGTAAAAATGTTTGCCCGATAGATTGAGGCCGGCCGCAGGCTCCGCGCCGCTTACGCCGCGGCCGCACCGGCCTGCTCCGGCTGGGCTTTCTTCGGGGCCGCCTTTTTCTGCGGCAGGGCCAACAGCCCCAGCGCAGCGCATATCATCAGGACGCCGGTATAGTTGACCGTATAGCGCGGGTCGGTTTCCCACATCGACAAAAACACCATCAGCCCGAAATACCCGAGCCACAGGCAGCCGGCAAAGTCGATTTTACAGCCGCGAATCTGCTTTGCCGCGCCGTACAGCATCAAAAGCAGCATGCACAGATGGATGCCGCCGCAAAGCGCTTCGTACCCGCTGTTTGCCGGGCTGCGGCCCGTGAGGAGCAAATTCTGCATCCATTCCGGCTGCATCGGGCCATCATCGTAAAAATCGGAAAGCTGCAAAGTGCCGCTGCTGATGTCGTGGCCGATCTTGCGCAGATTATGGCGGATCAAATGTGTCAGGCCAAAGCCCTGCATGCGGTTTGCAATCTCCTGCCGCAGGGCCGCATCCCGCTCTTGTGTCGAGGTAAAAGAGCGCGTAAACGTGTAATCCTGCGGGTTATAATAGCCATCGTCCTTCAGGCCCATCATCACCCAATGCAGCGTCGGCGTGTTCATGATTTCGGCCGTGGCGGGGTCAAGTTGGGAAGGATACAGTGCCGCTTGCAGCGCGCCCTGTGCGCCTGCCGTCAGCAGCGCCGTCGCCACACCCAGCAGCAGTGCCTTCTTCCAATCTTTTTGCAGCAAAAGCCAGATGCCCGCCGCAATGGCAAGGATCAGCACCGTGATTTTGGCAAAGCCCCCTGCGGCAAAAATGGCAGCAGCCCCAAGCACCCATCCGCACCGGGCCGGTACCTTTTGGGCACGTTTTGCGCGCAGCAGGCAGTAAAAGGCCGCCGTCGGGAACGCCAGCGACAGCGAATCGGTATAGAAAAACGCACCGGCAAACCACAGCGGCAAGTTGCAGCAGACGAGCGCCAGCCCATCCACGCCGCCGCGTACCCCAGCCAGCTCTTTCAGCGAAAAAACCACCGACAAAAACAGTACCGTCAGCAGAAGGCTGTTGAAGATGCAGGCGGAAAGAAAAGCATCCTGCATACCAAACACGCGGAAGGCCCCCGCCAGTACCGCCATGCCGCCGAGGTTGTTCGGAAAGTAGTAAAAATACGCCACCGGGTCAATAGTCGTGTTGAACTGGCCGCTTGTCAGCGAGCCGTTCAGCCAGTTCAAAGCGCCATTAAAAATCGCATCCAGATCGCATTGCGGCGTATAGCGGCACAGGTTCGCCAGCGCCAGCACAACGGCAAAAAACACGCCGGCCGCCGCCAACGCCACCGCCGTGAAATGCCGCGAAAGCCAGCTTTTCTCCGTCAGGCGGCGCGCAAAATGATCTATCAGCCAAAGCAGGGCAAGCCACAGCACCGCCGCCGGCAAGACAGCCGTCGTGCGGGCATCTTCGGCAAAGCGGAGATAGCCGTACCCCATCGAAAGCGCCAGCAGCAGCACAAAAACAACAAAAAATAGCTGCTTAAGCCGGCCGGAAATCGGATTTTCTTTTTTTAGTGTCAGTGTATCCAAAATATCACTCTGCCCTTTCCGTTTGTGCTGCCAGCGCCCTTACGCGGGCGTCCAACTCCTCATACGTATAAAGGCTGTTCAGCACAGCCGTCAGCTCTTTTTTAGAAAGGCGCGGCGGCAGCCCAAGCGCCTGCAGCAGTGCCGTTTTCCGTGCCGCGGCCCCTGCCGTGCCGGAAAGCCCCCAGCTGTATAAATCAGTGTAGGTAATTTCTCGCTTTACGGGCTGCTTCGGCATCGGCGCGGCCTCTGCCCGCAGCGCCGTTGCTAAAACCCGGCGCAGGATGTCGTCTGAAACGCCTTCCACGCCCAGCAGCCCTTCTTTGCCCGGCACAGGCTTGCGCGGCTCTTTCCCGGGGCAGGCCGGGATATAGGCCTGCAATACATTTTGCTCCCCAGCCAAATTGGTAACAAAGGTGCGGATTTGGAACCCGGCCGCGTCGGAATCCGTTAAGATAAGCAAGCCGCGCGCCGCGGCCAAGCGGCGCAGCGTCTGCTGGCGCGCGCGGTCGGCGCGGATGGCAAAGCCATCCGTTGTCAGGATGTCGGCGTCGATCAGCCCGGCCAGCCGCGCGGCGTCATACCGCCCTTCCACAAGCACGACACGGCCCGTATGCAGTTTTTCTTTCATAAATGGCCCCCTGCGGCGCAAAGGCGGCAGATGCCGGTTTCCAGCTGAATTTCCGGGCCGACCGGGCTGCTTTTCAAGCCCTTGTCCAGCTCCAGCAAAATCAGCAGGCAAGCCTCCAGCTGCGGCACCGTATAATGTGCCGCAGCATCCTGCGCGTGTTTCAGGCGGAAGGAGTTGCCTTTATAGCCGAAATCCTTAAACACCGTGCTATAGCTGCGGCGGGCCGCCTGCCCCAGCCGCACACGATACATGTCCACATAGCTGCCAATCAGCGAAGCGGCAATCGGGATCGGCTCGTTTTGCAGCCGGAGCAGCTCCTGCAATTTTTGGCAGGCGCCCGTCGAGTTGCGTACCGTTACAAGGTCGATCAAATCAAACACACGAGCGTCCAGCTGGGCCGTGCCCGCCTGCGCCACCATGCCGGACGTCACGGTGCCGTAGCCCGCCAGCGCGCAGAGCTTATCGGTTTCGTTTTCCAGCAAATAGGCATCTTCGCCCGAGCGTTCAAGCATCGTTTTCGCCACGCTGTCCGAAAGGTTTGCTCCCTGCGCGGCGGCGCGCTGCACGATCTGTTGGCGCAGCTGCATTTCCGTCGGCTTCGCCAGAAGCTGTACATAGCCGATTTTGGCGCAGGTATCCAGCAGCTTTTGCATACGCTTTGCGGGCTGTGCCGTTCCCCTTTCTGCGTTCATGGTGCTAGAAAGCACAAATACCGCGTTTTCCGCGCTGGATAAGATCTCGCAGAACTCTGCAATATCCTTGTCCGAATAGGCGGTGGGTTCCAAGTTCGGCAGCTCTACAAGGCGGCGTGTGCCAAAAAATGAGATTGTCCCGGCCGCCATCACGATCGCTTCGAGCGAAGGCGCCGGCTCGTCCAAAATTGTCGCCTCGGCATCGCCCTCGCGCAGCAGGCCGCAAACGGCAGCCGCCTCTTGGCGCACGAGATAGCTTTCCGTTGAATAAAAATAGAAAACTGGGCAGCCCTGCTCTATGCGCTGGCGCAGTTTTACCAGATCGGCCATCCGTTCGCCCCCATTCCCCTGCTTTTCCTCGCAGCGTTTGCATCGCCCGTGCGCAGCCAAACTGCCGCGCCGGATTGCTCATAGTATACTCTTTGCGCCCCGCAGCTGTCCAGCCAAGAATCGCCCCGGCGCAGAATCATTACATTTTGCGGGTGTACCCGTGCCGGCGGGCTGCCCGTAGCAAGAAACAGCGCTACCCGATAGACATTTTCATCTTCGGCCGGCGTCCCGCTGACGGTAGCGATGCAGTAGCTTTTGTTCATCAGCCATATATAGCAGCCCCCGCCCATGCGGACGCAAAGGCCCTGCACCGCGCCGCACGTAAACCGTGCGTCGTCGCCGTCGGCAATATTCGCGGCGCAGATCGTCTGTTCGCCTTCCAGCGGGCAGGCGCCGGAAGGCTCCATCCGCAGATCGACAAGGGTTTTGATGGCTGAGATGTTTTCCTCGCGCAGATATTCTTCCACCTTGCGGGCATTATAGCTGCCGCCGCGGAATAACACTTCCGCCTCGCCGTCGCACGTAATCACAACGGCCGGAACCCGCGCGTTGCCTACCATCGCGATTTTTACGAGCCCGCGGGAAAGCCCGGCATCCGCCGAAAAGGCCACAGCAACCAAAAGTACAGCGGCCAAAAGCGTTTTGCGCGCCGGAAGGCGGAAAAACCACGCCGCCAGCAAAAAGCCCGCAACGAGCAAAACCACCAATGCGGGAAAAGCTGTTTCGGTATGTAAATGCGCGCCCGGTATGCGGCAAAAGCACGACACCAGCGCATTCAACAGCCGCACCAGCACCCCACCGCAAAACGCGGCAGCGCGATTGAGCGGGAGCAGAAACGGGAAAAAGCAAGCCACAGCCGCGGCAAGCCCGCACACCAAAATCGGCGAAATCAGCCAGAGCGTAGCGACGTTCGTCAGCACGGATACCGCGCTGATGTTCATGCCGCGCAGCATTAAAACCGGCAGCGTGAACAGCGCGCCGCCCGCGGCTGTCATTGTGTTTTCTAAAAGGCGCCAAGCCGCTTTTTTCGGCAGCGTTTGGGTCTCATTTTCCGGGCGGCGGCTGCGCCATTTATCCACGATGCCGCCCGCAAGCAAAACGCCCGCTGTCGCTGCGAAAGAAAGCTCAAAGGCAATATCGCACACAGCATAGCCGTTGGCTGCCGACATCAGCGCGCCCGTCAGCGCAAGGCTCGTCAGGGCATCGGCCGGGCGGCCCAAAAGTACGCCGATACTGCATAAAATCACGGCCAGCCCCGCGCGCACGATGGAAGGCTGTGCGCCTGTGACACCGATTAAAAACAGCGACAAAAACACCGCTGCCAGCGCGTTGGCCACCCGCGCGCGCCAACTTTCCTTCCGGCGCCGCAGAGGGATTAGCCGGCACAGCAGCGAAAGGTGCAGCCCGCTGACAACGAGCATATGCGGAATACCGGCATCCTGATAGGCGGTTTGCAGCGTATCCGGGATATATGCGCGGTCTCCGACCGTCATGGCGGCGAGAATCCCGCCCGTTTCCGGCGAAAGCCAGCGCCGAATTCCGGCGCTCATAGTGCGCTGCAGCCGCTGCAGCCAAACCCGAAGCCCCTCCTGCCGCCCGGCCACGGCAAAGCCGCCCAGATACGTTGCCTGTGCAAAGATGCCGTCGGCATAGGCTGAAAGCCGATAGGGCCCGGCCGCCACCGAATCCAAGGCAAATTTGCCTTGGATTTTCTGCCCGGCTTCACATTCCGGCAGGCAGCCGCACCGGCACAAAAACGAAGTGCTGTAGCCGTTGACGTTGGTCACGCGCAGTGTGGCGCTTGCCATGCCTTCGGCATAAGAAGTTCCGTTTTCCAGCACGGACGCCGAAAGAATCACGCTTTTGCCGCACCAGCTTTCGGCCGGCGCGCGCAGCATCAGCGCCGTGCGGCAAAAACAGCCGAGCGCCAGAACCGCCGCCACGCAAAGGCACGCGCCCATTGCCCGTGCCCGGCGCAAAAAGCACACTACCCCGCAGAAAAGCAAAAGTGCCGTAGGCACCCAAAAGGCGGCCCGCGGCACAAGATTCATGGCCAGCAGAGCCGCAAGCAGCATGCCGCAGCAAACACAAGCCGGCCGTTTCATCCTTAGTTCTCGAACAGAGGCAGCGGCGCGAGATAGATGATGTCATCGCGCTTCGCCGCATCGCCTTCCGCCAAAACGGCGGCACAGGCAACAACCTTGCAGGCGCTCTTCTCGGCCAGCATCTCCAGCGCATGGAGAGAACCGCCCGTGGAGATCACATCGTCCACGATCAAAAGGCGCTTGCCATCCATGAAATCGAGGTCTTTTTTGTCCAGAACAAGCGTCTGGCGCGCCGCAGTCGTGATGGATTGATCCTCGACAACGACAGGCTCCCGCATGTAAAGCTTTTTGCCTTTGCGGGCTGTGATATAGGGTTTTCCGCTCTGGCGGGCCATTTCATAGGCCACCGGGATGCCCTTTGCTTCCGCCGTCATAATGACGTCGAATTCCGGGGCCTTTTTCAGCAGATCCCGTGCGCAGGCCTCCGTCAGCTCCACATCGCCCAGCATAATAAAAGCGGCAATGCTCAAATGTTCGTTCAATTTGCAGATCGGCAGTTCACGGGTCAGGCCCGCGACGCTCAGCGTATACGTATCTTTCATAACAGGATGCTTCCTTTCTTCTATTCGGCATTCAGTAAATTCGCTGCCCGTCGTCTTTCGGCAGGCGGAATTTTCATGGCAGATTCAGATGCCCTTTTCGGCGCAGTGCGCAAAAACTTTTTAGCCCGGAGGCCAAGCGAGGCTGCGCTTGGCCAGCACATGGAAATGCAGGTGCTTCACGCTCTGGCCGCCATCTTCGCCCACATTCGTCACTACACGGTATCCGCCTGTGCAGCCCAGCTTTTTTGTCAGCTGCGCAATCACGGCGTAAATATGCCCCAGCAAAGGCGCATCCTCTTCCGTCAGGCAGGCGGCCGAGGCAATGTGCTTTTTGGGGATTACGAGAAAATGCACCGGGGCCTGCGGGTCAACATCATAGAAAGCCAGGAGCGTATCGTCCTCAAACAGCTTTTTCGAGGGGATCTTCCCTGCGGCGATCTTGCAAAACAAGCAATCGTCCATTTGTGCCACTCCTTTCCGTGTTTGTCGAACGCCCGGCGCTTAGCCGAGCTGCTTTTTCACGATCTCGGGCACCGCATGCAGTGCCTCGTCAATCTTGTTCGCGTCTTTCAGGCCGGCCATTGCGAAATCGGGCTTGCCGCCGCCGTTTCCGCCGGCGATTGCCGCGATCTCTTTGACAAGCGCGCCGGCTTTCAGGCCCTTTTCCAAGGCATTTTTGCCCAGCGCAACCGTCATGGTGATTTTATCCTCGCTGCTGCCAACCAGCACGGCCACAGCATTCGGGCCTTTTTCGCGGATCGAATCGCTCATGCCGCGCAGCGTATCCGGCGTTGTGCCGGAGAAATAGGCGGTAACCACCTTTATGCCGCCGACGTCCTCTGCCTTTTCAAACAGATCGCCGACCTTGCTGGCGGCTGCTTTGGCCTTCAACGTTTCGATGTCACGGCTCAGCGCCTTATTCTCGTCGGCCATCGCCTGAATGCGGGCGGGCAAATCCTTCAGTGTGTTCACCTTCGCGCAGGCCGCGGCGGCTTTGAGCACCGCTTCGTTTTCGTCCAGCAGGCGCATAACGTTTGCGCCCGTTACGGCCTCAATCCGGCGGATGCCGGCGGCGGCCGAAGCCTCACTGACGATCTTAAAGCAGCCGATCTGCGCGGTGTTCTTTACATGGGTACCGCCGCAGAATTCCGTCGACCAGCCCTCCACGTTCACTACGCGCACAACCTTGCCGTACTTTTCGCCGAACAGCGCCATCGCGCCCAGCTTCTTTGCCTCTTCGATCGGCATCGCCTGAATATCGACCGTCATCGCATCCAAAATCTTCTGATTTACGATGGCTTCCACCTTGGCAATTTCCTCCGGCTTCATCGCGCTGAAATGCGTAAAGTCGAAGCGCGTCAGGTTTGCATCCTGATAAGAGCCTGCCTGATGCACATGGTCGCCCAGCACTTCGCGCAGGGCCGCCTGCAAAAGGTGGGTGGCGGTGTGGTTGCGGCTAATCGCCATGCGGTACTCTTTATCGACCTGTGCCGTTACTTTATCGCCCACCTTGAGGATGCCGCTTTCCAGCGTACAGGTGTGGACAAAGTAGCCTTTCGGCGTCTTTTTCACAGCCTCGACCTTCAGCGAAGCGCCCGCGCAGGTAAGATAGCCGTGGTCGGCTACCTGGCCGCCCATCTCGGCATAGAAAGGCGTTTTATCCAGCACAACCAGTACGCCCTCTTTGGCGCCTTCGTCGGTGGAGATCGCCTCCGTCAGCGTTTCCTCATCGGAAAGCGCGATTACGGTGCCCTCGTCGTGCAGCGTATCGTAGCCCGTAAAGACGGTCGGCTCGGCCGTCAGTTCGCCGAACAAATCGGCGCTCCAGCCGGAAATATCCTTGGCCAGACGCTCGGAACGGGCACGGTCCTTCTGCTTTTGCATCTCTTTGCGGAAGCCGTCCTCGTCGACCTGAATGCCGGCCTCTGCGGCGATCTCTTTTGTCAGATCAAGCGGGAAGCCGAATGTATCGTTCAGCTTAAAGGCCTCCATGCCGCTGATGACCTTTTCCTTGCCGGCTTCGAGGCCGTCGATTAAGCCCGAAAGGATGTTCATGCCCGCGTCGATCGTCTTATAGAAGCGCGCTTCCTCAGTGCCGATGACCTTCTTGATATATTCGCCGTGCTCGCGCAGTTCCGGGTAGGCGCTTTCGCTCGACTGAATCACCGTCTCGACGAGATCAACAAGGAACGGATGATGGATGCCAAGCATCCGGCCGTGGCGCGCGGCGCGGCGCAAAAGCCGGCGCAGCACATAGCCGCGGCCCTCGTTCGAGGGCAGGATGCCATCGGAAACCATAAACACGCAGCTGCGCACATGGTCGGTGATGACGCGGATGGACACATCCGTTTTCGCGTCCTTTTTATAGGTTTTGCCGGAGATGCGCTCGACATGATGCAGCACGCTCTGCACGGTATCCACCTCAAACAGGTTGCCCACGTTTTGCATCGCGCAGGCCAGACGCTCAAGGCCCATGCCGGTATCGATGTTCGGCTGAGCAAGGCGCTCGTAGTGGCCCTTTCCGTCGGAATCGAACTGGCTGAACACAAGGTTCCAGATCTCCATATAGCGGTCGCAGTCGCATCCGACGCCGCAGGTCGGCTTGCCGCAGCCGTATTCCGGCCCACGGTCAAAGTAAATCTCCGAGCAGGGGCCGCACGGGCCGGAGCCATGCTCCCAGAAGTTATCCTCTTTGCCGAAGCGCACCATGTGATCTGGCGCGATGCCAACCTTCTTCGTCCAGATGTCATAGGCTTCGTCGTCGTCGAGATACACGGAGATATACAGCTTATCCTTCGGGATTGCCATCCAATCCTTGCTCGTCAAGAACTCCCACGCCCAAGGAATCACTTCTTCCTTAAAGTAATCCTGAAACGAGAAGTTGCCCAGCATTTCAAAGAAAGTGCCGTGGCGCGCCGTGATACCCACACGCTCGATGTCCGGGGTACGGATGCACTTCTGGCAGGTCGTCACGCGATGGCGCGGCGGCTCCTCCTGCTTCAAAAACCATTTTTTCATCGGCGCCATGCCGCTGTTAATCAGCAGCAGGCTGGGGTCGTTTTTCGGCACCAGCGGGAAGCTGTCCAGCCGCAGATGGCCTTTGCTCTCAAAGAAGGTCAGATACTTTTCGCGCAGTTCGTTTAAGCCGGTCCATTCCATAAACTTCTATCTCCTCTTTTTTCGATACCCGTTTCGTCGCAAAAAAATATAGCTTTCGCCCCTCGAAAAGGGACGAAAGCTAGAAATCGCATCCGTGGTACCACCCAAATTGCGGGCATAGCCCGCCACTTTTCCGCGTTAACGCCGCGGCACGTCCGGCTTTCGCCGGCGGCTCAAGGGTGGCATGGGCGCCGCTGTGGACAGACGGCCTTTCAGCCACGGGTCGTCTCTCTTTTTATCCTCACGGTGCGCTGGCCCTATCGAAGCCTTTTTCTCCTGATTACAGTCAAATTATAGGCGCACAGCGCCCAAATGTCAACTGTTTTCCGGGGGGCTTATGTCTTGGCATTTTGCCCGATTTGTACATATTTCATCAAAGAGAGGGCGTCGCATAGGCGGGCAAATACTGCGGCGCTTGAATGGTCGGCTTCTGTTTTGTCATCCTGCATCACAACAATCGTATATTGCGGGTTATCGGCCGGGTAGAATCCGGCAAACCAAAGGTTTTTGTATTCCTGTTCGTTTGCGTCAAAGCGGCCCGTCTGCGCCGTACCGGTTTTGCCGGCGGCCGTGCCCTCGGTAGGCTTTGCCTCGTGGCCAAGGCCGTCGGATACAACGCCGGCCAGCATGGCCTGCAGCGTTTTGGCGTTTGCCTGCTGCATCACCTGCCGCGTCTCCGGGCTGTAGAGGTTTTGCACTGTGGTGTCGGTATCCGCATCAAAAGTGCGCTCCAAAAAAGAGGGGGTGCGATAGGTGCCGCCGGCCGCAATCGTGTTCATCATCGCCGCAACCTGCACCGGCGTGGCAAGCAGCTTCCCCTGCCCAAAGCTAAAATTGGCCTTTTCGCCCAAATCTTTAAGCTGTGCGGCGTCCGGCAGCATACCTGCCGCCGCCTTTACGCCGCCCGCAAGATACACCGGCTGCCCGAAGCCGAATGCCTCGGCATAGCGGTGCAGCCTTTCGGGGCCAAGCTGCTGGCCCATCGCAATAAAATAGCAGTTGCAGCTTTTCGCCAGCGCGTCGGCAAGGTCGGTTTCGCCGTGCGGTACGCCGCCCGCGCAGCGATAAACATGATCGCTGACTTTCGTGTAGCCGACGCAATCGATTGTCAGGCCGTTCTGTTGTGTTTCAAGCGCCGCGGCCGCAAGCACCGGCTTGAATACCGACCCTACCGCATAAGCTGAAAGTGCGCGGTTGACAAACGGCGCATTTTGGGCGTCGATGCTGGCCCCGACATTTGTCGGGTCGTAATCGGGCATGCTGACACAGGCGCGCACTTTTGCCGTTTTGACGTCCAATACTAAAATGCACCCTGTCGTCATCATATCAGCGGCAATGCCCTCGCTTGCGCGCTGAATCGCGCTGTCGATGGTAAGCTGCACATCTGCGCCGTCATCGCCCGGGGCATGATATTCCGGCTGTGTCGCATCCATCAGCGCGCCTTTCGCGTTGGTGACGCATTGGATATAGCCGGCCGTGCCGCTGCCGCTTAAAGCCTCGTCAAAAGCGGCCTCCAGCCCGGCCACGCCGTGCCCGCCGCTGTCCAGGTATCCAATCAGCTGGGTACAAATCGGCAGCTTGCTGTAGCGCCTTTCCCGGGAAATCGTATAGATGCCCTCCCCGCTCAAATCCTGCCCAACTTCAACCAAAAACGGCGCAGTTGCGTTGCGCAGCCGATACAGCCGCGCCTGATCGCTGTAATTGACATAGGAAAAAAGCTTGGCATAGTTTTCTTCTCCGGGCACACACAGCGCATAATACACGGTTTCCCGGCCCGTGAGCTTTTGGCCCGCACAGTCGTAAAAATCACCGCGCGCAGTATCTACCGGCAAATTTGTAATGGTTTGATCTTCTGCCTTTTTCGCATAAGAATTATTTTGTGCAATATAAAATAAGCGGCATATCTCTAAAAAGAAAAAACCGAGCAAAAATGCGTATAGCGCAACCGTACGGCGTAAAGACATAAAAAGCACCTCATCCTTGGTAAGGATGAGGTCTCCAGTTCGAATCTGGATAGCAGCTCCAAACGCAGTCCCCAAAGCCTTGATTTTTCAGGGCTTTGGGGATTTTTTGTTCTATGCGGATTTTGGCAAAAGTGGTAT
>JALCRP010000022.1 GCA_022652735.1 Faecalibacterium sp. | reverse complement strand
CCCATTCCGAACACAGAAGTTAAGCTCACTTGTGCCGAAGATAGTTAGCTGGAAACGGCTTGTGAAAATAGGTAGTCGCCGGCTTCTCCGTAAATCAGGATTCTTACGAATCCTGATTTTTTATATGCACCTTTAGCTCAGTTGGTAGAGCAACTGACTCTTAATCAGTGGGCCCGGGGTTCGAGTCCCCGAAGGTGCACCAAAACAGCGCTACCAGAAATGTAGATCGCACTTTTGGCGGCGCTTTTTATGGCATATTCGGCAAGTGGCTTTGACAGAAGGCGCGGGCCTTTTAAGCGGGTGTGATTCCCGTTTGACAAGCCAAGCGTGAAATTGGATCGGGCGGGCTGTTTGCGTACATAAGAGTTATTGGCCAAGGCACGTGTTTGCTTTTGCATGGCGGATTGCGGCAGATGTTTGCCAAGGGCTGTGATGCGATGTACGAGGCAAACTTATAGATTTGCCGCTGATTCATTAGCGCATTTATTTTGATTTGGCTCGGTAAGGCAGCCAGACAGAATATGTATAAATCATCATAGCGGTATGATGCATATATGCTTCTTTAGCTCAGTCGGTTAGAGCATCTGACTGTTAATCAGAGGGTCGTCTGTTCGAGTCAGACAAGAAGCGCCATACAGCGGAAGAACGAAAAGTTCTTCCGCTGTTTTTATGCGGACAAGTTTTCTGCTTGCTTGCCGTTAGCTGACCAAGAAAAGGCACAATGTGTTTTGCGATGCCCTTTTCCTGCCCTATGTCAAGAAACGCTTTCTTTTGCCGCATGGGTTGCACAATAGGAAGTTGGGTGATAAGCTAAAAAATGGTAAAATTTTGTTGTAAAAAGAAAAGCAACTATAAAACGGAAAAATTGGCTGGGAGAAAAACATGAAGGAACGAAAAGGAATCTCAAGAGGGATGCTGGCGGCTTTTTTGGCGCTGGCGGCGGCCGCCTGCGTTGTGATGGGACAGGCATTGTGCCATACCATTCGCTTTGAAATGGCCTATAACTATACGGCGGATTCGCCGCTGTACTGGACGGTGGGGCGCGGAATCTTGAACGGCATCATGCCTTACAGCGGCCTTTACGAAAACAAACCGGTGGGCATCTTTTTGCTGTCGGCGCTGTCTTTTCGCTTAGGGGGCAACATCCTTTTCTTGAATGCATGCTGTGTGGCTGCACTGTTTGTGCTGGCGGCTTTTCCGGCCGTGTGTACGGCAGAATATCTTTTTGCCCAAAGAAAAAGCGAGAAAAAGCCGCAGGCCGCCGCTGCCGTAGCGGCGCTGGTGGTTGCCGCGTTAAGTGGCGTACTGTTTATGCTGTACGCCGAAGAGCGCGCCGCCCAGCAGACGGAATGCATCGGCGCGGCATGGATTGTGCTGTATTTTTGGGCGGCGTGGCATGTGCGCTTTGATAACATAAAAGAAGCGGCACGTCCTGCGCAAATCGCATGGATGGCGCTGGCGGCAATTTTTGTGATATGCGGCGTGATGATGAAAGAACCATTTGTTTTGCTGGCTATCTTTTCCATGCTGCTTTTGGTGGAAAGCCGTGCTCAGCTTTTGGGGCGGATCGTGCTGCCGCTTGGCGTGGGCGGATGCACCGCGATGTTACTTTTAGTGGCGACAGGCGCTGTCGGCCCCTACTTTACTATTTACATCCGCAATATGTTTTCCAATCACATTGCAGCAACCGGTTCGCCGCTGACGCGCGGGCTGCACGTTGAAAAACTTGCAGGAGATCTGCGCGCGTTTTCGCTGGTATTGCTGCTGGTGATCGTGGCGGCGCTTGTGCTTGCGGCGATTCCGCCGCACAAAGCAAGCGGCCGCCCAACATGGCAGGCGTGGGCATGGCGGCTCGGCTGTATGGCTGTGGCGGTATATATGGCCTCTTTCGCCGTGGGGCTTGGCGGGCAATATTATAATCACCATTACATTTTCGCGGCGCCGCTGTATTTGCTGGCGATGGCGCTGGCCTGCCGGCGTATCAGCGAAGGCCAAAGGCTTGTGCCGATGCTGCTGGCGGGCGGCTGCGGCGCAGTGCTATTGGTATGCCTTTATGCGCGCACAAATCTGCCGTTTGCCAAAACCTATGTTTCGCCGGACGATACCCGGACGTATCCCGAAAAGTATGCCACCATCGAGGCGGAGGCGGAATACGTGGATGCACTTTTGGATTATTACGGAGAAGATCGGTATCAGTTCCTCGGCTTTAACGGAGAGGACCAGTTCTACGGCCTGACGCAGCATTCGCCGCTCGGCCCGGCATTTGCACAGGATTCCGACAACTTTACCTCGGCGGATTCGTGGTTTTCACAGCAGCTTCTACAGGAAATGAACGAGGCAAACATTGTTGTGATGGATCATATCGTGACGCCGGAGCTTGGCGATCAGCTTGATGCGATCCTCGACGGAGAATTTACCACGACGCCGGCACAGGCATACCCTGGCGCCGTGCCGGATTATTTCCCGTTCGATATTTATTATCGGACATCGGTTTACGGCGGGTAAAACAGAAAAATGAGCAGCGGGCGAAAAAAATCGCCCGGCTTTTTACGGCGCATCTTTAAGGGCGTTTAAGGAGCGGCACAAGATTTTAACGTTCGGCGCTTAAGCGGCGCGGCAAAGGGCGGAAAAAGAGAAAAAATTTGTAAGCAAAACAATCGCTTGCTGCTTTTGCGCAAAGCGCACAAAAAGAAAATGTGAATTACGCTCATTTTATACATGAATAGAATTGACAAGCAAAAAGAAAACTGGTATTCTCTAACACATAAAAGCTGCGACGAAGAACGTCGGCACAACGAAGCCAACAGAGAGCCTTGCACAAGATGAGAGCAGGCGGCGGGCATTTGCCAGCAACGATCCCTTCCGAGCCGGCGGCCAAAAGCCGAAAGGCGAGTAGAACCGCACGTGCAGGCTACGTAAGTGCCATAGGCTTGTTAGAGCCTGTAAGGGGCGCGGCGCCGAAACCGCGCAATTTGAGTGGTACCGCGGAGTTGTTTTTTAACAGCTTCGTCTCAAAGCACAATCGCTTTGGGACGAGGCTGTTTTTTTATTATGGTTTTGGGCAGGGATGCAGGCGCGCCAAACGAAAAGCAACGCGGCGCACAAAAACTTTTTGCCCGAAAAAGCCATCGCCCCGCGGCAAAGGTTTAGGATCTTGGGCGAACCCGCACATAACAAAACGGCGCTTGGCGCCGCCCAATGTGCGGCATCGCCCCTGACAGAGGGAAAGGAGCACGGAGAAAATGAAAAGCTACACAGATTGCCTGCCCGCATGGAGCGTCGGCCCGGATTGCTATGGGGAAGTTTACAGCGTGGTGCGGCGCTTTGGCCGCACTGCGGCCGTGATCGGCGGAAAAACAGCGCTGGAAAAGGCGTATCCTGTTTTGAAGGCCGCCATGAAAGAGGAACCGTTTACCCTAAGCGAGCCCGTTTGGTACGGCGGAAACTCCACATATGAAAACGTAGAAAAGCTCGAAGCAATGGACGCCGTAAAAAATGCCGATATGATTTTCGGCGTGGGCGGCGGGCGCGCCGTGGATACCTGCAAAGCCGTGGCAGAGCATCTGGATAAGCCGCTGTTTACTTTCCCGACGATCGCCTCGAACTGCGCAGCCTGCACGGCGATCGGCGTGTTCTACAACGCGGACGATACCTTCTGCAACTATTTTTACCCGACGCGCTGCCCGGAGCACACCTTCATCAACACGCAGGTGATCGCGGAAGCACCGGAGCGTCTGCTCTGGGCCGGCATCGGTGATGCCCTTTCTAAAGAGTGCGAGGTAGAGCTTGCAACGCGCGGCAAAGAGCTGTTTCATACGCCGCTGCTGGGCGCGCAGCTGGCGCGCGCCTGCACAAACCCGCTCGTGGAATGCGGCGCGAAAGCCATGCGGCAGGTACAGCAAAAACAGGCCGGCTATGAGCTGGAGCAGGTTGCGCTGGACATCATCGTTTCGACGGGCATTGTCTCGAACCTGACAAGCGCAGGCGAAAAATACTACTACAATTCCAGCCTTGCCCATTGCGTATATTACGGCGCCACAATGGTGCCGGCTTCGGGCGGGCAGCATCTGCACGGCGAGATCGTCTCGTTCGGCGTATTGACGCTGCTGACCTACGATCGCCAGTTTGCCGAGCGGGATCGCCTGCTGGCCTTCAACCATTCGATCGGGCTGCCGGTAACGCTGGCGCAGGTGGATCTCGCGGAAAAAGATTTGCAGACGGTTGCCGACAAAGCGGCCACCGTGCTGGAATGGACGCGCGCGCCCTACGCGGTTACAAAGGAGGCCTTTATGCAGGCCATGCGCGATGCGGATGCCGCAGGGCGCGCCTATCTGGCAAAACAGTAAGCCTGCCGCCCGCCTTGGGGCGGTTTGCAGATATTTTTGTGGGAAAAGGATTAAACGGAAAAGGAGAATTGGTATGAAAGTGTGGAATCGAGCTGCCGATGTGCTCAATAAAAACTTGGCCCTGCTTTCGGTGCTGGTGGCGGTGTGCGCGCTGCTGGTGCCGGGGTTCTGGGTTGCGCTGGCGGGCAGCGTGAATGTTGATCTCTCATGGGTGCCGTTTATGGGGGCACATTTTGCAAAGCTTGGCTTTGTAAATTTGCTGCTGGGCGTAATCATGTTCGGGATGGGCATGACGCTGAAAACCGCGGATTTTGTGCTAATCCTGCGGCGGCCGCGTGATGTGCTGATCGGCATTTGCAGCCAGTATGTCTGCATGGCGGGCTTCGGCTGGCTTGTAGCAAAACTGGTAAGCCTGATGGGCGTCGGCGGGCCGGAAGTGTGCGCGCAGCTGGCCGTGGGGCTGGTGCTGCTCGGGTGTGTGCCGGGCGGCACGGCCTCAAACGTGATGACCTTTCTGGCAAAGGGCGATGTGGCGCTTTCTATCACGATTACCATGTGCACGACGCTGCTTGCGCCTGTTTTGACGCCAGCGCTGACGCTGGCGCTGGCGGGCCAGTGGGTGGCCGTGGATTTCTGGAGCATGTTCTTTTCCATCGTGGTGGTGGTGCTGCTGCCGATTTTGCTGGGGCTTGGTGTCCATGCCCTGCTTGGCGAGCGCGTGGAAAAGGCAAAGAAACTGCTGGTGCTGGTTTCTACCGTCTGCATCCTGCTTGTGATCGGTATGTGCGTCGGGCCGAACCAATCCGCCTTTACGCAAAACGGCGTGGCGATCGTCGCCGTAACTGCGCTGGCCGTTTTGCTGCATCATGTGCTTGGGCTGGCCGCGGGCTACGCCATTGCAAAGGTGTTCCATTTCAGCGAGGCAAAGGTGCGGACGCTTTCGCTGGAAGTTGGCCTGCAAAACAGCGGCTTGAGCTGTACGCTGGCGAATACCGCTTTTGCCGGGACGCTGGCGGTGCTGCCGTGCGTGGCCGCGACGGTTATTCATCAGGTGGTTGGCCCGGTAGTGGCGAACTTTTTCGCCAGCCGCCCCGACGAAGAAACCGCCGTTGCGGAGCCGGCGGCTTCGGCACAGGCGGAAACTGCCTGACGCAAGGGTACTGCATCCCCTTGCCGGAAAGCAAAAAGAGGGAACCGTGGATCAGGCGGCTCCCTCTTTTTTTGACAGAATAAACCTACAAAATACATAGGCTGTTGACAGCGGCACGGATACAACATATACTATCGGTAGGATTTTGGAACAAAAAAACACGCAGAGAAGTTTGGAGTGCGCTGATGCAACACGAAATTTATGCCGATCATGCGGCCACGGCCCCTTTGCGCGCGGCGGCGCTTGCGGCGATGCAGCCATATTTCGGCGCAGATTACGGCAACCCTTCGAGCCTGCATGCGGCCGGCGCACGGGCCGCAGAAGCCGTGCGGCAGGCGCGCGGCACGATGGCGGCGCTGCTGGGGTGCGGCGCGCGCGAGGTGTATTTTACTTCCGGCGGCACCGAGGCGGATAACCAAGCGCTGCTTTCGGGCGCGGAATGGGGCGCGGCGCATGGCAGGCGGCACTTTGTCGCGGCCGCCTTCGAGCACCCGGCCGTGCTGCGTACTTTGAATTGGCTCGAAACAAAGGGTTTTTCCGTGACGCGGCTGCCCATCCCGCAAAGCGGCATCCTTGTGCCAGAGGCCGTGGCGGCTGCGCTGCGCCCTGATACGGCGATGGTCAGCGTGATGGCCGTGAATAACGAGATCGGCACCGTGCAGCCTACCGCCGAGATCGGCGCGCTGTGCCGTGCGCGCGGCGTCTGGTTCCACACAGATGCGGTACAGGCCGCGGGGCAGCTGCCGATTGATTTGCAGGCGTGGCAGGCAGATTACCTTGCGCTTTCCGCACACAAGTTCGGCGGGCCGAAGGGCGTGGGCGCGCTTTTGGCCCGGCGGGAGGCGCCTCTTTCGCCGCTGCTGCGCGGCGGCAGCCAACAGCGCGGCATGCGCGCCGGCACCGAAAACGTGCCGGGTATCGTGGGCATGGCGGCCGCCTTGCAGCAGGCCCGCCGCGATATGCCACAGGATGCGGCGGCGGTTTGCGCGCTGCGCGCACAGCTTATCGAGGGGCTTTCGGCGATTCCGGGCGCGCGGCTGACAGGGGATGTGCGCCGCCGTGCGCCGGGCATTGTGCACTTCTGCTTTGCGGGCGTCGAATCCGAGCCGCTTCTGGTTTTATTGGATGCGGCGGGCATTTGCGCCTCGGCAGGGTCGGCCTGCTCGGCGGGCGCGCTGGAGCCGAGCGCGGTGCTGCAAAGCATGGGTATCCCGCCCGCATGGGCGGCGGGCGCGCTGCGGCTTTCGCTGGGGATAGATAACGATAAGGAACAAATAGAATATATAGTACAAAATGTAAAGCGAATCGTGACGGATTTGCGGGAGAAAACAGCATGAAGCGGGTTTTGGTGGCCATGAGCGGCGGCGTCGATTCGAGCGTGGCCGCCTTTTTGTTAAAGCAGCAGGGATATGATTGCATCGGCGTTACGATGAAGCTGTATGAAAACGAGACGGTGGGCCGGCGCGTGGGTACCTGCTGCAGCCTCGACGACATCGAAGATGCGCGCGCTGTGGCCGAGCGTATCGGGATACCGTATCATGTGTTTAACTTTACGGCGGATTTCGAGGGGCAAGTGATTCGCCGCTTTGTCGAAGGCTACGAGGCCGGCGACACGCCAAACCCCTGCATCGATTGCAACCGCTACTTGAAATTTGCGCGCCTGATGGAGCGCGCGCGGCAGCTTGGGTGCGATTTTGTCGCCACAGGGCACTATGCGCGGATCGGGCAGGAAGATGGGCTATATACGCTGCGCGCCGGGCTGGATGCGCAAAAGGACCAAAGCTATGTGCTGTATGCGATGACGCAGGCGCAGCTGGCGCATACGCTGCTGCCTCTGGGGGAGCTGCCGAAAAGCGAAGTACGCGCCATCGCGGCGCGGCAGGGATTTTGCAATGCGCATAAGCATGACAGCCAAGACATCTGCTTTGTGCCGGATGGCGATTACGCGGCCTTTCTTGAGCGCCTGCGCGGCGGCGCCTATCCGCACGGAAACTTTGTGGATGCGGCGGGGCATGTTTTGGGCGAGCACAAGGGCTATGTGCATTATACGCTGGGCCAGCGCAAGGGCCTCGGCATCTCGGCCGCCGCGCCGCTGTATGTGACGGCCAAAAACCCTGCTGCCAATACCGTAACGCTGGGCGACAATGCGGCGCTGTTTTCTACGGTGTTTTTTGTCGGCGGCGTAAACTGGCTGGACGGCACGGCGCCGCAAATGCCTATGCGGCTGGCCGTGTGCCCGCGCTATCACGCAAAAAAATATGCGGCGTTGGTGGCCCCGGCGAGGCCTGCGGGCGTTGTGCGCGTAATGCTGGATACGCCGGCGCGCGCCATAACGCCGGGGCAGGCGGCCGTATTTTACGAGGGCGACCGCGTTGTGGGCGGGGGCGTGATCTGTGCTGCGCCGCAAAAATAAAGAGGCGCCGCGCGGGGAAAAGGCCTGCCGTTTTGCCTCGGCCGCGCAAAAACGGCAGAAAATCTTTTGAAATCCTCAAAATATAGAGGATACTACAAAAGAAGGACACGTTTTTTGGCTTTTGCTCTCCTTGTTCTGGCAAAGGGAAACCGCTAGAATAAAGAGTACGCCCCATCGGGGCGGCAGGAGGACAAGCCATGCAAAAAACAGTGTTGACACATGCCAACCTTTTTGACGGCGGCAGCGGCGCGGAAATGCGCCCCGATTGCGCCATCTATCTGGAGAATGAAACCATCACGGCAGTAGAGCCGGGAGACGCCCCGCGCCGGCCCGGTTATGCCGAAGTAAACCTTGGCGGCCATTATGTCGTGCCGGGGCTTATCAATTTGCATGCCCATTTGTTCGGCACAGGCAAACCCAGCAAGATTTTGGGCGGGGGCGGCCCGCAAAAGCAAGTGATTGCCTTTGTCAATTCGCCGCTGGGGCACCCTGTTGCCGACCGGCTTGTGGCCCAAAACGCCAAAACCGCGCTGCTAAGCGGCACCACAACGGTGCGCGCCGTAGGGGATTTTTGCTATTCCGACGTGCGCGTCCGCAACCGCATCCGCGCCAAAAAGCTGGCGGGGCCGCGCCTGCTGGTGTCCGGCCCGGCCATTACGGCCGTGGGCGGCCACGGCGATGACACCTTTGCCGTCAGCTCAGATAACCCCGAGCAGCTTTCGGCCTACGTGCAAAAAAATTACGACAGCGGCGTGGATTGGATCAAGATCTGCGTGACGGGCGGCGTGATGGACGCCACAAAAAAAGGCGAGCCGGGCATCGTAAAAATGACGGCGGCCCAAACCTCTGCCGTATGCGAAAAGGCACACGAGCTGGGCTTCCGCGTGGCGAGCCATACCGAGAGCACCGACGGCATCCGCGTTGCGCTGGAAAACGGCGTGGATACCATCGAGCACGGCGCGCGCCTTACGCCCGAGCTGATCGAGATGTTTTTGCAGCGCGGCGCTTCTTTAACCGTCACGCTTTCGCCGGCGCTGCCGCTGGCGAAACTGCCGCCTGCGGTGACGCAGCTGAACGAGCTGTGCGTTTACAACAGCGAGGTTTTGCTGGAAAGCATGATGGAGGGCGCAAAGCAGGCGCTGGCGGCCGGGATTCCTGTGGGCCTTGGCACGGATTGCTCCTGCCCGCTTGTGACACCGTACAACATGTGGCGCGAGGTATGGGCCTTTGCAAAATACTGCGGCGTGACAAACGCCGAAGCGCTGCATACCGCCACGCTGGGCAACGCCGAAATCCTCGACATCAGCGAGGAGACGGGCAGTATCGAGCCGGGCAAGTGCGCCGACCTTTTGGTGACGGCGAAAAATCCGCTGGAAGATCTGCGCGCGCTGGCCGAGCCGGAGATGGTGTTCGCCCGCGGGGTTTGCTACGACCATCCGAAGGTGAAAAAAGACGCACAAATCGAAGAATGGCTTGATTCGGTATTTTAAGCGGCCACGGGCGGCAGGATTTGGCGCGGCGCGCATCGGCATGGCGTATAAAATTTTGTGCGGTGCGGCCGGAACGGGAATATTTTCCGGGAAATGAGCATATACTATATGGGGCAGAAGGCGCAAAGCTTTCTGCCTTTCTTTTTTACGCAAAAAGCAGACAAAGAAAATGCGGGCCGGGCGAAAGCATCGGCCCATTCGGGCGTATAGACGCACTGGGCAAAGAGGCGCCGCTTGGCACGATCTGCGCGGCGGACGAAAGCGCCGCTTGGCCGTATAGCCGTGATAGACAAAAAAACTGCCGGCCCGCATACGCGCGGCCCTATGCACGTCCACACCCGGCGGCACATAGAATAGCAGCAGGAGGGATGCCGGTGTGTATACGATGGAAAACCTTGTCCGGCCGGAGCTTCTGGCGCTGATCCCGGCGCTGAACTTTGCCGCGACGCTGATGAAGAAAAACGGCGCGGACGCTTGTAAAATTCCGAGAAGGCTGGGCGCTTGCGGGGTGGCGCTTGCTGTATGCTACGAGCTGGCCAATGTCCCGGTGACAAACCTGCAAAGCGTATTTGATATTGTATTTACAGGCGTTACGCAGGGGCTTTTGTGCGCGGCAGGGGCTGTGTATCTGCATCAGCTCAAGCATCAGCGCGAAAAGGCCGCTGCGGCGCGCCCACAAAACGCGGCGCAGCCCGCGGCTGGCGCAAAAATACCGCCTTCCGGCAAAAAAGGCACAACGGATATGCCGCGCGCCAAAACAGGAAAAGGGCCGCCTCATTGAGAGGCGGCCCCTTTGTGCAATTTGCAGTTGTAGAGAGAAGGAGAAAAAGGAGGCTTTGTATTCCACGCGCCCTGCGGCGCGGTGAATCAAAAATTATTCAACATCCTGCAGGGCGGCGAGGTCTTCTTCGCCGGTACGTACCTTTACCACGCGTGTAACGTTATAAACAAAGATCTTGCCGTCGCCGATATGGCCGGTGTAGAGGGCCTTCTTGGCGGTTTCGATCACGGAATCCACGCTGATTTTGGATACGATCACTTCGACCTTCACTTTAGGCAGCAGCGTCGAATCCATCGGGACGCCGCGGTACTTTTCGCTGGTGCCCTTTTGGATGCCGCAGCCCATCACCTGCGTCACCGTCATGCCTGTGACACCCAGATCGTTCAAAGCCTTTTTCAGGGTATCAAACTTGCTCAGCTTGACAATGATGGAAACCTTGTGCATGCCGGTATCATACACGCCATCCTTGATGACCTGCTCTTTTACCACAGGTACCGCCGCATCGATCTGCGCCTTGGAGGCCTTATCGGCGTCATCCTCGCCCAGATCGGTGTTGGCGTTGACATCCATGCCGGAATCCGTCACATCGGAGATCGCAAAGCCGGAGTAAGCGGAGGCAAGGCCATGCTCGTGAATGTCCAAGCCCTCGATCTCAACCTGTGCCGGCACACGCAGGCCAACCGTTTTGTCGATAATCTTAAAGGCGATAAACATTACGGCCAGCACATACGCCAGCACCGAAACAACGCCCAGCGCCTCAATGCCCAGCTGCGTAAAGCCGCCGCCGTAGAAAAGGCCCTTGCCGACGCCGTCGCCACCCGTGGAGAACAGGCCGACTGCCAATGTGCCCCAGAGGCCGTTGGCAAAGTGGACGGATACCGCGCCCACAGGGTCATCAATCTTGGCAATCTTATCGAAGAACTCGACGGAGAGAACTACCAGAATGCCCGCAATCAGGCCGATGAAGAACGCGCCGAACGGATCGACACAATCGCACCCGGCCGTGATGGCAACCAAGCCCGCGAGAGAGCCGTTCAGCGTCATCGAGACATCCGGCTTGCCGTAGCGTATCCACGTAAAGAGCATCGTGGTGCAGGTGGCCACAGCGGCGGCAAGGTTTGTGTTAACGCACACAAGGCCCGTCAGTGTCATAGCTTCATCGGTAGAAACGCAGATCGTAGAGCCGCCGTTGAACCCGAACCAGCAGAACCACAGAATGAATACGCCCAAAGCCGCGGCCGTCAGGTTATGGCCCGGGATGGCGCGGGCTTTGCCGTCTTTGCCATACTTGCCGATACGGGGGCCGAGCATCCATGCGCCGAGGCAGGCGATTGCGCCGCCAACCATGTGCACACAGGTGGAGCCTGCAAAATCATGGAAGCCGAGATCGGCCAGCCAGCCGCCGCCCCAGATCCAGTGGCCGGAGATGGGGTAAACGCACAGCGAGATCACGGCCGAATAGATGCAGTAGGCCTTGAAATTGGTGCGCTCGGCCATCGAGCCGGAAACGATTGTGGCCGCCGTGGCGCAGAACACCGTCTGGAACAGGACATAAACCCAGATGGGCAGATCCAGCCCCAAAAAGGAATAGTCGCCCTGAATGAAGAAATCCAGCCCGCCCACCAGCGCGCCCTGCCCGGCGAACATCAGGCCGAAGCCGATGAACCAGTAGCACGGCGTACCGATGCAGAAGTCCATCATATTTTTCATCAGGATGTTGCCCGTGTTTTTGGCACGGGTAAGGCCCGCTTCACACAGGGCAAAGCCGGCCTGCATGAAGTAGACGAGGAAGGATGCTACCAGCACCCATGTCACGTCGCTTGCGTTGAACATACAGATAACCCCTCCTAATTATGTGCCGAAAAACAGAAACCGCGGTACGGCACACCGCTCACAGCATTGTGAGCCGGCGGCCGCCCGCGGAATGTCTTTCGGGTTTTTCGCTTTCCCGCCTCACACCAGCTTGACGGGAACCGCGGCGATTTGCCAGCACCGCGGATTTTTGTGGAAAAGAAAGGCGCCGAACCCCTTACGAGATTCGGCGCCTTTGCCTTTCGATGGCAAAAGTATATGCCGCTTTGAAAAAGCTGTCAATATAAAATGTTAATTTTCGGTGAATTTCCAAACGTTACGGAAATTTTGTGCGTGGGTTTGTGGACTTTTGCCAACTTTTTACACAGCGCCGCAGGCGGTGGCATAAATTTCGCAAGTATGCTATAGTAAAAAGGTATCCGCCGAGGGCGGAAGAAGGGAAACAACTATGCAAAACGAACCTTACGGCGAAAAGCCGCATCATAATCCTTCGCCGTCGGCCCGTCGGCAAGTGCACTACAAGCGCCGCCGGTGCCGCCGGGCGCGCCGGATGCTGGCGTGGGGCATCGTGGCTGTGCTGGCCGCCGCGCTGATTTTCTTGGCGCCGAAACTGCTGGCCCGCGGGCCAAGCGCAGGGGATGCTTCCGAAAGCACGGCACAAAGCGCGGCATCTTCTCCGGCGCCCGAATCCTCGGCGCCGGCTTCGCAAAGCGAGGCGCAAAGTATGGCGGCATCTTCTGCGCCGGAAAACAATTTTACCTGCACATGGGATACTACGGGGCAGGATAGCTTTGATTATCTGCTGGCCGTAAACCGTGTGGGCAACTGCGTGACGGTTTTCACCAAGGATGACGCCGGCAATTACACGGTGCCCTATAAGGCGATGATTTCGAGCAGCGGCGATGCCACGCCTGTCGGCTCCTATCACACGATCGAAAATTATCGCTGGCGCCTGCTGGAAGGCAACGTGTACGGCCAGTATGCCACACGTATCACAGGGCACATTTTGTTTCATTCGGTGCCGTATTTTACCCAGAGCGTCTCCGATTTGGAATATGACGAATTCAATAAGCTTGGCACGGCGGCATCTCTCGGCTGTATCCGCCTACAGGTAGCAGACGCCAAGTGGATCTACGATAACTGCCCTATCGGCACCCCGACTGTGCTGTACGACGACGCGGCCTGCCCCGGCCCGCTGGGCCAGCCGGATTTTGTGCACATCGACCCGGCGGACGAAACGCTGCGCGGATGGGACCCCACCGACCCCGACCCGGCAAATCCTTGGGCCACGGCGGCGGGCTAAAGCACGTTTTGCGCCACATGCACTTTTGCATAAAGCGGCATGCGGAAAATTCAAAAATAACAAAAGGCCCTGCCCGGTTTTGCCGGGCAGGGCCTTTTTACGCCGGGAAGCCCGGCGGCAGAGAGCAAACGCGGCCGAGCCGCGCACATTCCGAGAAGGATGCGCTTGAGGGGCAGCCATTCTCCCTTTCCTGCTTCTTACACCGTCCTCTGCAGCTTCTATGATAGCATGAAAGGCCGGGCAGGGCAAGAAACGCGCAAAAAATCATTCGTCGGGGGTGTCTTTGCGGGCGGGCGCCTGCGCGGCAGCGCGCGCAGATGTATCATGCTGGCTGGCTTTCAGCTCAAAATGAATCAAGAAGCTCAGCAGCGCGCGCAGCACGATAATCGCGCCCAAAACAAGCAGCTCGCTCATTTGGCGCACCATAACGGTTTTCAAAATCTCTGCGGCCATCTTGAATTCCAGCGCCATCGCTAGGCCTTCGGCTAAATCAAACTGTAAATCGTAGGTTTTATGAAAAAAAGTATCCGCGATATACTCCCAAAAGGCATGAATGATGCTGTAAGCAACGACAAAAATGCCCATACTTTCCGCCGCAGCGATGACATAAGGCAGCACGGCGGCATTCAAAGATTCCAAAAACATGGCGTTTCTCCTTTTTTGGCTAAATTCTCGGTTTCTATTGTAATGGAGTACGCCCGGGCAAGTCAATTTCAGGAATGCCGAAAATCAAAGAGATTTTTTGGCATCGAACCCAAATTTGTGTTATGCTGGCTGTAATGGGCCACGGCTGCGCCGCAAACCCAAAAGGAAAAGGATGAATTTTTCGCATGAAAAAGCCGAATTATCAAAATACGATTGCTGCCTGCTTTACCGGCTGTGTAGTACAGGCCATTGTGAATAATTTTGCACCGCTACTGTTTTTAACTTTCCAAAAGAGCTATGGCATTTCGCTGGCGCGCATCACGGCGCTTGTTACCGTCAACTTTGGCGTACAACTGGCGGTGGATATGGCCAGCGCGCTTTTTGTCGACCGTATCGGCTACCGCACGGCGATGCTGCTGGCACACGGGATGAGCACGGGCGGCCTGCTTTTATTGACCGTCCTGCCCGGCCTGACGGCCGACCCGTTTATAGGGCTGCTGGCAGCAGTGATAATCTATGCGATGGGCGGTGGCCTGCTGGAAGTGCTTGTTAGCCCGATTATGGAAGCCTGCCCGACCAAAAATAAAGAAAAGGCCATGAGCCTGCTGCATTCCTTTTATTGCTGGGGGCATGTTGCTGTAGTGGTGCTTTCTACGTTATTCTTTACCATGTTCGGCATTGAAAACTGGAAAATACTGGCGCGCCTTTGGGCGATTGTACCGCTTTTGAACTTTTTGGCCTTTACACGGGTGCCGCTGGCGCCCATCCTACCCGAAGGCGAGCGGGGGCTTACGATCGGGCAGCTGGCACAGAAAAAGGTGTTTTGGCTGCTGGCTTTGCTGATGCTTTGCGCCGGGGCATCCGAGCAGGCCGTCAGCCAGTGGGCTTCCGTGCTGGCCGAAAAGGGCCTTGGCGTGACAAAGACGATCGGCGATCTGGCGGGGCCGATGTTCTTTGCCCTGATGATGGGCTTATCGCGCATGTTTTATGGCAAATATGGCGACCGTATTGATCTGCGCCGCTTTATGGCGGCCAGCGGCGCCCTTTGCGCGGCAAGCTATCTCGTAATTGCGCTGGCGCCGTGGCCGGCCGTAAGCCTGCTGGGGTGCGGGCTGTGCGGGCTTTCGGTGGGCATTTTGTGGCCGGGCACGTTTAGCATAGCCTGCGTTTCGCTGCGGGGCGGCGGCACGGCCATGTTCGCGCTTTTTGCGCTGGCGGGCGACATCGGCTGTGGCAGCGGGCCGCTTTTGGTAGGCACGGTATCCGGCTTTTTTGACGACAGCCTGAAAGCGGGCATTCTTGCGGCGCTGATTTTCCCGGCGGCGCTGCTGGCCGGGCTGGTGCTGCTGCGCCGTGGCAGAAAAGCATAAGGCAACAAATATACCACGCAGACGCCGGCCGGGCAGCTTGGCAAAGGAAATTTGCTGCCGCATGCGGCTATAGCGGATGGTAAACACAAAGTAAAATAAGCAGAAAAAAGGCACGTATCTTTTGATACGTGCCTTTTTTCTTGGTGGAGAATTAGGGACTCGAACCCGAAATATAGTGTTTTGCCATTTGCTGTATAGCCTTGTTGTGTTGAAATATCGTCATATTTTCAAACGGTAAAACATTTTCGTTGTTGTTTGGTCTTGCCTTACATTGCCCTCTATGGGGTCAAATTTGGGGTCAAGCACCGGGGGCTAGGCCTTTTTTTCAATTGATTTTTCGTAGAAGTCCTGTAGGCGCTGGGCACTGTCTTTTTTCATTTGCTCGGATGTGTGAATATACCGTTGTAGCGTAAATGCGGCGGTTGCGTGTCCTAAATTTGCTTGTACGGTTTTCACATCATCACCATTGGCAAGGGATAGTGTTGCAAAGCTGTGGCGTAAATCATGTACACGGGCATCCGGTACTCCGGCGGCAGTTGCAACGCGCTTGAAATGCTTTTGCATTGTCATGTGGTGTAGATGCCCTCCGAGAGCATCAGTGAAGACAAGCCCCCATTCGTTGGCCCATGCGCGGCCTGCTTTGAGTTGGTCAAGTAATTGGCGCTGCTTTACCGCATGAAGTCTGTCCATAATGAATGGCGGCACATCGCGCATCCGCGCTTTTCCATTCTTCGTTCCGGCCATGATATAGTAACCGCCAAGATTTTGCGTGGTGTGTTGCAACTGTTGGTCTACGATGATATGATTGCTTTCAAAATCCACTTGCCGCCAAGAAAGGCCAAGAGCCTCACCTTTGCGGAGGCCGCAAAATAGGCAAATGAAAAACACATCCTCGTAGGAATCCCCAGCGGCGGCATTCAGTAAGGCGGTCATTTGTTCCACAGTAAGGGGTTGAACTTCCTTTTGCGCGGCTTTGGGATATTTTACATACTCACAAGGATTACTCATAATCCGTCCATCTCCTTTGGCTTGCTCTATCGCGGCAGATAAACAGCCACAAACATTTTTAACTGTTTTAGGGCTTTTTCCTTGCCTTTGAAGTTTCTGCACCAGTTTTTGAATATCGTCTGTAGTAAGGTCGCAAAGACGAATAGCCGCAAGCGCGGGCTTTAGGTGCAGTCGGATAATGCTTTCGTAAGACATTAGCGTGTAACGCTTCAAAATGCCATCGCAATAGGTCTTGTACCAAAAATCAAGCCACGCACCAACGGTGGTTTTGGCCTGCTCTTTATAGGTGTGTGTGTCAATCATTTGGACGGCGGCGGCAAGTACCCGCCGGACATCCTGCTGTGTAGAGCCGTACACACTTTTTCGTATCGCCTTGCCCGTTGCTGGGTCATGACCTAAAACGTATCGGGCCTCCCATCTGCCGTCTGCCCGGTGCTTTATACTGCCAGACCCTTGGGCGCTGCGCTTCTTTGCTGTCATAGCGTGTACCTCGAAACAAATTCCTGATAAAACTTTCGCACATAGCCCGTCAAAAGGCTTGAAGATACATTGTGCGCTGTTGCAATCATCGGTATTGGCGTTTTTGTGGTGAGGCAATGAAATAATGCATCCGAATCGGAACCGCCGATTTCCGCGCATAATTGGTGTGTAAAGGCTTGTGCTTGCGGGGGCATCGTGTCAAAGTTTCTAAGGCTCCAATACAGAAAACTTTGCTGATTTTCTGACAGTCCAAAGCGTGGGCCTCGTTCGTATTTCATACCTCATTCCCCCCATTTAGTGCCAATGCTCGCACCTGTTCAAGGCGCGGGGCAGCATCATCGGCATAATGCTCTATTGCTCTGGCAAGTGTAGCCATATTTCCATAATCAAGAGAAAAATCGTCCGGGGCCTTGACGGTATCAAAATACATTCTATTCATCATTTGCGCAAGGTCACGAAGCTGTTCTGTGCATTCGGCCAATTCGGCAAAAGCTTCATCAATTTTAATACATTTGCGTTGGCTCTCTGTCATTTTAGACGCTCCTTTTCTTTTGCCGCACCTTATGTTACACTGAAGCTGCGGCTCGTGTGGCTGCGCGTCCCGGTTCGCTTGGTAGGTGGTCGGGGCGCTCTCTTTATTTAGACATTTGTTCTGCCTTGATTGCATAATACACTTTATAGTTTCATTTGTCAATATTATTGCGAAACTATTTAATTTCTTTTTTGCAAATATAATTGACGAGATAAATGTATTAGTGTATTATGTGTATTGAAAGTGAGGACATATACTATGCCGTTATCAATGGGTGAAAAAATCAAAATCGTTCTTGGTCGTCGCAATATGACCATCGGAGAACTTGCCGATATAACAGGACAGTCGCGGCAAAATCTCTCAAATAAAATGAGCAGGGACAATTTCACAGAAAAAGACTTGCAGTCAATCGCCGCAGCGCTTGGATGCTCTTATAAAGCTGTTTTGTGCATGGACGATACAGGGGAAGAAATATAAATCATAGGGGAAATGCTTTGAAAAATATCAACCGTTATTTTGATATTGAGCAACTAGACCTATTAAAAAGAATAGGGATTGTATTTAAGCCAGACCATGACTACACTGATGATGAACTTTTGAATATTGAGGACATCATTACAAACAGTTATACGGATAACGGCTTTGCGCATGATAGTAGCGGAGGTATCACCAGTGAGCCGAAGCAACCTATTTGCCAACAGTACGAAAGCATTATCGACATATTTTTTGATATATTGAATATGTAAAAAGACCCCGCTTTGTAGCGTAATGCTACCCGGCGGGGCCTTTCACTATGCTCTTGCACCTGCCAATCCAGATGTCCGCTGCCGATGAATGGTGCGGGCGGTTTCGCTTGGGGTTTTAACGGGTTCATTGAATGTATAATGCTCGGAGTTGTCGATGTTTTGGGTGGTGTTCCCAGCGGGGGAGTTCTGCGCGTTGATGGAGAACTTGGATTTTAGATTTCCCATCTGCTTGGAGAGGCTTTCTTTGATAGTGCCCATGGGGTCTTCGTTCTCAAATCCTTCTTCCATGCCGACTGCCGACATTTTGCCAATCCATGCAAACTTCTTGGAGGGGCTGTGAATACCGAGAACGGATTTCACGCCGTCAAGCAAGCTGTTTGCAAGGTTTTTTACGCTATCGGTGAGCCATGTCCACCCGGCCTTGATGCCGTTCCAGATGCCAGACACGATGTTGGAACCGATGGTCAGCATCTGCCCCGGAAGGGCCGCAAGGCCGTTTTGAATGTTAGTGCAGAAACCAGAGGCGGCTTGCACCGCTTTGCTGGCGAGGTTTGCGGCAAACTGACCCACATTGGAGATGGTGTTAGTCAGCCAACTTGCAACATTCCCCGGCAACTGTGCAAAGAACGAGATAATGTTAGAAACGAACGCAGAACCCGCTGCCACAGCGTTGGAGATAAGCTGTGCGCCGAAAGCGGTGATGTTCGAAATAGCAGCGCAAAGCCAGTCCCAGATAGCACCCGGCAACTGTGCAAACCATGCCACCATACTGTTGAACCATTCTGGAATTGTGGTGGTGACAAAGCTGATAAGGTTTACCCCAAACAGGATGATGTATCCAATAATCTGGCCAATAGCGAACGCGATGTTGGTGGGTAGCTGGAGAAACCAGTCTATTGCACTCTGAATAAATGCCGGGATTTGCACTGTGAAAAAGTCAGACAGGCTCTGCAGGAGGCCGGAGAACCACTCGCCAACAGCAGTAATTGCGGAGGGAATGGTTTCCGTGAAGAACGCAACGATGGCATCCACGCACCCGCCGAGGAAATCTACCACAGCAGCAAAGGCATCTTGGATGCCCTGCCACAGGTCGAGCCAGAACTGTTTGAACGGTTCGCAAGTATTCCACAGGTAGATAAATGCGGCAACGAGGGCCGCAATGACTGCTATGACAATTCCGATGGGGTTTGCCATCATAACGGCATTCCAAGCCTTTTGTGCAAGTGCGGCGAGCGTTATCTTCCCAGTGAGTAGCCCTACAAGAACTTCATGTGCCGCAAGAGTGCCGTCAAGCGCTGCGGATGCAATTTGCGCTTGTGTTTGCCCCATAGAGAACAGGGTAACAGCAAGTCGCGCCTCTTGAAATCCCTTGATAAGCGCAGTGAGTATGGCTCCCGCCTTGAATCCGGCCATTGCGGCGGTTGCAATCAGTAGCGCAGGTGCTATTTTTTCGATACTCTGCACAATGCTTTTTACATTGTTGATTGCCTCTTGAATGTCAAAGCTTTCGACAAATTCAATGGCGGCAGGAAGTGCCTTATCACGAATGATGTCTGTTAGTAAAGTGAATGCCTCTCCGAGTTTTCCGCTTATCGTGTCTTTTAGGGTGGAAAGTCTACCGTTCAGTGTTTGGCTTTGCTTATCCATGCTCTGATAATACTTGCCTCCGGCGCTCGTACTACGTTCCATAGCGGCAGTAATTTCATCAACAGTCATGGTTCCTTTACTGATGCGGTCATACAGGCTGTCCATGCTTTCGCCTGTGCTTTCGCAGATTTCTTGCAATGGGTTAAAGCCTGCACCAATCATCTGCTTTACATCCTGCAAAGTTACTTTGCCATAGCTTGACATCTGACCATATGCGAGGGCAACAGCATTTAATTTTGCACTGTCGCCCTGCGAAATATCGCCCAGCATAGCCATTTTGTCAACAACTTCATCGCAGGTGAAACCGTAGTTCATGAGGAGTTGCGTGACAGACGTTAGGTCTGACAATTCAAAAGGGGTTTTTGCGGCTTTTTCTTTGAGGTCAATCATAAGCTGTGCGGCTTTTTCTTGGCTTCCAGCCATGACCTCGAATGATGTTGTATACTGCTCCATTTGGGCATTGTAGGTAACCCCTGCCGTAGCGGCCGCAGCAAAAGCAGAAATCCCGGCGGTTCCGGCCGCAATGAATGCATGGCCAAGCCCAGCAAGCCGCTTCTTTATTCCAATTATTCCAGTGGTTATTCCCGAAGGGTCTAACTTGGTATCGCCACGAATGCTGAAATCAGCAGCCATATGACACCACTTCCTTTCCGCTGATGTTCAGCGTCATTTGTTATTTTTTTGTTACTTCTCGCAAGGATTTGACATCCTCGCTCATACTGTGAATAGCGGCAACCGCCGGACGGTCTACGATTGCGCTCTCGCGGCGGCGGTTATACTCTTCTGCTTTGGCATCGTATACTCTGGAAATCTCACAATATAAGATGTCCATTTCGTCAGTATCGACAGTATCGAGGGTGCTTCCATCCAGAAGTTTTTCGGTATTCTCTTTACCCAAAATATCAAAGACAAACTGGAACTCGCTTTTTGCGGCCCGTTCACGAGAAGTGTTTTTGTACAGGTCAATTTCATCCATTTTTTTTGCAATGGACAGGGTGCGTTTCGGAAGCTGCGCGGTAATGCCGTTATACTCAAAATCAATCATGTGTTTTTCTCCTTGTGTGTAGACCCGCCGGGAATGGTGGGTATGATTTGTAAACCTGTTTTTGGTTGGATATTGGCACCCGTTTGTGCAACATAATGAATGCCTGTTGTAATGGGCCGAATGGCCACCGCACGGGGCTGTCTCAACCCTGTGTAAAAAAATCTCATACTAGTGCCCCTTATCCTTGTGCGCCGGGGCCGGTTAGCCCAAAGGCATTTCGGGCGGCATCGGCATAGTAGCTTTCTTTGTTCAAGTATTCGCCGCTGTCAATATTGGTTCCCATCGCCTCATTAAAGGCTGAAAGCATATTCAATAGCGGCGTGACGGACAAGAAGTTCCCGCCCTGCGCGAAAACAGTATACAGATTCACACTATCCAAAATGGAATCCGAACCAATAATGTGCTTATCCACATAGATGTGTTCGAGGCCGTTTTTCTCGCATACGGCTTTTACAAGCAAAAGCTGGCGTTTGTATCCGGCAAGGTTATCAACAATGCCATGCAGAATGTCCATAGGAAGATTTGATCCGGCGGCGTTGATAACTTCCAAATAGCCCCGCATTTCATCATCCATGTTGAATCGCTGCTCTATAGCATTGGCCGCAACTCGCATCTTTTCAATGTCGTTGCTGATGCTGTCGCGCGCATTCACAGCAGATTCATTCATAGAATCTCGCAAAGAAAGCCTGCGCCGTTCGGCCTCCGATTGGGAATACAGCTTGACCGCCTCCGCGCATTTGGTTTGGTAGTCGGTACATGCTTTCTGATAAGCGGCAAGTCTGGAATAGATAGAACGCAGGGCCTCTTTGAGGGTTTCTTTTTCAGATGTGTACATTTTCGTTTTGCTCCTTATAATTTTTATGCATACGGCATCGAGCCGCTTGTGCTACTTTACGAACGGGGAATGTCATCAATCAGAATAGCAAGCGCGTGGCGTTGTTCTGCAATGCGTTGCAACTGCGTTTCCGTGACTTCTCGCCCGTTGTAGGTGAATACCCCACCGAGTAATTGCCCGCAAATAATAATGTCCGTATGGGCCTTTGCAGTGGCTTTCTGTGCGATGGCTTGAATTTCTTTAATGATGACGCTTTTATTCATCATTAACACCGTCCTCTACCACTTCGCGCAATCGCGCCAATTCGTTTAGAATGTCGTTTTGCTCTCCCAGCTTGATTCCGTAATCAAAAACGGCTCTTGCGGCTTGCACTCGCGCATAGGGTGGTGCGAGGGGGTCTGCCATAATTCCTGTCACAGTATCGGCGGCACCTTGCATTTTGCTTTGCAGATATGCCGTGGCATCGGATATGATTTTAGCTTTTGCTGCGGAATATTGCTTTTGAAAATCGGGGCGTTGCCGCATGTGGTAAATAGTCCGAACAGAAACGCCGCACCGTTTAGACGCTTCTGCAACCGTTGGAGATGTAAGCAATGCTGCAATCACGGTTTCTTCTTTGCTGTTTGTCAATTTTTGTACCTCCTTTTTTCGTGGAATTCGGCAACTATAGGCCTTTATGTGCGTTCGTCATTTTCAAGGGCAATCTTTCGCAAGCGCCAATCACGCCGCAAAGCCCGGAGGCTTTGCTTTGCGTACTTCTGAACCTCATTAAGTGGAATATCTAGGGCGGCGGCAATTTCGGGGTATGTGCGCCCTGCATAGTATCGCTGCCGGATTATGGCTTCTTCCGTTTCCGACAGACGGGAAAGGGCCTCTTTTAGAGCATCTCGCAAATGCTTTTGCCTGTCGCTTTCTTCGATGGATTCAAATGCTCTTTGTGCGCTATTATCAGGGAGCATATCTCCAACGGTTGTTCCACCGTCATCTTCTGCCGATACGGGCGCGTCCAGACTGCTTGAATTGTTCAAAGGGTTTGCGCTGAAACGGCGGTTTTTTCCGTCTGCGCATAAAACATTTTTTCCGTGCGCACCTGTTACGGCCCTTGTGATTTCCGTCTGTAAAGCGAATGTTAAATAGCCTATGTATTTGCCCCGTTCTACGGTATAGCCCGGTATGGTGTCTAACACAGCCGCATAGCCGTATTGTTTCAAGTCTTCCGGGGTCAGGCCGCTTTTTATAGCAAGTTTGCTGTTTCGTGTAAACCACTCCCAGACAAAGCGAGAAATAAAAGGCTCGTTCATGAAATATAGTTGGTCAACGGCGCATTTGCTGCCTGTCTTGGCTAACAAGACAAGGGCCGCGTTTACTTCCTGCCACTCTTCAAGGTTTTCTTTGCCAGCCATTTTGCACCTCTTACTTGCTGAATCTCATATTCTTTTGAGGGTCTTTTTGAATATGTCGGATGTATCCGGCGGCGCGTTCCTTGATGCGGCTCCCCATTCCATCATCCCATTGCAATACAGTTTCAAGGCTGTGTTCTGATGTGAAAAGAGTTGTCGATTTTTCGTCATTGTAACGGGCATATATAATTTCTATAGCCTTGTTGCAATCGCCATCCGTGGGAGTTCCACCACTACGCACCTTTAGAAAATCGTCAATGTACAAAATGGGGGCCGATTGAATTCGTTGCATCATGCGGTTGCCTTCATCAGTATTCATTCCTGCATTGAGTTCCCGCACAATGTCACGCCAAGTAAAGTACAATACATCTCGCCCATCACGCATAAAAACATTGCAAATAGCACTGGCAATATGGGTCTTTCCGCATCCGGGCTGGCCAGATAAATAAAACCAACCGCCGGGAGATTCTTTCAGAAAGGCCCGGCCCATATCAAAAATCACCTGCTGCCAAGGCGCTTTCACATCGAACGCGGCAAAGGTTTGCCGTTGCATGGATTTGCTCATTCCCGAACGGTCAATACATCCTTGCACTTTGCGTTGCGTCATGCATTTGCACGGAATCTGTACTGTGTAGCCGTCTCGACGAATATGGAGGTTTCCCTTGTTCTTGCAAATCGGGCAATCATAGCCGATCAGCTTTCCAAGTTCTGCGTTATACTTGTCGCAAAGGTGCTGCTCCCATTCTTCCCCTCCGTAAGTGGAGGAGCCATTAAAGGACATCCCCGACTTGACCATAGCCGCTGTTAGATCTGTGTTCATCATCGTTTCCATGATACAGCTCCTTTTCGTCATCTTCCCAACGGTGGCCGTTCAGCCATGTGGCCGGATAGGGAATAAACTGGCCGCTATCCTTTTGCCACTGTGAGGATGCTTTTTGCGTGTTTAGCGCGGTGAGCATCTTGTTTAGCAATGCGGCATCTGGCTTAATTTTGGCAAACGCTTTTTCAGATGCTGGCTTATTGGCCTTGCGTGGGTATGCTTTCCAAAACGCATCGAATCCTATAAGGCCTTTTTCGTTTGCCTTGGTGTTATGTAGATTCACTCTATCGGAATCACTACACATCACATCACTACACATCACATCATTACAGCTAGATTTGCTAGGCTTGCTATCAGAAGTAGCATTTGCTACGTTTGCCGCTTTTGCCATGCCGCCCGCTCTTCCTGCCTTGGCCCTGTTCTCACAAGTGGCTTTCCACTTAAGCGTATCCGCGTCCATCCGCGCCTTAATGAATTGAAAAGCCATCATAGCCGCTGCGTCTAAATTGGGTATGTCCCCACGGTCAGCATAATCGAACAGCGCAAGAAACAGTTTTCCGCGCGTTTCATCTGGGAGGCATTCCAATGGCTGTCTGTAATCGGAATATAAGATGAAACTGCGCTTGTTTTCACTACTCATGTGGTTTCACAGTTTCACCAGAAAGCCAATTCTTTAGGCCGTCCGCTGGAATGATGATTCTGCCTCGAATGCGAATTGCCGGAAAATCCGCCCGCTTGCAGAGGTCATAAGCGTTTTCAATGCCTATGCCAAGTGCTTTTGCCATTTCCGGCACGGACAAAGCTAACTTCCCATCCATATCTCTTTCCTCCTGTTCTTGTTTTGTCTTGCCTGTAAGTCTATTATATGCTATACTAATGGTGTAGTCAAAATACTACTTTTTACACAAATTTGCACATATTCTTGTATAGAGGTGTAATTATATGACACTATCCAAATGCAAAGAGCGCATAAAAGAAAGACGCGAATCTTTAAATATGACACAGTTGCAGCTTTCACAAAAGACTGGTATCTCCATCAATACTGTAAAGGGCTATGAAAGAAAGGCGGGGGGGATTTCGTTATCGCTTGGAACGCTCGAAATACTTTGTAATGCACTTCAGTGTGATGCAGCATATTTGCTTGGTGAAATTGATGTGCCCCGCCGCGAGGTTGCGGAGATTTGCGAATCGGTTGGCCTAAATCCAGATGTTGCTAACCATTTTGAGCAAGAGTTTAATTCGCCGGGATTATTAGAGGAAGGAAAGCATTCTTATGCTCCTATAAAGTTTATCAATTTTGTTTACTCAAAAGGTTCTTTTGACAATGCTGACGCGCTTTTTCTCGCACTAAACGACTATTTACTTTCTATTTATCCCAAAACCATGTTTTGTGACGGAAGTACTTTTATACCCAGCATAACTATTGAGAACAGTAATTTGATGGAAATTGAAACCATGTTGCGATCGTTTAGACAAAAGTTTAAGCAATCTCTTGACAGCAAATAAATAAAGCCCAGAACAAAGCCAGCATGGCAAAGTTCTGTGCTTTATTAGCTGTAAGGGGTCAAATGTGGGGTCAACAGCTAAAAAATAGCATAGAAAAAACCGCATATCTTACGCAGATACGCGGTTTTGCTTTGGTGGAGAATTAGGGACTCGAACCCCAGACCCCTTGCGTGTGATGCAAATGCTCTAACCAGCTGAGCTAATCCTCCGAGTGAAGCATTAGTATTATAGCAAAAGCGCCCGCAAAAAGCAAGGGGGGATTTCATGACGGGTATCTTAAATTTAGTGTTGAAAAAAACTTTTCCACACAATTTTAAGAAAATGAAACTGTGTGGAAAGCAGCCGACATTGTGATTAGGGCTGATGGGATGTTAAAAATGTAGACGCATCTCTTTTACATGGATATAATGACTCTGTGATGTAGCAGCGCAATAAATCGAAATCTGACGAACAAGAGTATTTATATAACCGTTAGCCGACTTAAAATCGAGTCTGCTATTGTTTTGCAAAGAAAACTTTGCAAAACATCTTGACAAGTAAACTTGTCAGCAGTACGATAATGACAATAAAACTTGTCAGGAGGAAAGCATTATGGAAAAGAAAGAAATCCTTGAAAAGAGCCGTTCGGAAAACAAAAACAAAGATTTATACGAAAACGAGGTCATAAAAGAAGGCGGAAATGCCGGAGCCATTGCAGCCGGAATACTTGCAACAATATTTTTTTGCATACAGATTTTTACCGGCGGCGGCATGAATTATGGTTTATATGCCGTTGTGTTCAGCATTTCTGCTGCCGGATTTTCAGTCAAAGCTTTAAAATTAAAGAGAAAACACGAGATAATTGTTGCCGTCTTATACTGGATTACCGTCTTTGCGTTTTCTGCTGCTCATATTTACAATCTGATATTAGCATCTCCATTGCGGTGAGGTGATTTATGGAACTGCAATTAAAAAATCGTCTGAAAGAAGCACGAAATGAAAGAAACTGGTCTCAAACACAGCTTGCCGAAACAGTAGGCGTTTCAAGAAATACAATAAGTTCTATTGAAACTGGTCAATTCAATCCGACGGCTAAGCTTGCACTAATTCTTTGCATTGCGCTGGATAAAAAATTTGAAGAATTATTTTACTTTGAATGAGAAAATGCGTAAAGCGGTCTACCACCTTCGGCAGGCCGCTTTTATCATTCCACACGATATTGAACCGTAAGCATAAACACTTTCAATGTGCTTTATCGCAAATTCCAAACAAGATTTCATATAACCTTTCATTACCACAGCACGGAAAGCGCACAAAAGGTTCAAAAAAGAAAAGCAGGCAAGGCTCTGGGCGGCAAAGCGGATGTTTGAGGCGCGATCCGCTGGTGCCCAAAGCCTTGCCGAAAGGTGCAAGGTGCCGATCAGCCAAAAGCCTTGCGGAAAAGCGCCAAATTGCAAAAAGGGGCGTCTCGCAAGCCTTTTGGCTGCGAAACGCCCCTTGGCTGGCTAAAAGCGCTTAGCGCTCGTTGGTCAGCGGGTAATCAATGATGTGCTTCGGGCACTTTTCCATGCAGGCGTTGCAGCCGACGCACTTGTCGTAATCAATGCGGGCCACAAAGTTATTCACATGGATGGCGTCATGCTCGCAGACCTTTTCGCAAAGGCCGCATGCGATGCAGGCCGTGGCACATTCCTTCATGGCCTGCGGGCCTTTTTCGTGGTTCGAGCACATAACAAGCGGCTTTTCCACCATCGTGGAAAGGAAAATCACGCTCTTAGGGCAGGCGTCCTTGCAGGCGCCGCAGCCGGTGCACTTGTCCGGATCGACAGAAGCGATACCGTCCTTGACGGAGATTGCGCCAAATTTGCAGGCGCGCGTGCAATCGCCGAGGCCGATGCAGGCGTACTGGCAGGCTTTCGGGCCGCCGTACAGCTTAGCTGCGGCGGCACAAGTCGTCAGGCCTTTGTACTCGTACTTGGGCTGGCAGTTTTTCGTGCTGCCCTGACAGCCGACAAAAGCTTTCTTCGGCAGCATTTCGCCCATGTCCGAGCCCATGATTTTCGCCACGGCCTTGGCGGCGTCTACGCCGCCCGGCGCGCACTTATCGCAGGGCACCCCTTGGGTGACGACAGCTTTGGCATAATCGGCGCAGCCGGCATAGCCACAGCCGCCGCAGTTTGCGCCGGCGAGGCAATCCGTCACCTCGGCAATGCGCGGGTCCTCATATACTGCCATGAACTTGGCGGCGACGACCAAAATGCCGGCGCCTGCCGCGCCCACGAGGGTAACGAGAAGAACAGCAGATAGGATATTCATTTTCTTCGTCCCCCTTACAGCGTTACGTTAAAGATGTTTTCCACGATACCGCCGAAGCCCAAAAAGCTCAGGCTGGTGATCGCGGCCGCGATCAGCGTAATGGGCAGGCCCTTGAACACTTCCGGCGGCTCGCAGGTGTCGATACGCTTACGCACACAGCTGAACATTACCATTGCAAGCATAAAGCCAAAGCCCGCGCCCAGCGCACAGATAAGGCTTTCGAGGTAAGCAAGGCCAAAGCCAAGCTCCGCCACGTCTGCACCATAATCGTCGATTACGAGGATGGTAACGGCCAGCACACAGCAGTTCGTGGTAATCAGCGGAAGGTACACGCCGAGGCTGTCATACAGCGCGACCATGTATTTCTTCAAAAAGATTTCGATGAACTGCACGAGGATAGCAATAACCAGAATGAATACAATCGTCTGCAAATAGCCGAGGCCAACTTTATCCAGCACAAAAATCTGGATCGGGAAGGTGACGGCCGTGGCCAACACCATAACAAAGATAACGGCCCACGACATGCCGACGGAGGAATCGAGCTTTTTGGAAACGCCCAAGAACGGGCAGATACCATAGAACTTCACCAGCACGTAGTTGTTGACAAGGATCATGCTGAAGAAGATGGCGGCAAGTTTAACTGCGAACATTATGCCTCGTCTCCTTTCTGCTTGTCAGCTTCTGCGGCTTCTTCGGCGGCCTGCGCGTCTTTCAGCGGCTGGCAGCCGATCTTGCGCTCGACAGGGGCATTGAGCTTGCGCTCCAGCCAGATGCAGCCCGCCATCAGTACGCCGAACCAGAAGAAGCCCGCCGGCGCTTTGGTCATGATGGCCATCGTCGGGACGCTTTCCGGCAGCAGGCGGAAGCCGAACCACGTGCCGCTGCCGAGAATCTCACGGATGCTTGCCATCAAAAGCAGGCACAGCGTATAGCCGATGCCCATGCCGATGCCGTCCAAAGCGGAATCCAGCACACTGTTTTTGCAGGCGTACATCTCGGCGCGGCCGAGGATGATGCAGTTAACAACGATCAGCGGCAGAAATACGCCCAGCGCGTTGTACAAATCTACAAAGTAGGCCTGCATCACCATCTGCACGATCGTTACAAAGCCGGCAATGATGACAATATAGCAGGGCAGATGTACCTTGCCGGGGATCACCTTGCGCAGCAGAGAGATCAGAATGTTAGAGCAGATCAGCACAAACGTAAACGCTGCGCCCATGCCCAGCGCATTGGAGACGGCCGTGGTAACGGCCAGTGTGGAGCAGGTGCCCAGCACAAGGCGCAGAACCGGGTTCTCTTTGATAATGCCGTTGGTAACGATGCTCAGTTTGGATTTATTTTCTTTTGCCATTTTTTGCAACCCCCTCACATCGCACCGGCGACTTCGTTGTAGCAGTTCACGCAATCATTGAGGGCCGCAAACAGCGCCTTGGAAGAGTAGGTTGCGCCGGAATAACCGTCGACGCCCTCGCCCATCGTAAGGTTCTGTGTGCCGTCAAGGCCATAGAACTGCTGCAAATAATCTTCGTCGGAAACATGGGTGCCGATGCCCTTTGTCTGGGTGGAAGCATCCACATAGACGCCGGTGATCGCGCCATCGGCGCCAAAGCCGACGATCACGGAAAGCTCGCCGCCGTCAAAGCCCTTTTCTACGGCCTTGACCGCATAGCAGCCATCGGCGCTTTTTACAACGCCCTCGACGTTTTCGGTGGTGAAATCCTTCACCTCATCCAGCGTTTTCGCGTCGGAGACGGTGGGCATAACATCCACGTATGCCGCCAGCGTAACGGCCTTTTCGTTGGCCTCGATGACGGGCTCGGTGTATGTGTTGACAATCGCCAGCAGCGCGCTGACAACCAGCGAGATCACGCTTAGCACTACGATCGGCTTGACAATTTCTTCCCAAGTCTGTTTGTTCTTCGCGTCATTCATTTGTCAGCGCCCCCTTTCGCCGGTTTTTCTGCGGCGGCCGCAGGGGCCTTTTGCACTTTGGCGGGTTTGACATAGCCATACGCCGTCTGGCGGGTATGGTCATTGATAAACTGTACCCAAAGGTTCATGAACAAAATCGAGAAGCTGACGCCCTCCGTCAGGCTGCCAAAATGGCGGATGGCAAACGTGATAATGCCAAGGCACAGGCCGTAAATCAGCTTGCCCTTCAGCGTAAAGGGGCTGGTGACATAATCGGTCGCCATAAAGACGGCGCCGAAGAACAGCCCGCCCGACAGGATGCCGATCAGGCTGCCGCGCAGCCCTGCGCCGGAAAGCAGATAGCATACGAACATAGTGCCGATGTAGGTCAGCGGGATAGCCGGGCTGATGGTTTTGGTGAACACCAAAAACGCAAAGCCCATCAGGATCGCAAGGATGCAAACCTCGCCCATGCAGCCGCCGTGCGTACCCATAAGCAGATCAAAAACGCTCAGGGAAGCGGGGTTGGCAACTTGAAGCGGCGTGGCGCTGGCCAGCTGATCCACCGCAGCGTTGGGGTAAACCCAATGGTTCATCGCCGTGGCAAAGCTGACAAACAGCACGATACGGCCAACAAGCGCAGGGTTGGCGAAGTTCATGCCGATGCCGCCGAACAGCTGTTTGACGATCACGATGGCGACAAGCGCGCCCACGATCACCATAAAGATGCTCATGCCGAGCGTGGAAAGATCGGACATATCGGGGCTGGGCAGGTTCATCGCAAGGATGATGCCCGTAACCACGGCCGAAAGATCGCCGATCGGCGAGGGGCGCTTGAGCAGCTTGCAGAAGCCCCATTCAAAGAAGACGCAGGCCCCGACGGAAACCGCCGTAACCAGCAGCGTCTGCCAGCCAAACAAAATCGCAGAGGCGATCACGGTCGGCATCAGCGCGAGGATCACGTTGCCCATCAGGCTGCGGGTGCTCTCCGGTGCATGAAAATGCGGGGAGGCGGAAACGATCAGATTCGGTTCCATTTACTTCTTGCCTCCTTTGGTTTTGGTGAGATAGAAATCTTTCGCCATCGTCATCATCTGCGTGACGGGGCGGTGGGCCGGGCATACAAACGAGCAACTGCCGCAGGTAAAGCAGTAATCGGTATGCAGGCGGCCCAGCTCTTCAACATCCTTGCGCGCAAACGCGGCGGCGCTTTCCACCGGCTCGAGGCCCAGCGGGCAATACTCGACACAGCGGCCGCAGCGGATGCACGACAAAACCGGCTCCGGCCGGGCAGAGGCTTCGGAAAGCATCAGCAGGCCGCCGCTGGTTTTCGTGGTCGGGGCAGAAAGATCCGGCACAGCCGGGCCCATCATGCCGCCGCCGGCGATTACTTTGCCGAGCTTTGTGGCCTCTTTGACGCCCGCAAAATCGACAAGCTCCTGCAAAGCGGTGCCCACCGGCGCAACAACGTTGCACGGGCGCGCGCAGGCGTCGCCATCGATGGTGATACGGCGCTCGACGACGGGCATGCCCGTGGCAAGATATTTGCCCAAGAAGCTGACGGACGTAACGTTCATCACGATCGCGCCCGCATCCGCGGGCAGGCCGCCGTGCGGTACTTCGCGCCCGAGGCACTTTTCGATGAGGATCAGCTCGGCGCCCGTGCCGTACACAGAGGGCAGCGGCTTGACGGTGATATTTGGCATATCCTTCGTCAGGCTGCAAAGCAGATCAATGCACTCGGGCTTGTTGCGCTCGATCCCGATGATGCAGTTGGGGATGCCCGTGTATTTCAGCACGGCTTCAATGCCGGCAAGCACGGTTTCGCTGTTTTCCAGCATTTCCCGGGTATCGCTCGAGAGCAGGATCTCGCACTCGGATGCGTTAATCAGCAGCGTGTCCACTTTTTGCTTGGGCTGTAACTTCACATCTGTGGGGAAGCCTGCGCCGCCCAGCCCCACAAGGCCCGCATCGCGCACAGCTTTCAGAAAGCTCGCCTTATCGGTAATTACCGGCGGCTTTACCGCCGGATCGACCGTCTGGTTGCCATCCGTCGTAATCACGATGGCGTCGCAGACGCGGCCGTTTGGCATCGCGTAAGGCTCGATCGCCTTTACGGTGCCGGAGACGCTGGAATAGATATTTGCGGAGACGAAACCGCCGGCCTCGCCGATCAAGGTGCCTACCATAACGGTATCACCTTTGGCAACGACGGGCTTTGCCGGCGCGCCAATGTGCTGAGACATCAGGATCTTAACGGATTTTGGCAACGGCAGGCGCACAGTTTTTTTGGTGGCTGTGGGCTTGTCATGCGGGGTCCTGGCGCCTTCAGCGGAACGCTTCAGTTTGTTGAACATGAATGATACGATCCCCCAATCTGGCTTTAGAATTGCTGCGCCGGCTTTTCCTGCCCGGCGGGCGCAGTGCTCCATGAAACACTTCTATTGTATCATGCCGCGGGGGCAAGTCAACGAGCAAACCGGGGAAAATGCACGGTTTTTTTACTTTTCAAGGCTCCATATTTTACCTTGTGTACATTTGTGTGAGATTTTTTTCACAATTTGGGCAGGAATTGCACACGTAAAGATGTTATGCTATAATAAACAAAAAAACAGGAGGCGCTTTTGCCATGAAAAGTTTGTGTAAATTTCTGCTTTCGCTCCTTGCGCTGGCGGCTGCGGCGTTTGGCATCCTGCTTTTGCTCGAGGACAAATCGGATACGAACCAGTATGTCACGATCTATGATGACCAAAACGATAAGCAGGGCTAAACCGAAAAGCCTCTGCGTTTAGGCGGCCGTCCGGCTTTTTGGCCGGGCGGTTTTCTTATGAAAAAAGACGTAAAAAGGCGCCCTTTTCGGCGGGCACGGCGAAAAGCAGAAAGAAAAGAGGAAACGATGCAGCTGGTACTGGTACGCCACGGAGAGCCGGATTATGCGAAGGATAGCCTGACACAGGCGGGCTTCTGCGAAGCGGCGCTTTTGGCAAAACGGATCGAAACATGGCCGGTGACGGCCTTTTACTGCAGCCCGCTGGGCCGCGCGCAGGCCACGGCCCAGCCGACGCTTGCCGCGCTGCACCGCACGGCACAGACGCTGCCGTGGCTGCGGGAGTTTTCGTGCGGGAACTACCAGACGCCCGACGGCAGCATGGAGCTGGGGCGCACGAAATCAGTGCCTTGGGATTTTTACCCCGATTACTGGACGGCCGACCCGCGCTTTGGCGAGCACGACCACTGGATGGAGCCGCCTGTGATGCAGGCCCAGCCGGAGGGCATCGAGGCCCGTTTTGCCGAGGTTACCGCCGGCATCGACGCGCTGCTGGCACAGTACGGCTATCTGCGGGAAAAGGGATATTACCGCATTGCGCCCGGCGCAAAACGCGATGCGCTGATTGTGTGCTTTTGCCATCTGGGCCTTGCCGATACGGTGTCGGCCCATCTTTTGCACATCGCGCCGCCGCTTTTGTGGCAGAGCTTTTTTATGCCGCCGTGCAGCATTACCGTGCTGAACACCGAGGAGCGGCAGGGCGACATCGCCGCGTTTCGCTGTCAGGTGATGGGGGATACCTCACACTTGCGCGCGGGCGGCGAGCCGGTCAGCGCGATGGGCGCGTTCGGCACGGTATTTCAGGGATAATGCAATATTTTCCTTATAAAAAAAGGGGCTGTTGCAAAATAGCTTCTGCATAAAAAATGAGATAGACTTCCCCGAAAGGGGTTGCCTATCTCATTTTTTGTTGTAATCTGAAACTGTCATGAAACAAACACAACATGAACAGTA
>JALCRP010000021.1 GCA_022652735.1 Faecalibacterium sp. | reverse complement strand
GGAAGGTCGGGTCGCCTTGGCTGGGGCAGTAGCCGTGCAGCGCCACGGGTTCCTCTTCTTGCAGCAGGCGCAGCATAGTGGCCGTAAACTGTTCCGGGCAAGGTACGCTCGGGTTGCCCAGCGAGTAATCGAACACGTTTTGCGCGCCGATCTCGGCGGCGCGTTTTCTGCCGTACATAAACGTTTCCCGGATCACGCTCTTTTTTTGCAGCATTGCCTTGTACTGTTCGTTCAGCATAACCGTCTCTCCCTTCGTTTACCGCTGCGCGGTATAATCCTGCTCTATTTTTATCACGCAAAAGTAGGTTTCATTTTTTTGCCGCATAGCCGCTTTCAGCTGCTCCACAACGGCGGCGCACTCGCCCTTATAGCCGGCGGGCAGCACAAGGTCAAACAGGACATTCGTGTGCGTCGGCCCCGGCACAAGGCGCAAATCATGGATAGAAAGCGCCGGGTCGATCTGTGCAAGCTGCTCTTTTAAGTAAGTACGTGTTTCGCTTACGGCGGCGTCTTTCGTCACGATCGGGTCATAATGGATCGTCACAAGGATATGATCGTTTGCAAGAAAGTCTTTTTCGATGTTGTCAATGCGGTCGTGCGTTTCCAGCACATCCGCTTCGGCCGGAAACTCGATGTGCAGCGAGGCAAACTGTTGGCCGGGGCCGTAATCGTGCACCATCAAATCGTGCATGCCGAGTACGCCGGGGTAAGCCATCACCTTTTCTTCGATATGCTTTACCAGCGCCGGGTCAGGGCTTTCGCCCAACAGTGGGCTGATGGTATCGCGCACAAGGCTTAAGCCCGACCACAAAATAAACAGCGCCACGCCAAGGCCCATAAGGCCATCGATGCGCGCCACGCCCGTCAGCTTGACGAGGATCGTCGCGGCCAGTACGGCCGCCGTCGAAATCACATCGTTGCGGCTGTCGGCCGCCGTGGCGATCAGCGTTTCAGAGTGGATTGTCTCTCCGATCTTTTTGTTAAATACGCTCATCCACAGCTTTACCAAGATGGATGCCGCCAGCACCCCTACCGATAAAAAGCTGAATTTCACAGCCTGCGGGGAAATGGTTTTGGCAACCGATTCCTGCAGCAGCGAAAGCCCGATCGCCAAGATCATGACGCTGACGGCCAGCCCCGCGAGATACTCGTAGCGCGCATGGCCATACGGATGCTTTGCGTCCGGCTTTTTCGCGCCCAGCCGAAACCCGATCAGGCTCACGACATTGCTGGATGCATCCGAAAGGTTGTTGATTGCATCGGCCGTGATGGCGATTGAACCAAACAAGGTGCCCGCCAAAAATTTCCCCGCAAACAGCAGCACATTGCACACGATGCCCACGATCCCCGCGAGATTGCCGTATGCGGTACGCACTTCCGGGTTGTTGGGTTCGCCTTTCTTGCGCAGAAAACAACGAATCAGCAGCTGTGTCAATCAAATTCCCCCTCTGTCAGCGGTTTTCGGCGCCGAATGCTCGTTAAAAACCCCTAAAACTGCTGGATTTTATTATAGCATTTTGCAATAGCCATTTCCACGGGTTTGCCGTATAAAAAAGCCGCCCGCTTCTTTGCGAAAGTGGGCGGCTTCTGTCATTTTATATCAAATTTATACTCTATGGATATAGGCTTCCCGCTCTGCGCCGACGGAAATATACGTGATCTTGCAGCCAACGGCCTTTTCAAGATACTGCACATAATCCTGCGCGGCCTTGGGCAGGTCCTCCCACTTACGGGCGGCTGTAATGTCGCAGTGCCAGCCCGGCAGCTTTTCCACAACGGGCTGCGCGGTATCCAGCGCCTTGCCCATCGGGAAACGCTTCGTGGTCGTGCCGTTTTCCAGCTTGTATGCCGTCACAACCGGCACCTGCTCCATATAATCCAGCACGTCCAGCAGCGTCAGGGCTACCTCGTCGCAGCCTTGGCAGATCACGCCGTAGCGGCTCGCCACCAAATCGATCGGGCCTACACGGCGCGGGCGGCCCGTTGCCGCGCCGTACTCGTGCCCTGCTTCCCGCAGGGTATGCTTTTCGTCCTCTGTCATGGCAATCTCTGCCGTAAACGGCCCGTCGCCCACACAGGAGGAATACGCTTTCATGATGCCTACCGAGCAATCCAGCTTGCGCCCCGGGATGCCCGCGCCGATCGGGGCATATGCACCGATCACGTTCGAGGAAGTGGTATACGGGTAGATGCCGAAATCGACATCGCGCAGCGCGCCCAGCTGGGCCTCGAACAAAATCTTTTTGCCCGCCTCATCGGCCTGCTCAAGATATTCGCCGGCGTCACAAATATAATCGCGGAAGGTTTCGGCATACTTGTGGCACCATGCCCATGTTTCTTCCAAGTCGATCGGGGCGGCGTTATAGCTGCCCTCCATCACCAAATTCTTCGAATCCACCATCGTGGCGAGGCGCTTTTTCACGCTGTCGTCAAGATGGAGCAAATCGCCCATGCGCAGCGTTTTCTTCATATATTTGTCGCCGTATACATAGGCGATGCCGCGCTTGGTTGAGCCAAACTGCGCGCCCGTTTTCGCAAGGCGGGCTTCTTCCAGCCCATCCTGCAAAACGTGATACGGCATCGTAATCGTTGCGCGGTCAGAGATCTTCAGGTTTTTCGGGCTGATGTCGATGCCCTTTTCGCGCAGCGCGGCGATCTCGCCCTCCAAGTGGTGCGGGTCGATCACCATGCCGTTGCCCATCACGCAAACGACATTCGGGCGCAGGATGCCGGAGGGCAGCAGATTCAATACAAACTTGCCGCGCTCGTTTTTCACGGTATGGCCCGCGTTGTTGCCGCCCTGATAGCGGCATACAATGTCGTAATCCTGCGAAAGCAGATCGACCATACGGCCCTTGCCCTCATCGCCCCAGTTGATACCGGTAATCGCTGTCAACATAAAAGTAACCTCTTTTTTGTATATAGAAGTCAGCCTTTTCCGCGCACGTTGCCCGGGATTCGCCGCCTTGGGAACCATTTTGCCGGGGCGCGCGGCCAGGCTTTTCGCCCGGCTCTGCCTGCCCCGTGTTTCTTGTGCCGCATACGCTGGCGTACAGCCGTTTGCTCTGCCCGGCAAATCCGCCGCGCCGCAGGCTTTTGCGCCGCGCCGCTTTGCGCGGCACACTATTTTTATTATAGCCTTTTTGGCGCCAAAAAGCCAGTGCCCGCGCCGGGCGGCTTTGGGTTGCCTTTTTCTTTGCGCCGCTGCTTTTGGTTTAGCCTGCTGCGGCGCTGTCTGCGTCCGCCGTTTGCGCCGCAGCCGCCTGTGCGGCCGCTTCGGCATCATAGATCTGCTGTGCGTTGTCAAATCCGAAAATTGTAAATGTACTGTCCTGATAAAGGATGTTCGAGCCGTCCGGCGCCGCGTATGCCAGCGTCAGCACATCGCCCGGATAATCGATTGGCTGCGAATTTACCAGCACGAATGTGCGGCCCTGCGGCTGCGTCGTCTCGTGGTCAACAGGCTGGAGCCACTCGTTGATCTCCATCGCGTTGATGTCCTGCACGTTCCACATTTCGATCTGCCCGCTGGTCAGCTCCGTCAGCACGTTGCAATCCCAAAAGCTGGCGTATCCTTCGGTATAGCCGTTATCCAGCAGCCATTGTGCAATATCCTGCAGCTGCGGCTGCGCGCGCAGCGGCACATCCAAAAAGTATTTTACCGAGGATACGCTTGTCAGCAAAATGCAGGCCGCAAAGCCCGCCGCCAGCACACGGCGCAGCGAAGACAGCCGAAAGTTTTCCGTCTCGCCCTCGATCTGCAAAACCGCAAACGCAAACGGCACCAGCGGCAGCCAGTACGAGCTGGTATAGCCGTGGTTGCCGGCCGTAAAGGCATAGATCATGCTATCCAGCAGCAGCCCGCTCCAGAAAAAGGCCAGCACCGTGCGCTGCCCAAACGTCATCGTTTTCCAGCGGAACAAAAGCCGCACCGCGCAAACCACTACGGCCGCGGCCATGATAAGGCCAAACGCCGCGCAGATGCCCGTCACGCTGAACAGCGCCGTGCCCTGCTGGTAGCCAAACAGGCTCAAAAAGTCGCCAAGGGTCGTGTTCCATGTATTCAAATCCAGCGCGCCCCACGCCCGGTCGTCGAAGGTGCGGAAGTGATGTGTTTTCGTCAGCACTTTGTCGTTTACCAGATACCCCGCGAGGCTGGCCGCTCCTGCCAGCGCCGCGCCCGCAAAAAAGCGCACCTCGGGGCTGCGCCGCCATGCGCCCTTTTGCAGCGCCTCCGGCTTTTCATACAGCGCCAGCGCAAGCTGAACCGCTGCGGCCAGCGCAAGCGGCAAAAAGCAGTTCATCAACATGCGCACACCGTTCAGCCCCGCAAGGCCGCTGCACACAGCCAGCAGCGCAAGGTCCAGCCATGCCTGCCACTTGCCCTGATTTTTCGTCCACCGCAGCGCCAGCGCCACAGGCAGCAGCATAAACAAAATGTGCGGAATATAATAGCTGCCGAAAATGCTCAAAAACAAATACCAGTAGCCAAACGGCCACATCAGCGCCGCGCAGCTCCATACGCCAAGCCGGGCAAAGCCCGCGCTGTACGCAAAAAACAGATAGGCCGCCGCCAGCGCCGCCATCAGCACGGCTACGCCGAACACACGCGCCAAATGCCAGTTTGCAGGGAACAAAATCAGCCCCAGTCGAAACGCCATTTGGATATATACCACGCGCAGCTCTGTCGAATAAAACCAGTTTGTCGAAAGCAAGCCGCCTTCGCGGTTCAGCTGGTCGGCCAAAACCATCTCCGAAGCCATATCGCTGTCGAGATAGCTGCGCCCGTAGCGCACCATAAACCAGATTGAAAACGCATAGCCCGCCGCCAGCCAAAGCCACGGCAGCACATGCCAAAGGCGCAGCCCAAGCGCGCGCAGGCTTGTTTTTTTGCGCAGCGCCAAATCGTTTTGTTCGCTCATTTTCTCGTATTCCTTTCCGTCAGGATGACCTTCAGCTTCTCGGCAGCGGCTTTTTGCGTTCCAGCGTATGCACGGTGCCGTCAGGTTCCTGAATGCTGGTATGGTCCAGCTGGCTTTGCAGGTTTGTGCGGATCTCGGCCAGATACTCCTGCCGCAGCGCCTGCTGCTCGGCCTTTTCCGCCGCTGTCAGCCCCGCGGGCTGGCGGCTTTTGGCGGCAAGCGCGTTGATGCGCGCAATTTTTTCCTTTGTCATCCTGTTTTTCCTCGCTTTCACAACAAGCAGATTATACCAATTTTTATGCGGTTTGAAAAGCCGCCTGCCCGGCCCGCAAGGCTCTTTTTTTGCCGTCTTCCCAAGAAAAGCGGCGATTTTAGGCTTTTCGGCGGGCGCTTTGTGCCGCAGTCAGTTGAAGAAATCCCAAATTTTGTGTATAGTATAAAGATGTGCACCGGAAAGAATTGCCCGAAAGTGCAGGTTTTTCCAGCCCAATTTTTTGGGGCAGCCGTTTTTCTTTTTGCTTTTTATTTTGAGCCGCTGTTTTGGCTGAGGTTAAATTTTATGGCCTATAATTCGATCACCTATCTCGCGTTTTTTCTGGTCGCCGTCTATCTCGTTTGGTGCCTTGCGCCCGCGCGCCTGCGGCCGTTTGTGCTGCTGGCGGGCAGCGCGGTTTACTATGTCTCTTTCAGCGTCAAATACGCTGTTTATATCCTGCTGGCCATTTTTGTTTCGTGGGGGGCCGGCCGCCTGCTTGCGCGGGATGCCGCGGCCATCCGTGTTCTGAAAAAGGACAAAGCCGCCCCCGATTATAAGGCCAAGCTCGCGCGCTTGCAGGCGCGGCGGCATCTTGTGGTAACCGCCGCGGTTTTGATTTTGCTCGGGCTGTTGGTATGGCGCAAGTACGCCGGTTTTTTGGTACAGGTGCTGGATAGCCTGCTTGCGCTGCTGCCGGGGGGCTTGGCGGTGGCCGTGCCAAAGCTTGCGCAGCCCATCGGCATCAGCTTTTATTCTTTGATGGCGATCAGCTATGTTGTCGATATTTTTCGCGGCGCCGGCAAAGCGCATCCCTTATGGGAGGTCGCGCTGTTTGTCTCCTTCTGGCCCCACATCATGGAAGGCCCGTTTGATCGCTGCACCGCGCTGGAAGCCACCCTTTTCAGCCGTACCCAGCGCCCCACCTACCAAAATCTTTGTTTCGGCGCGCAGCGCATGCTTTGGGGCATGTTCAAAAAGGTTGTCGTAGCCGACCGCGCCGCCCAGTATATCGGCACTGTCTACGATAACAGCGCCTCCTACGGCGGGCGCGCCGTGATGCTGGCGACGCTTTTGTATACGATCCAGCTTTACACCGAGTTTTCGGGCGCAATCGACATTGCCGCCGGTACGGCCGAGCTTTTTGGTATTCCGCTGGCCGAAAACTTCCGCCAGCCGTTTTTTGCCCGTTCGGTGGGCGAGTTCTGGCGGCGCTGGCATATTTCGCTTGGCGCATGGCTGCGCGAGTATGTATTTCAGCCCTTTATCATGACGAAAGCGAACCTAAACTTCGGCAAAAAGTGCCGCAAATGGTTTGGCGCGCAGATGGGCCGTACCCTGCCCGTCTGGCTGGGGCTGATCGTGGTATGGTTTTGTACGGGCCTGTGGCACGGTGCCGCGTGGCTGTTTATCGTGTACGGCATGTATTACTGTGTGCTGCAGCTGTTTGGCGAGGCAACCGACGCGCTGCTTACCCGCTTTTGCCCAAGGTTCAGCGCGTGGCGCGCTAAAAGCCGCCTTTATCATGCCTTTCAGCTGCTGCGCACCTTTGCGCTTGTAAATATCGGCATGCTGATTTTCCGCGCCGACGATCTGCCCACGGCATGGCATTTGATCCGCAGTATGTTTGCGCCTTCGCCCACGGCTTTTGCCGTGCCGATCAAAGAGTTTTATGTGCTGGCGCTCGGTGTCCTGTTGGTGCTTGCCGTCGACATCCTGCATGAAAAGGGCGTACATATCCGCGCATCGCTTGCCGCCCTGCCTTTGCCCCTTCGCTGGAGCGCGTATGCCGCGCTGGGGCTTTCAATCGCCGTTTTCGGCGCTTACGGCGCCAATTACGCGCCTACTGCGTTTATCTACGCGCAATTTTAAGGGAGGCACATGAATATGGAAACCAAAACCCGCATCTCTGCCCCTAAAATTGTGCTGCGCATCGTGGGCTTTGCGCTGTTTTTCGCTTTTGTGCTTCAGTTGGCCGGCTTTTGGCTTTTGCCGCGTACCGGCATCGGTTTGTTCGGCAGCTATACCGGCGGCGGCGTTTACGCCGAGGCCAAAGATACGGTGGATGTCGTAGCGCTCGGCTCATCGGATGTATGCTGCGGCGTAACGCCGCTCGAATGGTACAGCGATTGCGGCTTTACCGGCTATACCGTAGGCAAATCGTGGGCTTCCGCCTGCGATGTGTACTTTATGCTGCGCCGGCTGTATCAAACGCAAAGCCCTAAGGCCGTGATCGTCTGCACGGATATTCTGTACGATAAATTCAACAATAACGACGATGTAGAATACACGACGATGCGTACCCTCGCTAACTTCTTCCCGGCGATCTATTTTCATGATAACTGGAAAACGCCGGAGCAAACCAGCGGCTTTTCCGGCATCGATCTTTCTCAAACCGACCCAACAAAGGGCTACTATTTTTCTACCGAATGCGAACAGCTGCAAGTCGACCCCGCCTATATGGGCAGCGGCGCCGGCTTCGAGCCAATCCCCACTTTGCAGGGATGGTATCTGGATGCCATCCTGCGCCTGTGTGCGCAGCACGGCAGCACGGTGATTCTTTCCACGATCCCGAACGACAGCTGGACGATGGAAAAGCACAATGCCGTGGCCCGCTACGCCGCGGCGCACGGCCTTGCGTATCTTGATTATAATGTCGAGCCTACCTCGCCTGCCCTCGTCTGGGATGAGGATACTTTCAATTACTGCCACATGAACCTCAGCGGTGCGGTGAAAGTAACCGCCGCGATGGAAGCCTATCTGACGGCGCACCTTTCTTTGCCCGATCATCGCGGCGATACGGCTTATGCCGCGTGGGATGCCGATCTTGCGCTGTACGAGCAGCAAAAGGCCACGCCCGCACAAAAGGATGCCTAAACAAAGCCAATCTTCGGCCGGGCCGGACGCTTAGCCTGTCGCCACACAAAATTTTGCTTTTCAAAGGGGGCCGTGCAATGGCAAAGCAGGAAAATTACGCCCAGCAGATGCACGCTGTGCTGGCGAGCCTTCCGCAGAGCGGCCCGCGCCCAAAGCTGCTGCTGCATGCCTGCTGCGGGCCGTGCTCTTCTGCCGTGCTCGAGGCGCTGTGCCGCTTTTTCGACATTACCGTTTTATACTATAACCCCAACACATGGCCCGCGGCGGAATATCGCCGCCGTGGCGATGAGCTTTGCCGCTTTGTGACCGAGGCCCATCCTCTGGGCGTAAAGGTCGTCGAGGGCGAATATATTCCAGCGCAGTTTTATGCGGCGGTCAAGGGCCTTGAAAGCGAGCCGGAGCGCGGCGGCCGCTGCACGGTATGCTATCGTATGCGTATGGAGTATGCGGCCCGCTACGCGCAGGCGCACGGCTTCGATTGGTTTACCACGACGCTTTCCATCAGCCCGCATAAAGATGCCGCCCGTATCAATGCGATCGGGCAAGCGTTGGAAAAGCAATATGGGGTGCGCCACCTGCCCTCTGATTTCAAAAAGGAAAACGGCTATCTGCGCAGCTTACAGCTTAGCGCGGAATACGGCCTGTATCGGCAAGATTACTGCGGCTGCGAGTTTTCGGCGCGGGCGCGCGACGAAAAGAACCCTTAAAGTACGGCTTTGCGGCTTTCTGTTGCTTGCCCTGCGCCGCATCCATAAACCCGTATAACTTTTCACGTTCGCCGCATTTTACAAAAAAAGCACCTTGCCCCGTTTGTTGTCGTACAGGGCAAGGTGCTTTTTTGTTTTATGCTTTTTCGGTTTAGCCGTTGCCCTTTACAAGGCGCGAGTTACTGCTGCGGTTCAAACACAGATTTCGGCGCGCCGCAGCCGGGGCAGGTCCAGCTTTCGGGCAGAGCGCTGAACGGTGTGCCCGGCGCGATGCCATGCGCCGGATCGCCCTCAGTGGGGGCATACTTTGCGCCGCACAGGCTGCAAACCATCACTGGCCCCAGTGTTTTGCCGTCGGCTTCTTTTGCGGCATTGCCGGGCGCAAAGGCAGCCGCCAACAGCGGCAGAATCTCCTCGATGCGGCCCACAATGCCGTAATCCGCATGCGAGAAAATCGGCGCGTTCGGGTCGCTGTTGATGGCGACAACCAGCTTTGCGTTCTCGATGCCTTTCAGGTGCTGGCTTGCGCCGGAGATGCCGCAGGCGATGTAAAGCTCGCCCGCAAACTTTTGCCCCGACAGCCCCACAAAGCGATTCATCGGTACCCAGTGCATCATCTCGGCGGCCGGACGAGAACTGGATACTGCGGCGCCCACAGCGCAGGCCAGCTGTTCAATCAAAGCCATGTTTTCGGCTCTGCCTACGCCAAGCCCTGCGCTGACAAGGCACTTTGCCTCGGTTACGGGCGTATCCAGCGCAACGGCCGCTCCGCGCTGCAGGCCCTCGTCGTGCAGCGCGGCCACAAGGCTTGCAACGCGATTTTCGGCGCTGCCCGCGTGGAACATCACTTTTTTCCGGCCACCTGCCTGCGCGGCCGGTGCCGTCGGTGCCGCCGCTTTGGCGCTCTTTCCCAGGATATACGAGCCGATTACCACGCGCTGAATTTCGTTCGTGCCTTCGTAGATCGTGGTAATCTTGGCGTCACGGTAAGCGCGCTCAACGTCCATGCCCTTTAAGTAGCCGCTGCCACCGTAAATTTGCAGTGCGTCGTTGGTTACTTCCAGCGCAATGTCGGAAGCATACTGCTTTGCCATCGCAGCTTCCATGCCGTAGGGTTCATGAGCCTGTTTCAGCTCGGCCGCGCTATAAATCAAAAGGCGCGCAGCACGCAGCTTTGTCGCCATATCGGCCAGCTTAAAGGTGATTGCCTGCTGCCGTGCGATCGGCTTGCCAAACTGGATGCGCTCTTTGGCATATTCCAGTGCCTTTTCATAGGCGCCCTGTGCGATGCCAAGCGCCTGCGAGGCGATGCCGATGCGACCGCCGTCCAGCGTGGCCATTGCAATATGGAAGCCCTGCCCTTCTTCGCCCAGCAGGTTTTCCGCGGGAACAAAGACATCCTTAAAAATCAGTTCTGCCGTCGCCGAGGAGCGGATACCCATTTTGTCGTAGTGTGTGCCGAACGTAAAGCCCGGCCAGCCTTTTTCCACAATAAACGCCGAAATGCCTTTTGTGCCGATGCCCGGCTGCGTTACGGCAAACACCACATAGGTATCCGCTTTGCCGCCGTTTGTGATAAAGATTTTTTTGCCGTTCAGGTGGTAGCCGTTGCCTTCGCGCACGGCCGTTGTCTCGGTTCCGCCGGCGTCCGAGCCTGCATTTTCTTCCGTCAGACCAAAAGCGCCCAGCTTTTCGCCTTTTGCCAAGGGCACGAGATATTTTTGCTTCTGTGCCTCATTGCCATAAGCCGCGATCGGGTAAGTGCCAAGCGAAGTATGTGCCGAAAGGATCACGCCTGTGCCGCCGTCGGCGCGGGAAAGCTCCTCTACTGCGATAGCATAGCTCAGCACATCTGCGCCGGCACCGCCGTATTCTTTCGGGTAGGGCAAGCCCATCAGGCCCAACTGTGCCATGTGGCGGACGGCCTCTTCGGGGAATGTATTATTTTGGTCCCATTGAAATGCAAAAGGAAGCACTTCTTTTTCTGCAAACTGGCGAACTTTCTGCCGCAGTACTTCATGCACCGCATCTGTTTGAAATAACATGTTATTACCTCCATACTCTTGTAATCTGATGCAAAGCCACTTTTTAAAAAAGGAAAATTTTGTATAATAGGAATTATTTCTAATTACAGTATAGCATTTTGGTACAGGATTGCAAGAAGCATCCTTCTCAAAAACATTCCGCCGAAATTGTGCAGTATACAAAAAAGCCCATAGCCGGCCGCGCGGGAGAATGTGTGCTGACACGCATTTTCCTTTGCAAGCCTGCTATGGGCTTTTTGGTATTTTATCAGGCCGCGCCTACCGCAGCTATTGAGGTTGCTTGCCGCCGCGCACGGCATTTGCCGGGGAAGGCTTACCGCCCACGGCCACCGCCGCCGCCGAACGAACCGCCGCCGCCCATGCCGCCGAAGCCACCTCCACCGAAGCCACCTCCACCGAAGCCACCTCCGCCAAAGCCGCCGCGGCCCATGCCGCCGCCAAAGCCACCGCCGCCCATGCCGCCGAAGCCGCCCGGGCCGGGGCCGCCAAAACCGCCCGGGCCACCAGGCCCGCCCCAGCCGCCGGGGCCACGCGGCCCGTGATGGTGGTGATGATAGTAGTGCGGGCCGCCAAACCAGCCGAACGGCCCCCAACCCCAGCCAAACGGGCCCCAGCCCCAGCCGAAGCCGCGCCCGACGGGCACAATCACAATCGCAAGCACGAGCATCAGGATTACGATCAACAAGATCAGGCTCAAAATGCCGCCGATGATCTCGCCCGCGGCCGAGCCGCGCACCGCTTCAGGGCTTGCGTCCCAGCCGCCGTTTTGGTTTTGCGTGTTGCCGGCCGCGCCCACTGCGGGCAAAGTGACGCTGGTATTGTAAAGGCTGGCCAGCTCGTCCGAAACCGTGAGGACAGTGCGCTGGATGGCAGCATCATAGTTGCCGGCCGCAAAGTCGTCCTCCATGTCGTTTTGCAGGATAGTGCTAACCTGCTTAGAAAGGTTCGTGCCATCCAGCCCTGTGCCGAACATCATAAAGTAGTCGCCGTCGGAATACTGCGGCGTCTGGCGCACCAGCAAAATGAGTACGCCGTTGTTTTCGGTTTTGCTGCCGACGCCCCATGTGTTAAACGCTTCCTGCGCGCATACTTCCGTGGTACTGTTGCCCACGCCGTCCAGCGTCAACACGGCGATCGTCGCGCCCGAGCATTGCTTCTGCAAGACGCCGTTTACTGAATCCAGCCAGCTTTCCGTGTCGGCAGAAAGCATATCCGCGTCGTCCACCACGCATTTGTCGCTCGGCAAGTTGGGCAAATCGACCAACTTTGCCGCCGCAGCGGGCATTGCCAGCGCGCCGCACAAAATCGTCAGCGCCGCAAGCAGGGCAAAAAATCTCTTTTTCATGCGAACAGTTCCGCCTTTCCGCAGCCCCACAGCGAGCCAATCAGGTTCGCCGGGAAGCCGGCTTCGTCGTTATAGGTTTGTGCCAATTCGTTGTAGCTCAGATTTCCCAGCACACGCCCCGCACTGTTATAGTTGGTGTAGGAGGTTTGCAGTGTGCCCATTTTGGTCGCGTTGCCGGATACGCTTTGTGCCTCGGCGTACAGCGCGTCGGCCGCGGCTTCCAGCGCAGCGTCCGTATCGTGCATCGCCTTCACGCTTGTGCCGTCCCTCGCCTCGTTCAGCGCGCTAAGCGCCGCCTGCGCCGCCGCAACATAGCTGTTATCCGTGCCCAGCAGATCGCCGGCCGCGGTAATCAGGCTTTGCGCGTTTGATGCGCGGGCTGAAAGCTGCGCCGCAACGGTGTATTCGCTGCTGTATCGCGTATCCGCCGCCACGCCGATGGTTACGGCATTTTCCACTTCCGTATACCGGCCGCGCAGCTTTGCGCCGCCGAAGCCGAACACCGAAAGCACAATCATCACGACAGCAATCGCCGTGGCGGCCGCCTTGCTTTGCAGTGCGGCGGGCAGTTTCTTTTCGGCCGCGGCCAGCTTTTGCTGCGTCGGGGTCAGGCTGCGGGCCGGCTTTTCGGCCGCGGCACGGTAGCTCTCTGCCGAAAACCCGCCCTGTGGCGTATTTTGTTGGTTAAAATCTGCGTTTGCCATATCAGCGATTGATCTCCATCATCTTCTGCTTCAGTTCGCCCTCGATGCGGCCAAGCTCGACCTCGGCAGCAGCGCGCTTTTCGCGGCCCTCTGTCTGGATCTTGTTCAGCTCGTCGAGCGTCTCGATCAAACTGCGGTTGGTCGTCTGCAGCGTTTCGATGTCCACAATGCCGCGCTGCGATTCCTTCGCCGTCTCGATGGTGCCCATCTTCAGGGCCTCGGCGTTCTTCTTCAGCAGGTCGTTCGTCATATCCGTCACGGCGCGCTCGGCTTCCATCGCCTGCTGGCTGTGTGCCATGCCCAGCGCCAGAACCATCTGGTTTTTCCAAAGCGGGATCGTGTTCAGGATGGTCGATTGAATCTTTTCCGCCATCATCGTGTCGTTGTTCTGGATCAGGCGGATCTGCGGGCCCATCTGGATGCTGATGTTGCGCGTCAGCTCAAGATCGTACAGCTTTTTCTCAAAGCGCTCGCACATATCGGAAAGGTCGCGCGCGGCCTGTGCATCTTCGGGCAGGCCCGTCTTGTGGGCCTTGTCTACGGCCGCCTGAAGCTCATTTGCGCGTACCTCGGCCAGCTTTTTCTTGCCGGCAAGGATGTACATCGAAAGCTCCTTGTAATGCGTCATGTTCAGCGCATACATTTTATCCAGCATGGCAATGTCTTTCAAAAGCGTTACCTGATGCTGTTCGAGCATGCCCTGAATATTTTCGACGTTCGTCTCAACCTTATTGTAGCGGGTTTTCAGCTGCTCGATCTGCAGGGCCTTCTTTTTGAAAAAGCCCATAAAGCCCTTCTGGTCTTCCTCGTTCAGGTTAAAGTTTTTCAGCTCTGTCACGAGGTTCGTAATCATGCCGCCCACTTCGCCCAAATCCTTCGTGCGCACCTTGGAAAGGGCCGCCTCGGAGAAATCGCCGATCTTTTTCTGGCTCGAAGCGCCGTATTGCAACACCTGCTGGCTGTTGGTGATGTCGATTTTTTCCGCAAAATCATCGACGGCCTTCTGCTCCTCGGGGCTAAGCTCGATCTGCGCTTCCACAGGCTTTGCCGCTTTGGCCTGTTCTTCTTTCTTTTCCTGTTCGGCCGCCGCGGCGATGTCGCCGGTCGGGTCCAGCGTAAGGGAGGGGGAAGTCGGCTCGTCCAAGCTTAATTCAATCGCATTGTTTTCATTTTCTGCCATAATAATGATTCCATCCTTTCTTTATTGAAACGGGTGCGGGATTTTTTATTTGGAAAAAGCCACGGGCTTACTGCAGCCCCTGCCCTTTCATCATATTTTGCAGCACTTCCACGTCGGCATCGAGGTTCATGCTCTCCGATGCATACAGGCTGTCGAGCTGATTTTCAAATGCGGTGGCGATGCTCGCGGCGTTCTGATCTACTTTCGCCTTGATCTCGGCGGCGTTTTCGCCGCGCACACCCTGCCGGGCCAGCGTGGCATACTGGTTCAGCACGTTCACGGCATCCGGCAGATAGTAGTTGGCAAACCTACGCGCCTCTTTGGCCTTGGCGGGGTTTTTCTCTACAACCTCCACAATGCTGCGGCCCGCTTTTTCCATGCGGCTCATCGCGGCAGAAAGCCCCGGCTCAGGCAGCTCTTCGTTCAGGCGGTGCAGCGTATCCAGCTGTTTTTGCATGCCGGCCAGCATTTCGTCCACGTCGCCCACGCCGGTATGGAAGTCCACTTCCTGTTCGATCACGCGCGGCGGGCATAGCTTCTTCAGCGCGAAAAACACGCCGGCCCCTACGATTGCCGTAACGATCAGCATCCCCAGCTTGTACAGCGGAAACACCAGCCCGAACACGAGCCACACGGCGGCCAGCCCGTACCACGGCAGGACGCTCGGCTTTTCGGTGCGGATGATTTTGCTCATAATGAAATCCTTTCCGGGCGGCAGGCCGCCTTTTGATGTTGCTTTGTATTATAACAGCCCTGCGCGCCCGCGCAAAGCGTTTCATAAATAATTTACAATGTTCTGTGGGTTATCGCAAGTAGGGGGCCAGCGCCGCGCCCCATATTTCACACAAATTCCCCGGGCGCACGGCGGCGTTGGCGGGGCTTGTGCTGGGCAGGCGCACCGCGGCGATGCCGCAGGCCGCGCGCAGATACTTTTCGTACATTTTATACGCCACGCTTCCGTTACAGAACACGGCTTCGATCGGCGCCTTACGCAAAAGTGCTGGCACATCGTTTGGCTTTTCGGCGCGGATAGAGGCATCGGCCGCGCCGGTAATCTCGCAGGCGGCCAGCGTATCCCAAAGCGCCAGCCCGTGCGCGAGGATGATGTGCTTTTTCGCTTCCACATCCGAAATCTCCGGCACAGCCTCGCCGGTCAGTTGGGCCATCATCGGCCAAAAACGGTTTTGCGGATGCCCGTAATAAAATTCCATCGCGCGGCTTTTCGGGCTGGGCCACGTGCCTAAAATCAGCGCGCGGCTTTGCGCCGACCATACAGGGGGAAAGCTCATTGCCTTGTCGCCTCTTTTTTAATCTGTGCCGCAAAGCGGCGGATTGCTTGTGCTCTTTTTGCGTCTTGCTTTTTGGCCGCGCCGCGCTGCTTTTTGCGTTTTCGCGCCTTTTACAAGGTTTACGGACGGTTTTCGCTGTCCGCTGCGGGCCAAAGCTCTGCCGTCAGGGCTGCAAGTCCATTTTCCTTTACATCGCCGATCACACGGCCCGCCGCGGCCTTTACGGCCGGCGCGGCGTTGCCCATCGCACAGCCGAGGCCCGCAGCCTTCAGCATGCCGATGTCGTTGTTGCCGTCGCCCACGGCCACCACCTGATTTAGCGGGATGCCGATAGCTTCACACAGGCCACGCAGGCCCACGCCTTTATCGGTGCCTGCATGCATCACATCATAATAGTAATGGCCCTTTTCTTCACCGATCAGCAGAAATTCAATGTTCAAATAGCCGTATTTAGCCTGGAAGCGTTCCAGCTCGCCCGCCGGAAAATCCAAAAACGCGGCCGTCGGCATTTCGGTCAAATGCCGGTCTTGATCTTCGCCGTCGTATACAACCAAGCCGGTTTGTTGGCGTGTGCGGTAAAATTTGGCCAGTTCCTCATAGCCTTCATAGGCATAGTATCCATCGGAAAACGCAAACTCCAGCGGATGCTCATAGTCTTCGCAAAAATCGACAAGGGCATACATTTCCTCGTTGGTCATCGGCGCCGAGAAAAGCGTTTTCCCTGCTTTGTCCACAACCTGCCCGCCGTTCGAGCATACGGCGTAATCATACCGCAGGCCCCGCAAAAGCGCAGGATTGGTTTCCAGCGCGGCCTTGCACCGCCCCGTGCATACCACAAACGCCGTGCCCGCTTTTTGGATTCGGCGAATCTCGGCCGCAACCTCCGGCCGAGGCCCTGCCTCGCCAAAAGGCACCAGCGTATTATCAAAATCACAGGCAAGCATCCGATAGGGCATTTTTCGTTTCCTTTCCGTCCCGGCGCGGAAAATTTGCCGCGCGGACAAAATCAGTATACCATAAAAAACAGCGCCGTGGCTGCTTTTTTTGCAGTCTCGGCGCTGTTTTGTGATCTTATTTTAGATGCCGCATCCGCCCGCTCAGAAAAGCATGGCGATCAGCTGCATCAATACGCCCGCGGCCGCCCCCGTCGCCCACAGCAATGCTGTGATAAAGGCATTTTGCTTTACGCTGGGGTTGGTGCGCCACAGCACGGCCAGCCCTACGCCCGCGCCGGCGCACAGGCCGGCCACAAGGCTTGAAAAGCGCAGCGCGCCCGCCAGATACAGCTGCGTCAAAAGGACGCTCGCCGCACAGTTCGGGATCAGCCCCACCAAAGCCGCCACCAGCGGCTGGGCAAAGCCCAAACTGCCCAGCATCGCCGCGAAGGTGTCATACCCGATCCATTCCACGATCATGCCGAATACCAGCCCGAACAGCAGGATGAACACAAAGATTTCGGCGGTATGCCGCAGGGCGGCCAGCCAGACGCTTTCCTCTTTGCCGGCATGCTTTTCGTGGCAGTCAACTTCGGCCGCGCGGCCCGTATAGCCGCCGCGCAGGCCGTCAGGCATCAGCCGGCGCAGCACGACATCCAGCACAAAGCCCACCGCCAACGCATAGCAAAATTTGATAACAAGCAACAGCGCCAGCATGTTCCATTTTTCCGGCATCGCCGCCAGCAGCGGCACGGCCTCGTCGCTTGTCGAAAGATACACGGCCAGCAACGTGCCCAGCGTGATTACGCGCGAAGCATAAAAGTTCGATGCCACCGCAGAAAATCCGCATTGCGGGATGATGCCCAGCGCCGCGCCCGGCACAAAGCCCCATTTACCGCCGCCAGCCAGCGCGCGCTCGATCTTTTCGCCGTGCCGGTGCTCGATCGTCTCGATCAAAAGATAAGCCAGATACAAAAACGGCAGCATCTTCGCGCTGTCAATCAGCGTATCAACCAATACATCCAAAAACAATTCCATCTCGGTTTCCCCTTCTGTGCCTGTTGAAACAAAAAGCAGCCTACCGCAAAACCGCAGTAGGCTGCAATTTCGTGATTGCGATAAAATCCATCGCATTACCACGATAGTATAGGCACTTTTTTTGCAAAATGCAATACCAAATTGCAAAAAGGTTGCAAATTTGTTTTGGGATCGTTTTGGGGCTTAGTAGTTCTTGGCCTTCAGCTCAAAGTAATCCTTCGGGTGGGCACAGACAGGGCATTTTTCCGGGGCGCTCTTGCCGATAAAGGTATAGCCGCAGTTCGAGCAAACCCAAACTTTCTCTTCAGTGCGGGCGAATACCTTGCCGTCGGCAAGGTTTGCCGCCAGTGCACGATAGCGTTCTTCGTGCTCTTTTTCGATGCCGGCCACCATCGTGAACAGGGCTGCGATCTTGGTAAAGCCCTCTTCCTTGGCGTCTGCCGCCATACGAGGGTACATCTCCGTCCATTCGCCGTGCTCGCCGTCGGCGGCCATCGCGAGGCACTTAGCCGTTTCCGGGATAATGCCCTCATCCTGCAAAAGTTTGAACCAGATCTTGGCATGCTCTTTTTCATTGTCAGCCGTCTCGGTAAAGATCTTGTTCATCTGTACATAACCGTCTTTTTTGGCCTGGCTGGCAAAGTAGGTATACTTGTTGCGGGCCATGCTTTCGCCGGCAAATGCTTCCATCAGATTTTTTTCGGTCTTGCTGCCTTTCAGTTCCATGCTAAAATCCTCCTAAATTTTTATATTCAGCTGTGTTTTTATGCTTTTAGGAATTATTCCTGTATCACAGGATAGCATCACAGCTAAAATCTGTCAAGAGAGAATCTGCCCAATTTTTCCGATTTATTTTTGTTTATGCCGCGGCCGCTCTCAATACTTTTTCGTCAAAGTCAACGCCATGCTCAGCGCTGACCACGCGATCTGGTATAGCAGCACCGCCGCCAGAGAAATGTGTGCCAGCCCGCCCGCAAAACTTAGCAGCAGGCCCAGAATTACGGACACCGTCACGGATACCGTCTGCACCGTGCAGGCGTTGTGCTCGGCGCCGTCGGCGCCCGCGGCAGCCTGAAGGCCGCCCGCCAAGCTGGCAAAGCCGCCCAGATGCACAAGGCAGCCTTCCGTTGTGGGCTGGTAAGCCGTTGCCGGGGCCATTGCGTTCGCTTCCTCGCCGCTCAGCACTTTCACAAAGCCGGGGCGCAGGCGATAGGCTTCCTCGATGCGCGCGGCCGTCAAGGTCGGGTCGTCGGCCGTTACCAGCAGGCGGATGTTTTCGCGCCGCAGCAGCCCGAGCGTATGCGCCACTTTTTTCGTGCCGGAATACCCGTATAGGAACATCGCGTACAGTTCACCGGAAACGGCCAGATACAGCACATGGCGGTCTCCGTTTTGGGTGTAGCGGTTTTCGTAATCCATCGCGGGCAGGGAGATTCCCTCCTGCGTCATCAGCTCGCGGCTGCCCAGCACGATGCGGCAGTTGTCGCACCACGCCACAAACCCGAGGCCCGGCCGCTTTTCGAGATCTTTTACCGGATACAGCATATCCGTATGGTTCTCGATCATGTTGCGGAAAAGCCCCGAAAGCGTGTTGCAGCTTTCGATCAGGATACTTGTCGCATATAGGATGGCAAGGTCAACACGCTCTTTCTGGAACGTTTTGATGCCGTACAGGTGTGCGCACATCGGAGGGAACAGCTCGGCCGCGTCGGCGTGGATCATATCCACTTCGCCCAGCTGCTCGATCGCGGGCCACCCGGGCACAACAGCCCCAACCTGTGCGGCCGCGCGCTGCATCAGGCGGCTTGGGATGGCGCGAATCAGCGTCGCGGAAAGCGGCGCGCCCATGCACTGCACCGCTGCCAGTACGGATACGGCCATCAGCAGGCCGCCGCCCTTTACCAGCGTCACCGCAAAGCCGATCACCCCTACCACGCCCAGCGTCCGGGCAAATTCCACAGCGACACGGTCGCTGCGGTGCGGCGCCACGCTCTGCGCCATAAAGTTTTTCAAAAGCGAGCCGGGCCGGCTCAGCAAAAGCACAGGCTCATTCTCGTCCATGCCTTCGCTCAGCGCATGCAGCAGGTGCTTATCTTTTAAGCAGTAGCCGGCCGCATTTTCCACGCCGGAAGTCATCACCGCAAACCCGTCGCTGACGGAATCCATCGAAATGCGCTGCCCCAGCAAATCAGCAAACAGCAGCAGCGCCGCCGCGCCGGAAAAGACGGTGATCTTAGCCGGGTCGAATTGATTGGACTGTAAAAGCCCCACAACCGTCTGAAGCACCGCCGCCACAGCCGCCAGCGTAGCCAGTGCGTCCGCCGAAGGCTCTTTGTGCGGCAGCAGGCTGATTACACCATTTTTCAAAATCGGCAGCGCCAGCGCGATGCAGATGCCCAACAAAATCAAATGGACGCCCAGCCATGCGGCCGGCGCAGACACGGGGTCAATGATGGCCGGCGAGGGCAAAACGCTCTGTCCCATCAAATCCAGTGCAATCAGCGCCACGGCAAGGATGCCGCTTAATACGCAGCGCAGCGTCAGCGCGGCCGTGCGGGCCTGCAGCTCGCCGCGGATTGCCTCGGCATCCTCGGCGCTGGTATATTCCAGCGTTTCCTCCTCGGCCAAAGGCTGCTTGGGCGCGGGTTCCGCGTCCGCATCTTCGTTTGGCTCTTCGTCCGGCTCCTGCCCGCCGGAAAAAATGTTTTTCAGCTTTTGCCAGCTGTGCGGCGCGGCATTTTCCGGCGGCAAATTTTCTTCCGTTTCCGCCTGCTCGTCCATCAGCGGCACTTCGCCCGTCGGCTCTGCGTCTTCCAGCGGGATTTCGCCCGTGGGCTGTTCTTCCAGCAAAGAAACTTCGCCCGTCGGCTCCTCGGTATCGCCTTGCGCGGCGGCAGCTTCTTCGGGGGCGGGCTGCTCTGTCGGTTTGGGTTCCATACGGCCTGCATCGCCGCTTTCCGGCTGGGCCTCGTCGGCGTTTTTCTTCTTTTCCTGTGTCGGCCGGGCCTCTGCCGCCGGGGCTGTGGGCTGCAGCATTTCGTCCGCAAACACGATGCGCCCGTGCGGTGCGTCTGTGGCTTTTGGCTTTGCTTCTTCGGCGGGTTTGCCGTCCAAAGCTTCGCCGCCCGCCGTGTTTTCTGTCATCGGCTTTTCCGTCGGTACGTTTTCCGGGGCCTGTGCGGTTTCGGCCTTTGCTTTGTGCGGCGCACGGTCGGCCAGCTCGGCGGCCGTCGGCTCCAGCGTCATCACCGTTTGGGCGGATTCTTTTTCGTTCGCAGTTTCCGGCGGCTGCGGCTTTTTCGCGTCGGCAGCAGCCGTTTTTTCCGCGGCGGGTTCTTCGCCGTGCGCCACGGCCTGCACTTCATCTATTTTTTCCAACAGGCTGCCTACATCTACCGGCCCGGCCTTTTTGCTACGCGGCGGCATTTGCGGCGCTTTTGCCGCGGCGTTTGCCGTCATGGGTGCGGTGACCGGCGGCGTTTTTGCGGCCGGGGCTTGCTGCGGTGCTTGTCGTGCAGGCTCTGTGGCCGGCATCCGGGCCGCAGCCGTGGGCTGTTTTTGCGGCTGCGCCGGTGTGCTCTGCGCCGGCTCCGCTTTCCGGGGGCGCGGCTTTTGTGCCTCGGGCACAAGGCGAATTTCCCCTGTATCCTCCGGCTGTTCCAGTTTTTGTGCAAACGAGCGTTCCGTTTCTTCGGCCTGTTTGTGCGCTTGTTCCGGGATCTGGACGCCGATGTCTTCTTCGTCGTCTTCCTCCGGGCGGGCAAAAAGCCCACGGAAAAATCCCCGTTTCTTTTCGGCGGTTTCTTCCGCGCCGTTGTCCGGGTCTGCGCGGTCAACCTTGCGCATTTCCTCGGGCACTTCGATCACGCTCGTGGTGAAAAATTTCCGAAACTGCTGATCACGCGCGAGGTTCTCCGCCACGGTGCCGTCTTTCTTTTCCAGTTCCTTTTTATCGAAATGAAAGAGCAATTCCTCGGCGGCATTGTCTTTTGCCGCTTCGTTTGGCTCCCCGCGTTTATTTTTGTGCATCGCCGCTACTCCCTTCAGCCTCTCTGCGCCAGAATCTCATATAGGATAATGCCGGCCGCAACCGAAACGTTGAAGCTGTCCACGCCGGTTCCGTGCGCAGCCATTTCCAGCCGAACAGCGCCGTCGCAGCGTTTTTTCACCAGTTGGCTTACGCCGCTGCCCTCGCTGCCCAGCACAAGCGCGATCGGCCCGGTAAGGTTTGTCTGTTTCAGCGGGGTGCCGTCCATATCCGCGCAGTAAACAAACACGCCGGCCTCTTTCAGCCTTCGCACCGTCTCCGCAATGTTGGCCACGCGCGCCACCGGAAGCCGCTCGGCTGCGCCGGCGCTGGCCTTCATCACCGTCGGCGTCACGGCCGCACCGCCGCGTTTCGGGATAATAACGCCGTGTGCCCCGCAAAGCAGTGCGCTGCGGATCACCGCGCCGAGATTGTGCGGGTCCTCAATGCCGTCCGCCAAAACCAAAAAAGGCGGCTCCCCGCGGGTTTTCGCCGCTTCCAGCAGATCTTCCACCGTTGCATACGCGATCTGGCTGGCAAACGCCGCAACGCCCTGATGGTTTTCGGTGCCCGTCAGCATCCGCAGCTTTGCCGAATTTACACGTTTTACAACGGCCCCAACCTGTTTGGCCAGCGCAGTGTAATAGGATGCCATCGCCGGCGCCAAGCCATCCGAAAGCAAAACCGTATCTGTCCCCGCACCACTTTTTAACAGCTCAGTAACAGGGTTTTTGCCGTATATAATTTCGCTTTTTTCTTCACGGGGGCGTGCTGCGCCGTCCAACGTATCGTTCATATTTTCTCCTCGCCAACGCCTGCGCCCGGCCGGGGGCCGGGCAGCAACTTCATTTCAAATTTTCTTTGTTATGGAAAATGCTTTCTATACATCCGAAAGTATAGCATAACGCCAGCGTATTTTCTACATAAACTGCCGCATTTCGTGCTGCCGCTGCGCGGCCGCAAATGCAGTATTGCCCAGCGTGCCCTGTGTCAATCCTGCCGCGGCGCTCGTAAAGCATTTTATACTTCACGTAAATTTCATTTTCGGCGGAGTATTTGTTTTCCACTTGTTGAAAGCCCTGTGGAAAAAGTGGAAAAGTCAAGCATTTTCGCGGTGGAGAACGGTTGAATTCAACGTTTTCCACTGCCTTTTCCACATTTTAGCGGCTGCGGCTTTCTTTTTGGCAATCGTACAGGCTGTAATTTGCAAGTTGCTATTGTGCCGAATTTTCGACAAAATTTTTTCTGTTTTTTATAGTTTCGTATTTCTTCGCCAAAAATCTCGTTTTCGCTCTTTTCTCCTTTTTGTCGGCACACTTTTTACTCTGCGGCCTTTTAAGCGCGTCGCTTTTTTGGGCAATCTGCAAAAAACGTTCTGTTGGAATTGATTTTAGCGGCAAATTTCGATATACTGACAAACGGAAGTTCTGTGTCAGCGTGACACACTGCCATACAAACATTCAAAACAATGATTAAGTGGAGGAAACGAATATGCTGGTAAATGCAACCAGAATGCTGCTGAAAGCCCGCGACGGCCACTATGGTGTGCCGCAGTTCAATATCAATGACTTGGAGTGGACGAAGAGTGTCCTGCTCGCCTGTGAGGAAATGAAGAGCCCGGTCATTCTGGGCGTTTCCGAGGGTGCCGGCAAATATATGACCGGCTTTAAGACGGTTGCCGCTATGGTCAAGGCGATGGACGAAAGCCTCGGCATCACGGTTCCTGTCGCGCTGCATCTCGACCACGGCACCTACGAAGGCGCTAAGGCCTGCATCGCTGCCGGCTTCACCTCCATCATGTTCGACGGCAGCCACTATGGTATCGACGAAAACGTTGCCAAGACGAAAGAGCTTGTCGAGATGGCGCACGATCATGGCCTGTCCATTGAGGCCGAAGTCGGCTCCATCGGCGGCGTCGAGGATGGCGTTGTCGGTGCCGGCGAGATCGCCGACCCGGCCGAGTGCGCAAAGATCACCGCGCTGGGCGTCGATTTCCTCGCCGCCGGCATCGGCAATATCCACGGCATTTATCCGGCCAACTGGAAGGGCCTCGATTTTGATGCGCTGGATCGTATCCATCAGGCAACCAACAATATCCCGCTCGTTCTCCACGGCGGCACGGGCATCCCGGACGAAATGGTAAAGAAGGCCATCACGCTGGGCGTTGCCAAGGTCAACATCAACACCGAATGCCAGCTGGTGTTCGCCGAAGCAACCCGTAAGTATATCGAGGCCGGCAAAGATCAGCAGGGCAAGGGCTACGACCCGCGCAAGCTGCTGGCGCCGGGCGCAGAGGCTATCCAAAAGCTGTGCTGCGAGAAGATCAAGATGTTTGGCTGCGACGGCAAAGCCTGATCGCATTCCCTTTTATAAAATGTATTTTCAAAAAGCGGAGGCTCTGAAAGGGCCTCCGCTTTTTTCGGCATTTTTTGTGCTCCGCTTGCATTTTCAGCGATTTCTGGCATACTGGTTTTTGGTATTTTTTAGCAGGAGGTTTTGTGCATGCAGGCAAATGAAACAGCGCTTTTTTCATGGCGGCCGCATTTCCGGCGGGAGTGGGTTGCCTGCTGGCTTACTGTGTGGGTCAGCGGCTTTTTGGCTCACGGTTATCGGATGGCCAACTTTCTTTTGAACGGCGACGGCTCGCGCAATCTTTGCTCGCCGGGTGCTTCGCTGATCGAGGGGCGCTGCTTTCTGGATTTGGCGGCCGCGCTGCGCAGCCGCTATAGCGCGCCTTGGCTTTGCGGGGTCGTGGCTTTGTTCTGGCTAAGCTTGGCGCTGACGCTGTTGATTGAGCTGTTCTCGCTGCGCAGTCTGCCGTTGGTTGTGCTCGCCAGCGCTTTTCTGGCCACCTGCCCAACGCTGACGGCCTCGTTTGTATACCTCTATACGGCCGATTGCTATATGCTGGCCTTTTTGCTGGTTGTGGCCGCCGTTTTCCTTAGCCGAAAATATCCGCCTTGGGGCTGCGTGGCCGGCGCCGTCTGCATTTGCCTAAGCATCGGCATCTATCAAGCCTATGTCACTGTCGCCCTTTCGCTCATTGTAATGCTGGCCATTTTAGAGCTGTTCCAAAAGCAAAGTTCCGTTCGGGTACTGTGCGTGAGCTTTGCCAAGGAAGTGGTTATGGTATTGGCCGGCGGCCTTTTGTACAAGCTCGTCTTGACGCTTTTTCTGCATTTCACAAATACCGCGCTCATTGATTATCAGGGCATCAACAAAGTTGGCATCCTGTCGCTGTGGCAGTATTATCTGGCCGTGCTGAAAACGCTTGACAAGCTGCTTCGCGCCTTTGGGCTGGAAAGCGGGCCATTTGCCAGCTGGAACAGCGCCCTCAATTTCATTTTGCTTTTGTTGCTTGCGGCAGCCACGGTGCTTTTGCTGATACAAAAGCGCCTGTATCGCCGCCTGCCGGCATTGCTTATTTTGCTTTTGCTGACGGGTGCGCTGTTTGTTGTGCCGTTTGCCGTTAATTTTGTTTCTCCTGCCGTGCAATATCATGCGCTGATGGAGTTGGGCGTCTGGCTGCTGTATTTCCAGCTGTTGGTGTATTTGCAGGAAATTCACTGGGCCAAGCCCGTGCTGCGTAGCCTTGGGCTTACAGCTGTAGCCGCTTTGGTTGTGCTTACCTACCATAATACGGTCAATGCCAATATCGCTTACTATATCATGCAGTTCAATTATGAAAAATCCTATTATGTTGCCTCGGATGTTTTATCGCAGCTGCGCCGCACAGAGGGCTTTTCTGTCGGTTCCAGCAAGGTCGCGGTCATCGGCTATTGGCCCGGCCATTCTTCTGCCCGTATGGGCACCGATCCGGTTTTGGTCGGCTTAAGTGACGATTCTTTTCTGGACGATCAATCGCTTTACTTGAACTTTTGGGATGCCTCCTTTGGCATTCAGGTACAAGGTGCTTCCCCGGAAGAAATTTCTGCAATCGAACAGTCGCCTGCATATCAAGCGATGCCCTGCTACCCCGAAAGCGCCGCCGTACAGCAGATTGACGGGATCTACGTCGTTAAGCTGTCGGAGGACGCCGGCTGACGGCGCCGCATATTACGGTTTTATTCTTTGGGGAGGCTCTATCATGCAGCACATTTCTCTTCTTGCTGGGGTTCGTGCCCGTTTTAACGGCATGCGCCGCGGCGAAAAAAGTCTTTTTCTTATCCTTTGCGGGTTATTTGCCGCCCAGTTTTGTTTTATTGCGTGGCTGAACCTAACGCAGCTGCGCTATCATATCAGCACAGATTCCTCCTGCGAATTTTTGAAAGTCTACGAGATGTGGCATCAAGGTACGCTTTTCCCGCAGCAGTGGGTCGATACCACCATGCTGCATCTGGATGCGCCCGATTTGCTTGCCGCCTGTCTCATGCCGCTGTTTCACGAAGTATTCACGGCTTTCGGCGTCGCCAATACTGTAATAAGCATCCTGCTTGTGTTGGCGCTGGCCGCCGTCTTGCGGCAGCTGCACATCGGGCCTGTGCCGGGGATGTTTGCGCTGAATCTTGTTTTTTGCCCTTATCTTGTCACGTTCTATAATGATAGTGACCTCGGCTATTTTTCCTGTCTGCTTACTTCGGCCGCCTACTATTCCGTCAAGGTGCTTTTGTTGTTGCTGTTTCTTGCGCTGTGGCTGCGCTTGCGGGCAAACGATGTTTTCCGGCCTATCCATTGGTTTTTGCTTGCCGTGTTAGCGGCAGGCTGCTTTCTTTCCGGGCTTTCCAGCGGCTATTATCTGGCTGTCTTTGCGTTTTTACCTGCCCTGTTGTGCGGGGCCATTTCTGCGCTGCAGAAAGATACCTGTAAAGAGCTGTTTGCCAAAGAGCATCTGCTTACGGCCGCGCTGCTGGTGCTTACCGTCGCCGGCAAGTTTACGGCATCGCATTTGCTGGGTTTTGCCAGCCATGATAGCTCTATGATGCTTATTACGCTGGAAAAGCTTTGGGGCAACCTCGGCTCCGTTTTGGCGGGCTACCTTTACTTGCTCAATGCATTGCCTTATCCCAATGCAGTTAGTGCCCTTTCTCTGCCGAGCATCGTTTATTTGTTGGGGCTTTTGATCGCCGTTGCCACGTTTGCTGCGGGCTGCCTGTGCTTGCTGCAATTTTTGCGCCGGCGCGAGGATGCCGCTGCCCTTCCGGCTGTCATTTTTGTCTGCAACCTTGTTATGCTCGGTTTGATTGATTCCACATATGGCAGCTCGCTATACGAAGCACGGTATTTGTTGGTTGCCTTTCTGATAGCAGTGCTCTGCTTGGCCTGCCTGCTGCAAAAGGCAAAGGTGCCCCATCTCACCGCCCTGTTTTTCTGCGTGGTACTTTTGCTGTGCCTTGTGGGGCGGGATGTCTACGGCGATCTGGTTTTCGCACACAGCCGCTCGGATCTCAGCCGCATGGATGCAATTGCTGCAGCCGCCGCACAGGCTGATGTTCCCGTCGTCTTTTTCGATGTAGATCAATATGAAGATCAGGTTGCCCTGCGTGAGATTCGCTGCTATGATACCGGCCACGCCTATAAAGATTTGACGACGAATGGCAGCAGCGTCGTGCTGCGGCCCGAATTTGCGCAGCAAACGGGCGGCGATGCCCTTTCTTCCGGCGCCGCTTTTTGGCATTGGGGCGATTCTTCCGCGTATGATCTTGCCGATGAGTGGGACGGCCCGATTCTTCTGGCCGCAGAGCCGGAAACTTTTGCCGCCCTGCCGGCCGGCCTACAGGCGCATTTTACGCGCTATGCTTGCATTTCCGACGATTTATGTCTCTATTTCAGTAATACCAACGTGCTGGGCCTATAAGCCCGCCGCACAAAAGAAACGGCGCATTCTGCGGCCCAAAAGCCGTGGGATGCGCCATTTTTGTGTCCGTACAAAATTCAGTATGCTTTTATCGGTACTTTTCCAGCTTGATCACGGCGGCGGTGATGTCGTCCGGGCGGCCGGTATGCTCGGCGCGCGCACGCGCCATCTTCACCAAAAGCTCGGCCAGCGCCTGCGGCGTCGTATCGGTGGCAGCAGAAAGCTGTAGCTGCTGCAAAATCCATTCCGGCCCATCCAGCAGCATGCCGTCCGAGACAAGCACCGCCCAATCGCCTGCTTCCAGATGGACATGCTTTGTCTGGCCGCTCACCGCGCCCAGAATGCCGATCGGAAGGCCCGGGCCGCTCACTTTGCTGGCGCGCCCGGCCTGTATCACAAAGCCCGGCGCAGCGCCCGCCTTAAATAAGGCCGCCGCCCCACCGTAAAGGTCAACCTGTAAAAGGTCCAGCGTCGCGCCGCTTTCCTCATCGCTTTTCAGCGTAAGCGCCACGTTAATCAGGCGGGCCGCCGTTTCGGGCGCAAAGCCCGCGCGCAGCAGCCGGGCCGTCAGCTCCGCGGCAAGATGCCCATCCACAGCGGCGGGCCGGCCCGTGCCCATGCCGTCGCACAGCAGCACAAATGCCGCGTCGCCTGTGCAAAATTGCTGCACCGCATCACCGCTGACATTGCCGCTGGCGGCCTGCGTCGCCATGCCGAACGATGCCTGCAAGGCCGGCTTTTCCAAAAACAGAAGCGTCGTTGCGCCGCGGCACGAAAGCTTTTGCGGCGGGTCCATCGAGCGGTGGCAGATTCGGCTCACTTCTTCTGAAAGGGCCACAAGGTCCTCTTCCGAAAATCGTTTTCGCGGCAGCGTCACGGCCGCGCGGGTGCGGCCCATGCTGTCCTGCGTCACGGCACACTCGCCCGGCTCCATCCCCAGGGATGCAAACAGCGCCGCTACACGCCCCGTCTTATAATCTTCGCGCAGGCCCGGCTCGCCCAGCTGCTCGGAAAGCGCCGCCAGCGCCGACGCCACGGCATCATATTGCTCTGTCAGGGCCGTGCGCAGTGCGTCCGCCTGTACGCGCGCCTGCCGCCGCCCGCAGAACTGTGCCCATGCCTGCGTTTCGGCCGCGCAAAGCGCCGCCGGGTGGATGCAGCAGGCAAATTGCCCGGGCAGATCTTCTACATCGACATGCCCCTGCTGTTCGAGCTTTGGCTTTAAGCTGAACAGCCCATCCAGCGTATCGCTGTAGCTTTCCTGCCAGCATGATTCACGCTTTGCGCAGTGTGCGCAAAGCATATCGTGGGTGCGCTCGGCCACCCAGTTATAGGTCTCGCCATGCTTGGGCATCGCGCGGTAAACGCCGTTTACCGTCTGAGCGATGCCGGAAAGGCTTTCCGCCACAGCCGAAAGTTTTGTGGCCGCCGCGCTTACGGCCGGGCGGCCGGCGCTTTCGGCCGGGTCGCTGTCCGGCACGGCCAGCACAAATTTTTGCGGCATCAGGCAAAATGCCCCTTCCGCTACCGCCAGCGCCACCCCCATGCGCAAGGCGGCCTGTACCGTCGCGGCGCAGAACATGCCCGGCATACAGCCCAGCAAAAACAAAACGCCGCAGCGCAGCCGCTGCCCCGCGCCAAAGCTCACGGCCACTACCGTGCCTCCAAGGATTGCCGCCGCCGCAAATGTCAGCGCAGGGTCGGCCGCGCATAGGGTAAGGCAAAGGCCCGCCGCCGCCACAAGCGCCTGTTCGCGCCGGCCGCGGCAGGCAAGCGCAATGCAGGCCCCGGCCGCAAAGCTGATGCCCGGCAAAAATGGCCCGGCCGAAATATTGGCCAGCACGGCCGTCACGATCATCCCGGGCACAAGCAGCTGCGCGCCGCCCGTATAAGCGGCCAGCTGCCGCATCAGCCACGCCGTTAAAACAGCCAGCCCTGCGTTGCAGCAGGCCAGCGCCATCTGGTCGGCGTCGGCCGCGCCGCTGGCCAGCAAAAGCCCCGTCATCGCCAGCTGCACAATAATACAGGCAGCAGCCGCATCCGGGAAGTGGCGCGGCTGCAGCCTGCGCACCGCCGCCACAGCGGCAAGCGTACAAAGCGTCGCCACTGTGCATGGCCCGTTTTGCCAAAGCAGCGTACCCACGGCGGCGCCGGCGGCCGCGGCAATGTAATCATTTTCTCCTGCGCCCAGTGCAAGCGCGACGCCAAACGGCGTCAGCAGCCCATATAAGCGCCCGGCGCAGGCCGCTGCCCCAAGGCAGAACGCCGCCCCCTGCCGGAAGGCTGCCCAGCTTGCGCCGCCGGCCTTCAGCCGCAGCGGCGCCTTCGGCAGCTGCCATTTGATCGTTTGCATCTTGTATCCCTCCGCGGCCGCACAGCTTGTCCTTCGGCGGCTTTGCCTTTACCCTACCGCATACATTAGGCGGATTTTGCCGCAGAGCGCAGAAAGCCAAAGATTTTCTTCCGAGCAACGCAAAAGCCCGCGCTTCGCCAAAAGGTAAAGCGCGGGCTTTGTTTATCATGAAATGCTTGTGCCGTGTCAGCGGCGTTTTCGCAAGGCGGAAAGCCGAGGCGTTTTTATGCGCAACCGGCCCTTTTAGCCGCCCAGCTTCTCGATTGCAGCCTGTACGCGCGCCAGCGTTTTTTCGCGGCCCATCATGCAGGCAAGGTCCGTTCCGCCGCCGGGGGTGCGCTGGCGGCCGGAGAGGGCAATCCCCAACGGATACAAAAGCCAGCCGTTTTTCTTTTCCAGCTGCTCGGCTTTTGCCTTGCAGGCGGCAAAAATTGCGTCTTTGTCGCTATAATCCAGCGCGGCGTCGGCCAAAACCGGCTCCAGCGCCTTTAAGGCTTCACAGGCCGTCTCGGGCGTCGTCTTTTGCTTTTTGTTTTCGTAAAGCGCGGCATCGTATTCCGGCATTGCATCGAAGAAATCAATCTCGGCCGGGATGTCGCCGAAAGATTCGCACCGCGGCTGAAGGTTTGCACAAAGCAGCGCCCGATTGATCGGGCTTTTCACGGCGCTGTCAATCCACGGCGTTGCCTTTTCCAAAAACTGCTCCGGCGAAAGGCGGCGGATATATTCGGCGTTGATGGCGCGCAGCTTCAGTGGGTCGAAGATGGCGGGCGATTTCGAGATGCCCGAAGGCTCCCACACCTTTACCAGCTCCGGCAGCGTAAAAATTTCCTGCTCGGCATATTCGCCGCGCGGGCTCCAGCCCAAAAGGCAGATATAGTTCAGGATTGCTTCGGTCAAAAAACCCTTTGCCACAAGGTCCTGATAGGAGGCATCGCCGTTGCGCTTTGAGAGCTTGTTGTGTGCATCCTTCATCACAGGCGGGCAATGGATATACGCCGGGATCTCCCAGCCAAACGCCTCATACAGCAAGTTGTATTTCGGTGTGCTGGAAAGGTATTCGCTGCCGCGGATAACGTGCGTGATGCCCATCAGGTGGTCGTCGACGACATTGGCAAAGTTATAGGTGGGCATGCCGTCGCTCTTTAGCAAGATCTGGTCGTCCATTTCGCTGTTATCCACTTCGATGTGGCCGTATACGACGTCATCAAAGCTGGTTTTGCCTGTGCGGGGGATTTTCTGGCGGATGACATAGGGCATCCCGGCCGCAAGGTTCTTCTGCACGGTGGCGGCGTCCAGCTCACGGCAGCAGCCGTCATAATGTGTCATCTCGCCGCGCGCTTCCTGCGCGGCATGCATCGCATCCAAGCGCTCGGGCGTACAAAAGCAATAGTAAGCCTTGCCGTCGCGCACCAGCTGCTCGGCATATTGCTTGAACATACCCATGCGCTCGCTTTGCACATACGGCCCCACCGGCCCGCCGATGTCGGGGCCTTCATCCCAGATCAGGCCCGTCTCGCGGCAGGTTTGATAGATCACGTCCACTGCGCCATCCACATAGCGTTCCTGGTCGGTATCCTCGATGCGCAAAATAAACGTGCCGTCGTTGTGCTTTGCCATCAGGTACGCGTACAGCGCCGTGCGCAGGTTGCCGACATGCATATAGCCCGTGGGGCTGGGCGCAAACCGGGTGCGAACTTTCTTTTCAGCCATACTGTGCTTCTCTCCAAACTTTTGTTTTTCCGCCGCCGATACGCCGCCCGCTGCGGGCGGCGCGGGGCTTTATCCTGCTTAGTCTACCCTCTGCGCCGCGGTTTGTCAACGAATGGCAAACGTGCTATAATCGCAGATATACTTCACCAAAATCAAAGAGGGGCGTAAAAATATGAGCGAGACTGTCGAGCGCAAAAAGCGCATTCTTTCCGGCATCCAGCCGACGGGCACCTTTACCTTGGGCAACTATATCGGCGCCGTGCGCAACTGGTCAAAGCTGCAGGAAGATTTTGAATGCCTGTATATGGTGGCTGATCTGCATGCGCTGACGGTGCGTCAGGTTCCGGCCGAGCTTCGCCGCCATACACGCGAGGCGGCCGCGATGCTGCTTGCCGCCGGCATCGACCCGAAGCAGAGCCTGCTTTTCGTGCAAAGCCATGTGCCCGCGCATACCCAGCTGAACTGGATCTTGTGCTGCAACAGCCAGTTTGGCGAGCTTTCGCGCATGACGCAGTTTAAGGATAAAAGCGCAAAGCACCCTGATAATGTCAATGGCGGCCTGTTTACCTATCCGGCGCTGATGGCGGCTGACATCCTGATTTACAACGCCGATCTTGTCCCCGTGGGCAAAGATCAGACGCAGCATGTCGAGCTGGCCCGTAACGTAGCCCAGCGCTTTAACAGCGCCTACAGCCCGACGTTTACGCTGCCCGAGGGCTATATCACAAAAGAGGGCGCAAAGATTATGTCGCTGGCCGAGCCGACAAAGAAAATGAGCAAGAGCGACACAAACCTCAACGCGTTCATCCTGATGACGGACGATGCCGACACGATCCTGCGCAAGTTCCGCCGCGCCGTCACCGATTCTGAGGGCGTTGTACGGTATGACCCGGCCGAGAAGCCCGGCGTGTCCAATCTGATGATGATCTACAACGTGTTCACCGGCAAAGCGCTTGCCGAGATCGAGGCCGAGTTTTCCGGCAAGGGCTATGGCGAGTTCAAGGATGCCGTCGGCGAAGTTGTGGCCAACGCTTTGGCGCCGATTCAGGGCGAATACGCCCGCATTCTTGCCGACAAGGATTATGTGGACGGCGTTTTGAAAGACGGTGCGGCAGGGGCCTCGCGCTTAGCAAACCGCATGGTTGAAAAAGTATACAAAAAGGTTGGGTTGCTCCAGTTGTAAACTCTCCGGCGATTTTTTCTTCAGTAAAAATGTCGAAGCCCGGCGCAAACGCTCGAATGTGGTGTTTTCGCCGGGCTTTTTGGGCAAAGTGGTCGTCTTTTTTATTTGCCAAATATTGACATTTATTCTCAAAAAGACTATACTTTTACACGAGAAGAAGGATAAAAAACGCAAAGGAGCAGGGAATATGAAAAGTACTGGTATTGTCCGAGGAATCGACGGCTTGGGGCGTATCGTCCTACCGAAGGAGCTGCGGACAAATCTAAAGATCAATTCCAACTCCAAACTGGAAATTTTTATCGACGGTGACACCATCTTGTTGAAAAAGTATCGTCCTGCGGGGGCTTGCGATTTCTGTGGAGAAATCGACCCCGAAGCCAAAAAGTTTGGAGATATGTGTATCTGCCGCGCCTGTCGCAAAAAAATCGGCGCGCTGTAAATCTAGCGGGCGAAGCAACCCGTATTTCTTCTTTTTCTGCAAAAAGTGCCTTCCGCGGCGTCTGCTGCGAAAGGCACTTTTTTATACATTCTGGATTTTTTGTCAGCAAAGTACGTTTTAGCACGTTTTCAGCCCGTCGCAAAGCAGCCAGCCAAAGTGCCTCGCGCCGGAAAAGCCTGCTCTGTGTTTACGGCTTTTCGATGCGGGTCTCGCTGCTCTTCACAAGGTTCAGCAGGCTGGAGGCATACAGCGGATATTCCTCCGAGAGAGATTCCGTCGTCATCGCAAGGCACTGGGTATCTTTCAGCGCCGAATCCGGCCCGGCAAGCTCCTCACCGGCAAGGGCGGCTTTCACGTTGGCCTCGGCCACTTTCATGGCCGAATCGGAATAGCCTTCCCATGTATTTTGTGATATACTGAACAGGCTGCGGGTATTGTGTGCCTGCGCGCTGTACAACAGGCGGAACATCTTGTACACGGCCAGCATCAAAAACGCGCTGACTTCCGTTACAAGCGTCCTATTCTGGCAGTCGCTCAGCTTGGCATACAAAATATTCAGGCTGTTGGAGATCAGCTTTTTGTTCATCGTGGGCAGAACGCTGCCGTGATAAACGTTATCTTTCATGCTTTCCGGGTTCGGAATATCCTCCGCCGAAAGCATCATCCCGTTTCGGTCCGCGCTGCGGCCCAAAAGGTAATCGCAGGAAACGCCGTAATAATCCGCCACACGCACTATGAAATCCAAGCCGCACTCTCGGATTCCTTTTTCATAGTGCGACAAAAGCGCCTGCGAAATGCCAAGGTCCTCTGCCGCCTGCTTTTGCGTAATCCCGCGCTCTTTGCGCAAAAGCGTAATGATCCGATTAAATTCCATGATTCCGTTCCATCCTCGATTTTGTATATTCTCTCCCCCGTTTTTTACGGTAAGTTGATTATATATTAGTGAAAACGCTTTGTAAATACAAAATGCGCCAAGAAAAAAAAGGCTTTTTCGTCGTTTTTGTCAGGCCCACCAGATATGGGCATCCCGCGGGGGGGCTTCGCGCAACATGTGGGGCCACCACCTGCAAAAGGCCACGAAAAAAGTTTTTTTCTTTGCCCAAGAAATCCAAAAATGTGGCCTTTTCGGCCGTCAGGAGGCATTTACTTTATGAAAACCTTTAAGCTGCATCTGATCCGCCACGGCATTACCCAAGGCAACCTCGACGGGCTGTATATCGGCAACAAAACCGATCTGCCTTTGTGTGAGGAGGGCCGTGCCCAGCTGGCTTCCCTGCAGGAGCGTTTTTCCTACCCGAAAGTGGATACTGTTTTTTCCTCGCCGCTTTCGCGGGCGGTGGAAACAGCGAACATACTGTTCCCGGATGCCACACATAAATTTTCCGTCGATGATCTGCGCGAGGCCGGCTTCGGCATCTACGAGGGCCGCCCGCTGAAAGAGCTTGTGAAGGACCCGGATTTTGGCAAATGGATGAACCCCGAAAGCGGCTTTACGCCCAAAGGCGCCGAGGCTACGGCCGATTTCAATCAGCGCTGCGCCGAAACGCTGCTCAAGCTGTTTGAGTATATGATAAAATCCGGCATTGCAGAGGCCGCCTGTGTCACGCACGGCGGCGTGATTATGAGCATGCTGAGCCAACGCGCGCTGCCCAGCCGCCGGCCCGAGCAGTGGATGGCCGACCCCGGCTGCGGCTATACGGTACAGACAGACGCCGAGCTTTGGATGCGGGATCGCCTTGTCGAGGCGATCGACGTGATCCCCGCAGGGTATCTGGATACCGTCGCCGGGCAGGAATCTTCCGAGGAAGTCTAATCGGCGCATCCCACATTTCTTCGTTTCATCAAAAAAGCGCTTTCTGTGGCCCCGTAAGGCCCGCAGAAAGCGCTTTTCGTTTATGCAATATTTTTTCTTGGTAAGGGGGTTAGACCGCCGGCGCAGAGGCCACGCTGCCTGCCGCAGCCGAATCAGCCGCGGGCGCAGGGGCCGGCATCGCCGCCGGGGCGGAAAGCCCGGTTTCAATCGCGCTGCCGTCCGCGCCGGCCACAGTTACCGATTGGCCGGCGAACCCGCCGTAGATGCCAAGGTACGTTTTGCCGCGCGCTACCTGCAAGGCTTTGCCATCCGCCGCAAACAGCTGCAAAGCGGAAGCTGCATCGCCTTTTTTCCAAGTAATCGTCTGCCATGTGCCGTTTGTCAGGTACAGGCCGCTGCCGCCCGTCAAATCATAATCGCGGGTGTAGCCGTCATCCTTGACGCCGGCCGAGCAATA
>JALCRP010000020.1 GCA_022652735.1 Faecalibacterium sp. | reverse complement strand
GCAAAGAGTATGACGCCGTCATCCATCAGGTAGGCGGCATTGATTTGCAGCTTTTGGGCATCGGGCCGGATGGCCACATCGGCTTTAACGAGCCGAACGCGGCGTTTGAGCTGGGCACCCACTGCGTCGATCTGACCGAGAGCACGATCGAAGCGAATACGCGCTTTTTTGAAAAGAAAGAGGACGTGCCGCACCAAGCCTATACAATGGGCATCAAATCCATCATGCAGGCGCGCAAGGTGCTGATGGTGGCAAACGGCGCAAACAAGGCTGACATCGTAAAGACAGCTTTCTTTGGCCCTGTCACGCCCGAAGTGCCGGCTTCTATCCTGCAGATGCACCCGGATTTCACGCTTGTGCTGGATGCCGAGGCCGCTTCAAAAATTTAAGAGCCCGGACGGTATTGCCCTAGTTTCCAACGCCCCGTATGTGCTATAATAGCCGCAAATGGCTTATGTAGCATATACGGGGCGTTTCGCATGGGGCGGCGCCGGAAAAGGAGAGGGGCAGCCATGAAAAAAGCTTTGGTGTTGGCGGGCGGCGGCGCAAAAGGCAGCTATCAGGTCGGCGTATGGCGCGCGCTGTGCGAGCTTGGCTGGCGGCCCGACATCATCACGGGCACCAGCGTCGGCTGCCTGAACGGCGTGATGTTTGCGCTGGATGCCTACGAGCTGGCGCGTGATATGTGGCTTTCCATCGGCGACGAAAATGTAATGAAGCTGCCCGAGGGCAAGGCCCTGCCGCAGCTTTCCGCCTTTGTACAGGATCTTGTGCGCGGCGGCGGGCTGGATGTCACGCCGCTCGAAGCCATCGTCGAGCGTGTACTGGATGAAGAAAAACTTCGTGCCGCGCCGATCCGCTTCGGCCTTGTCACGGTCGAGCGGCGGGGCCTGCGCGCGCAGGAGCTTACCTTGGAGGAAATCCCGAAAGGGAAGCTGGCCGATTATTTGATGGCCTCGGCGGCGTGTTTTCCTGCGATCCGCCCGCGCGTGATCGACGGCAAAACGTTTATCGACGGCGGCTACAGCGATAACATGCCTTTCGGCTTGGCGCAGCGTATGGGCGCCGACGAGCTTTTGTGCGTCAATGTCGACGGCGTGGGCCTTACGCGCCCGAACCTGACGCATCTGCCCACCGTCACCGTCGAAAGCTGGTGGGATTTGGGCGAGCTTTTCCGCTTTGTGCCCGAAACCGCGCGCCGAAATATGGAACTTGGCTATAACGATACGTTCCGTGCGTTTGGGCGTATGCGCGGCACGGCGTATGCCATCGAGCCGAAAGCCGTGGCGCCGCAGCTTGCGCCGCTGACGGCGCGCTTTGATGCGTTAACGGCGCGCTTATCCAAGGCTTTTCCTGCGCTGAAACTGGCAAAAAAGGCCGGCGAGGCGCTGTTTGGCGGCACGGATAAGCCGCTTATCTGGCTGGAAAGCGCGGCGAACACCGCCGGCGTCGACCCTACCAAAATTTATTCTCCCGATACGCTCGCCGCCGCCTTTATCCGGGCCTATCCGCTCGAAAAATACCGGCGGCTGGAAAAGCTGTTTTTGCCGGGCGGCCCGGATGCGGCCGCCGCCGCGCTGGCCGCCGTTTCGCCCGCCGAATATTTGGCTGCGGCTGCGTTTACTGCTTTGACGGAGGAACCTGTATGAAAGTTTTTTCCGGTGTTTGTGCATCGCCCGGGCTTGTGATTGCGCCGCTGCGCCGGCTCTACCGCGCAAGCCCCACGCTTTCGCGCATCATCGAGGAGCCGCATCAGGAGCGCGCGCGTTTAGAGGCTTCGCTGGCCCTTGCGCGCGAGGAGCTGCAAAATCTTGAGGATACGGCCGGCGACCAAGGCAGCAAGGACATTTTCTTTTTTCAAAGCTGCCTTTTGGAGGACGAAGGCTTTCTGGACGATTTGCAGGCCTGCATCGAGGATGGCGCGGGCGCGGCATGTGCCGTCGAGCAGACGGGCCGCAAAAACGCCGACCGCCTGCGCGCGCTGCAGGATAACGAATACATGCAGCTGCGCGCGGCCGATATTTTGGATGCCTGCCGCCGCGTTGTGGATATTTTGGATGGGCGGCCGCACCGCAAGCCGTCGCTCGATCACCCCGTCATTCTTGCCTGCGAAATGCTGCTTCCGAGCGATCTTGTCAACGGCGCAAACGGCATGATCCGCGGCGCCGTCACCGTGCAGGGCAGCCCCCAAAGCCACGCCGCCATCATTGCGCGCAGCATGGGCATCCCCGGCATCGTGCGGCTCGGGCCGGATTTTCTCGAGGACTGTGACGGCCACATCGCCATTTTGGACGGCGACGTCGGCACCCTTACGCTTGACCCAACGCCCGAGGCCCGGCAGGATGCCGTCCGCCGCATCTGCGCGGCACAGGCCAAAACCGATACGCTGGATGCCGTGCGCGCGCTGCCATGCCGCACACGGGATGGCCAGCCCTTTACGCTTTGGGCAAACTGCTTTGGCCCCGAGGATATTTCCGCGGCGCTGGATGCCGGCGCAGCCGGCGTGGGGCTTGTCCGCAGCGAGTATCTGCTGATGCAGGGCGGCGCACCCGACGAGCAGGCACAGACGGATTTTTACGCCGCCTGCCTGAAAGCCGCGGGCGGCGCGCCCGTTACGGTGCGCACCTTTGATGTTGGCGCCGATATGACGACGCGCCCTTTGGCCGACCCTGAGCCGAACCCCGAGCTTGGCCTGCGGGGCATCCGCTTTTGCCTTGCCCACCCGGATTTGTTCGAGGCACAACTTTGCGCGCTGCTGCGTGCCGGGCACGAAGGCCCGCTTTCCGTTGTGCTGCCCATGATTAGCTGTACCGAGGATTGGGCGCGCACGATGTCGTGCGTGGAGCATGCGAAAAACTCGCTGCGCCGCCGGGGCATCCCGTTTGCCGAAGATCTTGCCTTCGGCATCACGCTTGAAACGCCCGCCGCCTGCCTGGAGGCTTCGCTTTTCCCGCCGCTCGGGTGCCGTTTTTTTGTGCTGGGCTTAAACGATCTTGTGCAGTATACCCATGCGGCCGACCGCAACGTCAGCCTGCTTTCGCCCTATTATCAAACGGGCAGCCCCGCCATTCGCCGCCTGATCGCTATGAGCGTCGAGGCCGCATCGGCCGCAAACATCCCGATTTCTGCCAACGGCCTTGCGCTGGAAAAGCCCGAAATTTCGCTGATGTGCCTTTTGCAGGGCATCCACCAATTCTCGCTCACCGCGCAGCATATTTTAACGGTAAAGCAGGCGCTGGTTTCGGCCGATTCCGGTACGCTTGCCCGCGTAACGAGCGTGATGTGATAATACGCGGCCGCGCCGCAAATTCTCTGTAAAGAAAACACGCCTTCCAAGGCCGCCGGAAAACCGGTGAAGAACCTTGAAAGGCGTGTTTTTTATGCGGAATCGTTTTTTATTCCAGATTCTCTGTCAGCGCAAGCACAGCGGCCGCGGCGGCCAACGGGGCTGTCTCACAGCGCAAAATGCGCGGCCCAAGCCCAACCGTTACGGCGCCGGCCGCGGCGGCAGCGGCCGCTTCTTCGGGGGCAAACCCGCCCTCTGCGCCCGTAATCAGCGCGAGCTTTGGGCGCGGGGCCGTGCCGGGCTTTGCCGCACGGTACGCTTTCAGCGCCGAAGCCAGCGATACCCCGCCGCACTCGTAAAAGAACAAAACGGCATCGAAGCCCTTGAGCGCGCGGCACACTGCCCCGAAGTTTTCCAGCGCAAGGGCTACCTCCGGGATTACGCCGCGCCCGGCCTGCTTGGCCGCTTCCAGCACAATGCGCGCATAGCGGGCGTTTTTTTGCTCCTCTTTTTTCGGCGCGGCGACGCAGTACCGCGAAAAAAACGGTACAAAATGTGCGATGCCCAGCTCGGTGCCGTGCTGTAAAATCTGTTCGAGCTTATCCTGCTTCGGATAGCCGACGAACAATGTCATTTCCACGCCCGGCTCGGCCGCGGTCGGGTATCCTTCGCTTACCGCGAACTCGACTGTATCCGGCCCAAACGCGGTGATCGTGCCCGTATATTCCACGGCGTTTCCATCGCACAAAATCACCGTCTGGCCCAGCTTTGCCCGCATCACGCGCGCCAGATGATGGGCATCCTCCCCGGAAAGCACGGCATGCCCGCCGGCAATTTCTTTTGTAAAATAGCGATGCGGCATAGTTGGTATTCCTCCTTGACAAGTGCTTTTCAAAAGACTAGAATCCTTTCATGCAAGATGGCAGATCAGGCATTCCCAGCCGCGTTTTTCCTGCACTTCGGCCACTTTGAGGCCGGCTTTTTCCAGCGCGGCGGTTACCTCCGCCTTGCGGGTATCAATAATGCCCGAGGCGATAAAGGTTCCGTTTGGCGCCAAAAGCGCCGGCACCGAGGGCGCGAGGCTCTCGATCGCGGCCGCAACGATATTGGCCGTGATGAGATCGTATTTGCCGCTTGCCTTTTCCGAAAGGTCTCCTACCAAAACAGTAAGCTTTTCGCCCACGCCGTTGCGGGCCGCGTTTTCGCCGGCCGTGCGCACGGCGACAGGGTCGATGTCGACGCCCTCAGCCACGGCGGCGCCGAGCTTTAGCGCCGCGATAGCCAAAATGCCGCTGCCCGTGCCGATGTCGAGCATGCGCTCGCCGCCCTTTACCCGCGCATCGAGCGCGGCGAGGCACAGCGCCGTCGTCTCGTGGCTGCCCGTGCCAAAGGCAAGGCCGGGATCCAGGATGAGCTTTACGCGGTCGGTATCATATTCCTGCCAGGAGGGCACAATCGCCAGCCGCCGGCCGATCTCCATCGGGTGATAATATTTGCGCCAGCCGTTCTGCCAATCTTCCTGCTTGATCTTCGATTCATCCAGCGTAAACGAGACGCCGGCCGCCGTCAGCCGCTCGGCAAGCGGGGCTGTCAGCTCGGCAGGCGAGCACCCCGGCGCAAGGTACAAATGCAAAATCACGCGGTCCTTTGGCTTTTCCAGCAAATCCTTTTCGATCAAATCGACATGTGCGATTTCGGCCACCTCGGCTTCAAGGTCGCTGTAATCCTCAATATACAGACCGCCGTCGGCCAGCATCGTCGCCACCGCCTCCGCCGTTTCGGCGTCGTGCTGCGGCACGGTGACGCAAATTTCCGTCCAATCCATCCGAATACCTCCCAAAGGGCTGCTCGCCCTGCTTATTGTCCTTACGAGTATACCGCAAAATTCGTCTAAAACAAACAACCAAAAGGAGCGTTCTTTTTTATGGAGTGGCGCATTCTCACCGAAACCGAGCTGGATGTGATGTACGGCCCGCAGCTCGGCCGCGATTTTGGCCCTGCGGAGCTGCGCCCTAAGGAAAGGACCCTTGCTTTAGCCCGCCGACGATGCTATCGCCCTTGGGGCGTATTTGACGAGGGGCGTTTGGTCGCCTACCTGTTTATTGCCGACGCCGGCGCCACCGGCCCGGTACTGCTCGATTATTTCGCCGTGGAGCCGGCCTACCGGGAGCACGGCCTCGGCGCAAAGCTGCTGCACGACCTTTCGGAAATGGAGCAGCGCCCCGTGTTGATCGAATCCGAATGGCCCGCGCGCGCGCCTGACCCGGAGCTTGCCCGCCGGCGCCTTGCATTTTATACGCGCTGCGGCGCTGTGCGCACCCCTTATTACGATCGTGCTTTTTCGGGCTGGTTTTATGTTTACATCCTTTCCTCTAAAGAAATCACGCCGGAAGACATCGAAAACGCAGGGCCGCAGCTCGATGCGATCTATCATGTTTTGTCAACAGGGAAAGCGGAATATGCCCTTGATTACGAGCGAGGGCGCTTTTCTAGGGTGGATTCACAAATTTCTCACATAAGCGTGAAAGAATCCTGACTTGCTTCTCGTATTATACAATAGGGAAGTGAGGCGCAAAATAATGGAGAATTTCGTAAAAAAGATCAAACGCCATCCGCTGCTGTTTCTCGGCGGGTATTTTGCCGTATATAATATCCTATTTTGGTTTTTGGAGGCGTGGCGGCGTCCGGTTCATATCGTGCATTGCCGGCTGGATGATCTGCTGCCTTTTTGCAGCTGGGCGGTAATCCCGTATGTAGCGTGGTTCGCTTGGGTGCCGGCCATTCTGCTTTTGTTCTATCTGCACAGCGCCGATAGCTTCTGGCAGCTGTTTGGCGCGATGGCAAACGGCATTACCATTTCGCTGTTCTGCTATGCGGTATATCCCACAGGGCTGATGCTGCGCAAGCCGCTTTCCGGCAGCAGCCCGCTGACCAAACTGATTGCCATGATCTACCGCACGGACACGGCCACCAACGTGTGCCCCTCTTTACATGTGTTTGTGACGGTGATTTTGCTGCTGGCGATTTTAAGCGCGCCTTGGCTGCGCTCGGTTCTTTTCCGATGTGCCAATGTTGTCGTTTCGCTGGCGATCTGCGCTTCTACTGTGCTGATCGATCAGCATTCCTTGGTCGACGTTGTGTGCGGCGCGGCGCTGGCGCTGTTTTGCTATGCGCTGCAATACTGCGTGGTGCTGGCGCTGCGCCGTTCGCCGGCCCCGGCCGCTGTCGAGGCGCTGCGTTAAGCGCGGGTTTTCTGCTGAAAATAGGATGCTCCCGCAGGGCGTTTGCTCTGCGGGAGCATTTTTTATATCTTTTGCCGCGTTGGATAGCATTGCCGCTTTGCCGTGCAGTATTTCTTTTCCGTGCGGCCTAGCTTTTTTCCGTTTTTTCGTTTTGCGGCTGCTGCTTCGCCTGCCGCAAGCGCCCTGCCGCCCAAAACAAGGCCCCGGCCATAACCACGCCGCTGATCCACTGGCTGGTCGAAAGCCCAAGCCAGATGCCGCGGGCCACATCGCCGCGCCAAAACTCAAGGCAAAAGCGCACCGGCGCGTACAGCAGCAAATAGGTGCACAGCGTATATGGCCGGCGCGCCGGCTTTGCCGTAAACCACACAAGCGCCAAAAAGATCAAGCCCTCTGCCGCCGCCTCAATCAACTGTACAGGCAGTAGCTTGATGCCGTTGGGCGCCACGGGCGAAACCGAAAACGCGATACCGAACCGCGCATTTTCCACCCCATAGCAGCACCCCGCGCAAAAGCATCCGATACGCGCGATGCCATGCGCCAGCGCCACCGCCGGGATCAGCACAGAGCAATAATCCCGCAAACGGACGCGATACTGTCCGGCCGCCCAACGCATGCCCAGCAGCGCCCCCAAAAGCCCGCCGTAAAAAACCATGCCGCCCGTAACATAGCGCGCCCAAAACGCCTGCGGCGCCGTGCGAAGCAGGGGCAAATCGCGCCAAAGCTCCGGCAGCGCCAACAAAAGGTACAGCGCCTTTGCGCCCAGCAAGGCCCCTACGCCGCCAAACGCCGCGATGTAAACGCTGTTTTCGCGGCTAAGCCCAAGCGCGGGGCTGCGAAAGAAAATCCAGCAAAGTGCCGCCGCGGCAGCCGCCGCGGCCAGCAGGCCGTAGGTGGGTATTATACGGCCGAACCATTCGATTTGCGGCAGCATAAAAGGCTCCTTCCCGCCAAGCCGCGCCCTTTGCCAAACCGTTTTGGTCGGTTTATGGGCGAGCCACGCCAAACAAAATGCCCGCACGTTTTTGTTTTCGGGCCGGCACGGCGCGGCAAACGGCCTGCCGCCGCACCCTCAAAAAAAGGCGCGGCGAAATCCCGCCGCGCCCAAAAATTTGCTTTTTCTTAGTATCCCGCCATGCCCAAAATGCCCATGCAGGCCGCGCAGGAAACGAACACCAGCGCACCGCCGATCACGCCAATCAGGCTCATCACAAAACCTGCCGTGCGCGTCGTCGAGACGTTGCCCTCTTTTTTCGCGTTGGAAGCCATCACAAGGCCGATGATGCCGCACACGACGGACACCAGCGCGCCCTCGCCAAACAGGCAAAACACGAGCGAAACGATGCCCAGCACCATACTGGCCGTCGCCGCGCCGGAGCCCGGCTGCCGGCCCGCATAATCGGCCGGCGTACCATAGCCCGGCACAGGCTGCGTGTAATTCGGCGCGTTATAACCGGCCGGCGTACCGTAACCGGGCACAGGCTGCTGTGCAGCGTTATACCCATCAGGCGTACCGTAACCGGGCACGGGCTGCTGCGCAGGGGCCGTATAACCTTGCTGGCCAACGGGCGCATACTGCGGCACTGTATTCGGCGCAGAAAAGCTTGCTGCTGCGCCCGCTTCGGGCGCAGGGGAAGTGTATGCCGCAAAGGTGGCATCCGGCTGGGGTACCGTCGGGTTTTCCGCAGGGGCCGTGCCGCCTGCAAACGCCGCATCTGCCGCGGCAGAAGCCGCATGCAGGGCCTCATCGGCCGCAGCTTCGGTATCCGAGGCAGGCTCGGCGGCTGGGGCCGCAGCAACAGGCGCCGCCGGGGCCGCGGGCGCTGCCGGGGCGGCCGGGGTGTTTACGCCAAAAGGCATCGTCGGGGCCGCAAAGCCGAAATCCGTGCTTGAAGCAGCAGGCGCTGCCGCGGAATTTTCTTGTTCGGGGGCAGCCGGGGTCGTACTGAACAAATCTTTTTCGTCCATCTCACACACTCCTTCTATTACTGCTTCTCCTATCGAACGAAGCACGTCGAAAACAGCAGCATACTTTCATTATACCGTGCGCCCGTGCCTTGTCAAGAAATCCTCCGTTGTGCCGGAAAGATTTGGTGCCAAATGGCCCCTGCGCGGCCGGGTACATTCGGGTATACTATCTTTGCGCTGTGCAGGAGGTGATCCTTATCCCGGATTACAAAGAGTTATATTATCAGCTTTTTCGCCGTACCGAACAAGCGATTCAAATTTTGGAGAAAGCCCAGCGGGAGGCAGAAGCCGCTTATCTCGCGCAGGAAAACCCGCCGCTGCACTTTTCGCCCGTGCATAAGCCGCCCACGGGGCATTAGCCCTTTTCGCCGCCCTTAGTGCATGCGGCGCAGTACTTCGCACAAGAACTTCCATGTGCGCTGTACGCTGCCGATCTCCATGCGCTCGCGGAAGGTGTGGATCTGGCGCAGGTTCGGCCCAAAGGAAACCGCATCCAACCCGGCCAGCTTGCCGGCAAACAGCCCGCATTCCACGCCCGCGTGGATCGCCTCGACCTTCGGCTCGGCGCCGTACTGATCTTTATAAACTTCCACCATGCGCTCGCGCAAGATGGAATCTTTTTTGTAGGCCCAGCCCGGGTAATCGCCCGAATACTCAACGCTGCCGCCCAGCGCGCCCATCAGGCAGGCGAGGCGATCTTTCAGCATTTCCTTCTGGCTGTCAAGCGCGCTGCGCACACAGAAGTTTGCCTCGACGCGCGCCTCGGTGGTTTTCAGGATGCCGAGGTTCAGGCTCGTCTGCACAAGGCCCGGCATATCGGCGCTCATGGCCTGTACGCCGTTGGGCAAAGCCGTCAGCATGCAGACGACCTTGCGCGTAGTTTCTTTGTCCATCGTATCGGCGTTTGCGTCGCCTGCGGCGGCCGCTTCCACCGCGATGTCCGGATCTGCCGTAGCAAACTCCACGGCAAAGCGGCGGCCGTATTCCGCGGCCACGGCGGCCACGGCCGCGCCATCCTTGGCAATCAGCTCAGCCGTCGCGTTCGTCGGGATCGCGTTATCCTTCGTGCCGCCCGCCACGCTGATAAGGCGGAAGCTCGTTTTCTGGCCGAGCGTGTACAGGATGCGGCCCAGCGCCATGCAGGGGTTCAGGCGGCCCTTGTTGATCTCTTGGCCCGAGTGGCCGCCGAGGCAGCCGTGGATCGAAAGCGTATACCGTGTGCCGCTAAAGTGCTCGCGCGCGATGGGCAGGCAGCATTTAGACATATTGCCGCCCGCGCAGGATACCGTAAACACGCCCTCGTCCTCGCTGTCAATGTTGATGAGGATACGGCCTTTCAGCGGCGAAGCATCCAGCGCCATCGCGCCCAGCATGCCGATCTCTTCGTCGGTGGTAAATACGGCTTCCAGCGCCGGGTGCGGCAGGTCGGCCGCATCCAGGATCGCCAGCGCCATCGCGACAGCAATGCCGTCGTCGCCGCCCAGCGTCGTGCCCTTGGCGTACACTTCGTTTTTCTCGGTGTCAATGGCCAGCTCAAGGCCCTCGGTTTCCATATCCTTCGTGCAATCCGGCGCCTTATCGCAAACCATATCGAGATGGCCCTGCAAAATCACGGGCGCAGCGGCCTCATAGCCGGCGGTGGCCGGCTTTTTCAGGATGATGTTGTTGGCGTCGTCCTGATAATATTCCAGCCCGCGCGCCTTGGCAAAGGCCACGCAGTAATCGCTGATGGCTTTGGTGTGTGTGGAGCCGTGCGGGATCGCGCACAGATCCTCAAAGAAAGAAAATACGGCTTTGGGTTCGAGATTTTCGAGTACACGCATAACAACGCCTCCCGCCCTATACAGGGCAAATTCAAAAAAATGGTTTTACAATATTGATATGACGGCGGCCCGCGGAAACGGCAACGCTTTTCGCTTGTGCCATTTTACGGCCTGCGTCGGGTGCTGCCCGTGTGCCATCAGGGCTGTGGACACTTTTGCGCGCAAAAGTTATGCCGTACACGTGGCAGCGCTGCCCCTCCGGCCTTAGGCACAGCTTGCAGCCTTACTTTTTGCCGCTGTATACGCGGTACCGCCCGGCCGGGGCGCTCTCAAGATAGTGCTGCTCCAGCATCCAGCGCACAAGGGCCGTCGTAAAAGTTTTTGTGTCCTGCACTTTGGCGCGGCGGCGGCTCCATGCTTCGCCGGCCGTTACGCCGCCGATCAGCTTTTCGATCTCGCCGGTGCTGACGGTATCGTGCGTTTTCAGGTATTTCAGCACCTTGTTGGCGCATTTTCCTGTCAGCATGCGGGAAATATCCCGCCCCTGCGTCAACGTTTTGCGCATGCCCCACAGATATAATAGAATCGTTACCCCGGCAAACAGAACAATGCCGAGCGCGATCTGCGCTTTCGTCATGGCTTATTTCTCCTTTCCCACATAGCGGATGAAGCCGTTATTGTGCAGGATGGCCATGTATTTCACGATACGGTCGTACAGCGGCTCAACAGCCTCGCCGTATTCTTCGCGGAAAGCATGGGCCAGCGCCTTCACACTCGTTTGGCCATCGATATGCTTCCACAGAAAGCTGCCGTATTCGTCCAAATCCACATGCGTGACACGCGGCGTATGAAACAGCTTCTGCGCAATCTTATCATACACGTTTTGATGCTCGATCGCAAAGCAGACAAGGCCGTTTTCCTGCGTCTGCCAAGAAAAACGTTTCAGTTCGATGTGCGCGGGGACATAATCGAGAAAGTTTTCGCTTACTTTTTTGGCCATGACGGGTGGTCTCCTTTATGTGGGGCAAAGCCCAATGATACACGAGAGCCGGGCCGCCCAAAAAAGCAGCCCGGCTTTGCGTGTAATTGTGTGAAACGAAAGCAGCAGGGGATTACTGGTCGTTCTTGGTTTCGTTGCCTGCCTTGTTGCCCTTCAGGCCCTTGTTCCAAACCGTGAACTTAAAGATCGTCAGCATCAGCAGCGCAAAGAATACCATTGCGCCGATGTTGCCCAGGCTGATCTTATCCGAAATGTTGATCCAATCGCCGATGCTCTTGCCGCCGACAGAGATCACGGCGAACACCGCCAGCAGGATGCCGATGATGCCTTCGCCGGCGATCATGCCGGAAGTATACAAAACGCCGCTCTGGACGGTATCGTTCTTTTCCTTATCGGAAGCATACTTGCGCTTTTCCAGATACCAACGAATCAAACCGCCGACCATGATCGGGGTAGAAAGGTGGATCGGCAGGTACAAGCCGATTGCAAACGGCAGCACCGGGATGCCAAGGATCTCGATAATGATGGCGAGGAACACGCCCACGAACACCAGCGCCCAAGGCAGGTTGCCGTCCATAACGCCCTCAACAACCATCTTCATCAGGGTTGCCTGCGGGGCAGGCAGCTCGGTAGAGCCATAGCCCCAAGCGGCGTTCAGCAGGTACAGGATGCCGCCGATGGCCACGGAGGAAACCACTGCGCCAACCAGCTCGCCGATCTGCTGCTTCTTCGGCGTTGCGCCGACGAGATAGCCGGTTTTCAAATCCTGCGAAGTATCGCCCGCGATGCCGGCGATGATGCAGATGATAGAGCCGATCGTGATCGCGGCCGTCATGCCTGCGGCACCGGTGTTGCCGGTAGCCTTCAGGATCAGGGTTGCAATCAGCAGCGTGGCGATGGCCATGCCGGAGACCGGGTTGTTAGAGGAGCCGATCAGGCCGACCATACGGGAAGAAACCGTAGCAAAGAAGAAGCCGAACACGATGATAATCAGCGCGCCGATCAGGTTTACCGGGATGATCGGGATCAGCCACATGGCGATCGCAATCACAACCACGCCGATCAGCAAAAACTTCATAGAAAGATCCTGCTCGGTACGGACGGTGCTTGCGCCGTTTTTGCCGTAGCCGCCGATCGCGTCCTTAAAGGTACGCACGATCAGAGGCAGAGATTTAATCAGGCTCATGATACCGCCTGCGGCCACAGCACCTGCGCCGATATAGCGCACGAACTTGCCCCACAGTGCCCACGTGCCGCCCTCAGCCCACAGCTGAGCCACGGAAACGTCGGCCGGGTAAATAACCTTGTCGCTGCCGAACAGAACGAGCAGCGGCATAATGACAAACCAAGCGGTAGCGCCGCCGGCCAGCAGATAGCTCGAAACCTTCGGGCCGCAGATGTAGCCGACACCGGCCAGCGCGGGCAGGACATCCATGCCGATGCCGCTGCCGGGGTAAGCCGAGATAGACCAATCCGCTTCAGACGGGAACAGCTTCAGGCCGTCGGCGATAAACTTGTAAGCCGCCGCGATGCCGAGGCCCGCGAAAACGGTAGCGCTCTTGGCGCCGCCCTCTTCGCCGGCAATCAGAACTTCGGCGCAGGCCTGTCCTTCCGGATAGGTCAAAACGCCGTGCTCCTTCACGATCAGTGCATTGCGCAGGGGCACCATAAGCAGAACGCCCAGAACGCCGCCGCACAAAGCGATCATGCCGATCTCAAGCAGGTTCGGCATAGCGAACTGATCCGGGCTATCGCTCGCCCACATAAACAGGGCAGGCAGCGTGAAAATGGCGCCGGCCGCCAGCGCTTCGCCGGCGGAGCCGATCGTCTGCACCATGTTGTTCTCCAAAATGGAATCGCGGTGCATGATTACACGGATAATGCCCATCGAAATAACTGCCGCCGGGATGGAGGCAGATACGGTCATGCCGACACGCAGCCCCAAGTATGCGTTTGCCGCACCAAACATAATGGCCAGCAGCGCGCCCAGGATAACGGAGACGACCGTAAATTCCGGCATTACTTTTTCAGCCGGAACATAGGGCTCGAACTTCTTTTCTTCCAAGTCTTACACTCCTCACTTCATTGTATTACTGTAATAATGTACGCCGTTTGCACACAATTTGCTCTAGTATTGTACGACCATTCGGCAAATTAGTCAAGTAAAGCACTAAATAGAGCCAAAAATGTATCTTTTTTCAACAAAACGGAAACAAATTCCTTTTTGTATTTGTGCGGCGTACAAATGTACGCATCTTCGTCCACTTTTTTTGCCAAGATCAGTATGACGTGCATAATTATGCGAAAAAATCCCCGGCTTCATACCGCCGGGGATTTCTTTTCTGGGAAACTTTTCATTCTTTTCGTCTTTTTGCTGCCTGACGCAGCCCAAAAACGCGCCAATTACGTCTTTGGCCGGGCGTCGGCTTTGGCCTGAAACTTCTCGTCGGCCACCACAAAACGCTCGTGCGTAAGCTCGGCGACAGGGCCGGCCGCGTCCGAAACCGTCACATGAAACGTGAGTTTGCGGCCGTCTACCGCGGTCAGCTCGCTTTCGCACACCGCCGTGCCGCCCACCGGCGTAGGCGCATTATGGGCAAGCTCCAGCTTGGTGCCGACGGTGCTTTGGCCGGCTTCCAGCGCAGGGGCCACGCTCTGCCAGCAGGTTTTTTCGGCCAGCGCGGCAAGGGCGGGCGTGGCAAATACTTCCAAGGTGCCGCTGCCCATCGCTTTGGCGGTGTTTTCCTGCGTTACAAGGGCCGTCGCACGGCCGCGGATGCCGGGTTTCAGTTCCATTGTTTTCTCCTTTTTTCGAGGTGAAATGCAAAAATCGGCAAAACCCTACCCGCCGCAAAAGCGGGCCTTGGCGCCGATACGGCTGGCTTACGCCTGTGTATGCGCAAAAAGGTATGCGTCCATTTCGGCGCGCAGCTGCGCAAACTGCGCGGCGGTGGCCGGGTCGTCCGTCTCAAAATGCAGCAGGCTTTGCAGGTAGCCCTGCTGCTGCACAACGCGGATGCTGACGGGATAAACCAGTTCAAATGTAAGCGAGGCCAGCGCCACAACATTATCCACCGGCGTTTTTTTCAAGGTGCGCAGCGTGGCCTGCCGCCGGGCGAAGCTTTCCATCACGGCCGGGCTGACGCGCGCGGTGCGCAGCGCCTGCGGCGATACATTATAGATGTCCGTTAAAGGCGTTTCGCAGTTGGCGCGGAGAATGTCTACTTTATCCGCATCGCGCAGAATGTGACAAAACATGCGGGCGCGCGTGCCAAGCTGCTGTGGCAGGCGATAGACGCTGTGCAGGCGGATCACCGTTTCCAACAGCTCGTCCTCATCGGGCGAGGCAAGATAATCGCGGATACGCCCCTCCTCAAAAAGGATGCGCGCGCCAAGCAGCGCGTGGTCGATGCTTTCGGCATCATTAAAGGTACCGTAGCGGCGCACTTGTTCAAAGCGCCCGACATCATGCAAAAGCCCTGTAAGCCACGCAAGGTCAATATCGGCAGAACAAAGGCTCTGGCTTTGCGCAATCGTCTCGCAAAGCGCCGCCACACGATACGTATGCGCGATTTTCAGCGCGATTTTTGGGTTTTGCGGGTCATACGCCTGCACATAGGCAGAAAACGCCTTCCCCGCCGCTTTGCGGTCGATCTCCATGCTGGTTTTCCTCCCTGCCCGCAGTACGGGCTATCTGCTTTTATTGTACGCCGTTTTGTTTTTGGCGCAAGGGCGTTTTTTGCGCAAATTTCAAAAAATGCCGCGAAGATACGCAGATATTCAGCATTTTTCTTTTGTGTGTTTTTCTTTTTTAGGTTCGGCAGCGCCCGCGCAAAAACGGGCAAGAGGGAAAATTTCACATTTTTATGATGAAACGTGGCCCTTTTTCTGGTATACTGGAAAACGTTTATGGGGGATATTGCGCCCCCCTTCCGCTTGGCGGAGAGAGAGAAAACAAAAAAAGAAGGAGGGGTCTCATGTCGAACCCTGACCAGCAGGCTGCTTGGCGCAGCCGGGCCGCCTATGTGCGCAGCACGATGCACGCCATGCGTTATCGCGTCTTTGCCGCTGCGGGCGTAATCGTAGTTGCCGCCGTGGCGTTTCAGGCCGTCAACCGCTGCCTGCCCAACGAGACTGCCGAGGTTTTAGCCGACAGTTCCGTGCCGCTTTCGGCCGTGGCGCTCTCGGGATGTGATGTTTCGGGCGGCGTGGATGCGCAGGCGCTCAGCGCCAAAACGAAAACCACCGCCGTCTGTGCGAACTACACTGTATCTGTTGATATGTATCGCACCACGCAGCTGCAATCTTTTGCGGTACAGGGCTGGCAGGCCGTGCCATATACGGTTTCGTATGCATCCAGTGATGATGCTATCTGCACCGTGGATAACGCCGGGCTGGTATCCGGCGTAAACGCCGGCAGCGCCATCGTAACCGCGACGGCCACGGACGCCGACGGCAATACCGCCAGCGCCGCCTGTACCGTATGCGTCAATTCCGCGCTGCCTCCGCTGGAATCCATCACGCTCAACCGCCAAAGCGTGAAGCTGCGCATGGGCGGCACAGGTTCAAACCTTTCCGTCAGCTGCGCGCCGGAAGAATATCAGGCGAGCATGCCGGCTGCGGCGTTTTCTTCCAGCGATGAAAGTATCTGCACCGTCGATGAAACCGGCCATATCACGGCTGTGGCCGCCGGCGAGGCAACCGTTACCGCCGCCGTAGGCAGCCTGACGGCGGATTGTGCCGTCACGGTGCTGGATACCCAAACGGTAAACGAAGGCGGCATCAACCTGCTGAATTTCGATCACAGCATGATCGCAGCCATCGGCAACCAAACTTCGGGCAAATGCAGCTGGTATGCTTTGCGTTATGCGCGCACCATCCTTGATGGGCAAATTTGCAGCGGCGCAGGCATGTGGGGCAACGGCGTAATTTGGTCGGCCGGGGGATACACCGATTATTCAAGCGATCTTTCCTCGTGCCTTTCCGAGATGTACAACGAGCTGAACGCCGGCCGCCCTGTGATCGTCCACCTGCAAAACACCTATGTGGGCGACGGCGGCAAGCATGCCAACCGCACCTCTACTTATGAATACTGGGAGGGTTCTTCGGGCTGGAGCCAAGTGAACTATCCCCATATCGCCACCAGCGCATATTACGGCCATTGGGTTTGCGTCGTGGGCTACCGCGCCGACGCCGACCCTGCCAATTTGCAGGAAAGCGATTTTTACGCGCTTGACCCTGCCCGCTGCACGGACGGCAGCTCGATCGCCGTTACAAACCTGCTCAACGGCACGATCTGGGTGGGCAACAGCCCGCTGAAAATCGCCGGGTAAAGCAGTTTTCTCCGCGGCCTGCTTTGGGGTGCCGCGGGGCCTGCCGCAGAGGTTTTTGCAAAATAAAATGCGCCTTGTCAGGGGCCTTAAACGGCCGCCGCAGGGCGCATTTTTATATGGTTTTTCGTGGGAATTTTGCAGGCGCAACGGCTTTTGCGTTTTTGCCGAAAGTGCAGCCTGCTTTGTGCTCGCCGCCTTATCCCTGTGCGGCCGCATCGGCGGTTTCGCCGCGGTAAAGCGTAATTGTGTTTTTTCCGCCGGCCTTGCTGCTGTAAAGCGCCATATCCGCATGCGAAAACATCTGCTCAAAGCTTGCGCCGTCGCCTTCGGCCGCAATCGCCACGCCCATGCTGCACGAAACCGGGCGCCCGCCCACGACAATATCGGAAAGGCGCGCATGGAGGCGCTCGGCCTTCATTTGGGCGTTCTGCGCGCTGCCCACATTTTTCATCAAAACCAAAAATTCATCGCCGCCAAAGCGCCCCACGATGTCGTCTTCGCGGAACATGGCCCGCATTGTCAGGCCGATATTGTGCAATACTTCGTCGCCGGTGGTGTGGCCCTGTGTCTCGTTGACGTACTTGAAATCGTCCACATCCAGCAGAATCAGCGCACAGCTGCCGGCGCGGCCCGGCTGTAAATAGGCCCGGCAAAGCGGGTCAAGCGCCGTTTTGTTCGCAAGGCCCGTCAGGTGGTCGGTTTCGGTGCGGGCGCGGCACATCTGCACCGCCTGCAAATTTTTCAGCCGGATGTTTCCGACGCAGCCGCAAACGCACAGCCCCAGCAGCCATGCATACGCGCAATCTGCGATGTCCGCCTGCATCACAAGCGGGTAGGGCGCCTTGCACTGCAGCGTGAGAAAGCAAAACGCGGCATCCGCTATCGTCAGGATGCCCATCGCATACACGGGCCGGTCTAAAATCAGCCCGCTCAACACGATTGATGTCAGGAAAAAAACCGCCGCGGGCGTATCGGGCGCATACACCGTCCCGCGCAGCACAGCGGCGGCATACAGCCCGCACACGGCCACATACAGCGCGGGCTTTGCGGCGCGGCTGTGCGCCGGCAGCACGGCCGCCGAAACGATAAACCCCAACAGCGTAAGGCCGCCCAAAATTAAATACAGGCTGCGCACCGCGCGCAGCGCAGGCAGCTTAAAGGAAAGCCCCAGCGCCGCCGCGCAGAGCACAAAGCTCCCCAGCAGGGCGGCGCGCAGTGCCTCTGTGTTTTGTTTTTCCAGCTTTTCCCGGTTTTCCGCAAAGAAATTCGCCGGCACATCCCCCAGCAGAACCCGCTTTCCGCATTGTCCGACAGGCATCCTCTCATCTCCAAAGGGGCAGCTTTTGCCGATTCACCCCAAAGCCGCCTTTTTTCGTCTCTCTGCCTATATTTTACCATCCTTTTGCGGAAAATCCATATTCTTTTGCCAAAACCGAAATTTCTTTTGTATCCATGTGCTCGATCACAATCCATGAGGAGCCGCGGCAGATGGTTTCGGGCACACGGTCCAGCGCATCTGCCAGGCCTTGCATTTCCATCGCCACGCTGCCGTCGGGCAAATTTTCCACCCAACCGGTCAGGCCGTACAGCTCGGCCGTGCACTGTGCGCGATAGCGAAACCCGACGCCCTGCACCTGCCCATAAAACCGATAGCTGCGCCGGCAAATTTTTTGCTCGTCCATGTTGTGCCTCTTTTCGCCGCCTTTGCAAAAAGCCCGGCTGTTTTTCCACGCTGCTGCCTAAAAATGTGGAAAACTCTGCCGGGCTTTTTCGTTTTGATATGTTTTCTCCGCCGCGGGGCATGCCCCGCTTTATTCCAGCCCGAGCGTCTCCGCAAAGCCGAGCAGCAGGTTCATGCACTGGATTGCTGCGCCCGAGGAGCCTTTGCCGAGATTATCGAAAAGCGAGATCAACAACATCTGGCTGCCGTCGGCGTTCGCCGTCAGATACAGCTCCATGCGGTCGGTTCCGGCCATCGCATTAGAGCAAAGGCGACCGTCTGCGGGCAGCTCGTTCAGCGCATGCACCGTGATCTGGCTTTCGCCCTGATAATACGCCGCATACGCCGCGGCGATCTTTTCGGGCGTCCAGCCCGAAAGGCCGGCCAGCGCCAGCGGCACAATCACCTGCATGCCGGAATAATAATTGTCCACCAGCGGGCAGAAAGCAGGCGCCGCCGCAAGGCCCGAAACCGCCTTCATCTCCGGCAGATGCTTATGCCCAAGCGTCAGCGCATAGCTGCGCGGCGCATCCAAGCCCGCCGGGCGCAGCGCGGCTTCGTATTCGGCGATCATTTTTTTGCCGCCGCCCGAGTAGCCCGATACGCCGCAGCAGCTGTAAGGATAATCGGCGGGCGTAATGCCAAGCTCCACGGCCGGGCGCGCCAGGCTGATAAAGCCCGAAGCATAGCACCCCGGCACGGCGATACGGCTGCCCGCTTTGATTTTTTCGCGTTGGCCGTGCAGCTCGGGGAAGCCGTAGGTCCAATCCGGCGCGGTGCGGAAAGCCGTGGAGGTATCAAGGATTTTTACGGCTTTGTCCACCAGCGGCATTACCTCGACCGAGGCGGCATCGGGCAGGCACAAAAACGCCAGATCGGCCGAATTGATAACTTTCGCGCGCTCATGCACATCTTTGCGCCCTTCGGCCGAAATCGTCAGCAGCTCGATTTTATCGGCAAACGCCGGCGTCGACAGGCGGTCGGCGATGCGCAAGCCCGTCGTGCCCGAGGAGCCATCAATAAATACTTTCTTCTTCGGCATTTTCCGTTTCCTCCCAATCCCGTAAAATCGCTTCGGCGTCCGCGATCTGGCGGTTGACGCTCATGGCGGCGGGGCCGCCGTAGCTCTTGCGCCCTTCGCAGCACTTTACAAGGTCGATCGCGTCATACACGTCCTTTTCAAACAAGGGGCTGTAAGTTTTGAATTCTTTCAGCGTCAGCTCCTCAAGCGTTTTATCCGCCGCGATGCAGGCCGACACCATGCTGCCCGTCAGCTTGTACGCATCCCGGAACGGCATGCCTTTTTTCGTTAGGTAATCGGCGCAGTCCGTCGCGTTAATAAAGCCTTTGGCGGCCGCGCGGCGCATGTTGGCGGGCAATGTACGCATCGTCGCCAGCATGGGCGTCACCGTTGTAAGGCACAAATGCAGCGTATCCACGGCATCAAACAGCGCCTCTTTATCCTCCTGCATATCTTTATCGTAGGCGAGGGGGATGCCCTTCATCATCACAAGCAGCGTATTCAAATCGCCGTAAACGCGGCCCGTTTTGCCGCGGATCAGCTCGGTGACATCCGGGTTCTTCTTTTGCGGCATGATGGACGAACCCGTGGTAAAGGCATCGTCCAGCTCGATAAACTTAAACTCCCAGCTGCACCACAAAATGATCTCTTCGGAAAGGCGCGAAAGGTGCATCATGCAGATGGAGATCGCGCCGGCAAACTCGATGGCATAATCGCGGTCAGATACGCCGTCCAGCGAGTTTTGGCAGGGCGCATAGAACCCGAGCTTTGAGGCCGTATACTCACGATCCAGCGGGTAAGTAGTGCCGGCCAGCGCGCCGCTGCCCAGCGGGCACTGGCTGTTCATGCGGCTTTCGGCATCCTGCAGGCGCTCGAGATCGCGCAGCAGCATCCACGCATACGCCATCAGGGCATGGCCGAAGGTGATGGGCTGGGCGCGCTGCAAATGCGTATAGCCCGGCATCACACTGGCCGTATTTTCGCCGGCCTTTTTGCAGATTGCCTTAATCAGCGCGGCAATATCCTTTTGCAGCTGCCGGCTTTGGCCCCGCATCCACAGCCGCAGATCAAGCGCGACCTGATCGTTGCGGCTGCGGCCCGTATGCAGGCGCTTGCCCGCATCGCCGACGCGCGCGGTAAGCGTCTGCTCCACAAAGGTGTGCACATCCTCGGCGGCAGGGTCGATTTCCAGCGCGCCGCTTTCCAAATCGGCGGCGATACCGACAAGGCCTTTTTGGATAGCCTCGTTATCCGCATCGGAGATGATGCCCTGCTTCGCAAGCATCGCCGCATGGACGGACGAGCCGTGCATATCCTCGGCGATCATGCGCTGATCGAAGCGGATGGACGAGTTAAAGTCGTTCACGCGCGGGTCAACCGCCTTAGAAAAGCGGCCCTTCCAAAGCTGTTCTGCCATAGTTTTACACCTCAAACCCATGTTTTTGACGAAAGCGAGTAGATCTTGTAAACGATTCTGCCGCATAACGGCCCAAAAGTCAAACCCCGCGGCAAGTAGGCAGGCGCGGCGGATACGCCTTTACTTTTGCCGTCGGGAAAACAGCGCTTTTCAGACGCGAAAACCGCCGCGGAGTTTTGCGCCCCGCGGCGGCAATTTGCTTTTGAAGCAGGGCTTACGGCCTAGGCAGGCGGCAACGTTTTATGGGCCGCCCGCGCAAAAGCCAATCTCCCGCCGTTTGCCAAAGCGAACATCTCTCCGCGTTTGTGCGCGGTATCAGTCCTTCGGCCACTTTTTAGAAAGCTTTGCACGCTCCTGAATCGACAGGCCGAACAGGTTGATAAAGCCTGCGGAATCGGCCTGATTGTAATCGTCGTCCTCGCCAAAGGAGGCCGTCTGCTCATCGTACAGCGTGTAGGGGCTGGTAACGCCGGCGTTTACCATGTTGCCCTTATAAAGCTTCAGCTTTACGTCGCCGGTCACGTTCTTTTCGAGGCTGTCGGCGAAGGCGTCCAGCGCCTCGCGCAGCGGGGTGAACCATTGGCCGTTATACACAAGGTCGGCGTACTTCTGGCTCAGCTGTGCCTTAAAGTGGGCGCTTTCCTTATCCAGCGTAATCGTCTCCAGCACATTGATTGCCTTATACAAAATGGCGCCGCCCGGGGTTTCGTATACGCCGCGGCTCTTCATGCCGACAAGGCGGTTTTCCACGATGTCCAAAAGGCCCACGCCGTTTTCGCCGCCTACTTTGTTCAGGTATTCCACAAGTTCAACGGCGCCCATCTCTTTGCCGTCGACGGCCGTCGGGGTGCCATGCTCAAAGTGCAGGGTGATGTACGTCGGCGTATCGGGCGCCTGCTCGGGGCTTACGCCCAGCTCCAAAAAGCCCTTTGTATTATACTTCGGCTCATTTTTGGGGCTTTCGAGGTCAAGGCCCTCGTGGCTCAAATGCCACAGGTTTTTATCCTTCGAGTAGTTGGTTTCGCGGTTGATGCGCAGCGGGATGTGATGTGCCTCGGCGTAATCGATCTCTTCGTCGCGCGATTTGATGTCCCACTCACGCCACGGCGCAATAATGGCCATCTCGGGGCAGAAGGCTTTCAGCGTCAGCTCAAAGCGCACCTGATCGTTGCCCTTGCCGGTGCAGCCGTGGCAGATGGCATCAGCGCCCTCTTTGATGGCAATGTCGGCCAGCGCCTTGGCGATGCACGGGCGCGCAAACGAGGTGCCCAGCAGATAATCTTCATACTTCGCGCCCATTTTTAGGGTGGGAAAGATGTAATTTTCGACGAAATCCTTCTTCAGATCCAGCACGTACAGCTTGGAAGCGCCCGTCTTTTTCGCTTTTTCCTCAAGGCCGTCCAGCTCTGTGCCCTGCCCGACATCGCCCGAAACGGCGATCACCTCGCAGTTATTATAGTTTTCTTTCAGCCACGGGATGATGATAGAAGTATCCAGCCCGCCCGAATATGCCAGCACAACCTTTTTGATGTCCGCTTTCTTTTTCATCGATAAACGCTCCTTTACGCAGCGGCGCGGCTTTTCGCGCCCTGAATAATTATTCAACCTATGCTTCTATTATACACAGCCTTGGCTTTCCGTCAATGGAATAAATCTACAAAGGCGCCGTGTCCGGCATTTTGATTTTGTGCAATTCGCATACTTATTCATTTTTATCGAGTATTTTTGCATTATTATGCAAAAAGAAAAGCCGCCCGCTGGCGGCGGGGCGGCTCTCGTTTTTTCTAAAGGTTAAACCTGCGGGAAGCCATCCGGCGCAACGGACGGCTGGCAGAAGAACACGATCAGGATGATCTGCCCGACGATCGGCACAAAGTTAATGAAAATCCATGCCCAGTGCTTGCCGGTATCGTGCAGGCGGCGCACCTCGATGGCAAGCGTGGGCACCAAGACGGCCAGCGAATAAACGGTGGTAAAAAAGGTTGCGCCCGTTCTTGTGCCGATCCAGCCCAGCGCCAGAGAGGCGACAAAGTTCCACAAAAACGCCATCCAGTAGCCGCGCAGGGATGTGCGATCCTGAAAGTTGGCATAGTTGTTCCACATCGCAAAATACTCTTTGAAAATCTCCATGATGTTCCTCCTCAAAAAACAATACTTTTTACCCTTACTATCCGCAAAGGGCAGGGGAAGGCTCCCTCATTTAGCTTACGCAGCCGAAAGGCTGTTGTCAATATTTGGTCAAAACAAAAATTTTATGTCGTTACGGTTTTTTCGGCGCGTATTCCCGCAAAAGCGCAGCGTTTTCTTCCGCCGTCAGCAGGCGCAGCGGGGCAGGCGCCGCGCGGCCTTTTTTCAGCGCAAGCCGCCATGTCGTCAGCCCAAGCCAGCGGCCAAGCTTATAGCCCACATGCTGCTCGCGCGCCTCGCAGACAAAGCCGTGCTTTTTATGCAGCGCCTCGCTAGCGGGGTTCGGGTCGGTCAAAATGCCAAAAGCGTTGTATACGCCCATGCGCCGCAGCCCCTCCAGCAAAGGGGGATACAGCGCATCCGCCACGCCGATGCCGCGCGCCCACGGGGCGCAGTAAATAGTAGTTTCGTAATCCCACGAATATGCATCTTTTCCCGAGCGGTACGGGTGCGCACAGGCATAGCCCAGCAGGCGGCCATCGCCCGCGCGCGCCAAAATCAGCGGCGAAACGGCCAGCGTATTTTGCACCCATGCGGTATATTCCGACAGTGTGGCCGGCGTTTGCGTATAAGTAGCAAGGCTGTTTTCCACATACCAGTTGTGGATGGCAAGGATTTCCGCCGTGTCGGCCGGCGTCGCGTTTAAAAGGCGGGGGCGCATATTTTCGGCCCATGCGGCGCACAGCGCTTCCTTTTCCGCTTTGGGCAGCTTTTTCAGCGCCGCCTCGCGTTTCAGCCCGGCCGGCTTATCCGGCAGCTGCTCGAGATAGGCCAGCTTTTCGGCAGAAAACCCGCGCGTGTATTTTGCGCCCACGCCCGTTTTATGCGCATACAGCCGCGCCTGTGCGTCGTTCGTCCAGCCCGTATACAGCTGGCCTTTGCCGCAGCGTACCATATATACAAAAGAAAAATCGTTTTTCATCGGGCTTCCTCTATTTCAAAAGCACACGGCCGGGCAGCGCCTTTTCGTCGGCCGAAAAACCACGTTTTGCCAACGTGCATTGCCCCGCCCAAAAAGTTTATATTTTCCCGTTGTTTTTCAGCACCAGCCGGCAGGCGGCCAGCGCAGTTTCTTTTGTGTCTGCCGTAATCAAAAAGCGGCTTGCGTGGCAAAAGCGGATGCCAGAAAGGCCGCTTTTGGCGGCAATCGTTTCCGGCGTCTGCCCCGCCCAAGATTGCGGAAACGGCAGCTTCGAGCGCTTCGATTTATGGTCGGGCACACACTGGGCGCTCCAGCCGCCGCGCTGGGAAGGATACACCACAAACAGCGCATCGGTATGGTAAAGGCCGTTTTTCCACGGCAGATAGCACGGCAGGATCACGATGCCATCCTTTGCCGCCTGCCATGCGGCCTGCACTTTTTCGTCGGCGCGGTTCACGGCGTTGGCGGCTTCAATCTGATGCTCGAGGATCTGTTTTGCCAGCGCGACGGCCTCAAAAAAGCATGTGTCGGAATCGGCCTTGCTATCCCACACAGGGTTGAAAAAGCCGATCGCGTCGCAAAGGCTGTTTTGCTCGCCGGTGTTGTCGTTGAGATCCAGCGGCTGGATAAAGTTTTCGTCGATCAGGCGGGCCTGATTTTCGCCCACCAGCCCTGCGCCCAACACCTTCCACAAAAGGCCGAACGCCGCATAGGGTACGCCGTTTGCGCGCGTTTCGCGCGGCTCCTGATGGTGGTCGAACATGCCGAGGCCGACATCATATACAATGCCGTCGAAGTTTTCGGGCACTGTAAAGCCGCGCGTCACCGAAATGTCGGGGCGCAAAATTTGCAGCAGCGCCGTGGCGAACACATCGTCCGCGTGGAATTTCCCCCCGTGCGTAAATCCTTTTGCCGGAATTTTCATGGTTTATGTCTCCTTTTTTCAGCCGCAGGTGTTGTCTTTTAATGTTTCTTTTGCCGTGGGCTGCGTCTCCGCCAGCTTTTCGGCAATTTCCCGCCCTGTGGGCGTATCGGCTAAGCCGCCGCGCGCCGTCTCTCTTAAATCGCTGGGCAGCTGCCCGCCGATGCGTCCCATCGCGTCAATCACTTCATCGCACGGGATGGCAAACGTTACGCCCGCTATCGCCATGTTTGCCGCGGCCACCGCGTTTACGGCGCCCGTTACATTGCGCTTGACGCACGGCACCTCCACCAGCCCGGCCACAGGGTCACACACAAGGCCCAGCAGGCCGGCCAGTGCCATCGCCGCAGCGTGGCTGCACTGGGCGGGCGCGCCGCCGCCCAAATGGCACAGCGCAGCCGCCGCCATCGCCGAAGCCGCGCCCACTTCCGCCTGGCATCCGCCCTCGGCCCCGGCCAGCGTGGCGCGCGCGGCAATCACCTGCCCAAAGCCCGCCGCTACATATAAAGCGTCGCAGCAGGCTTCTTCATCGGCCTTGCCCGCGCGCGCAAGCGGCAGCAAAACCGCGGGCAAAACCCCGCAGCTGCCCGCCGTGGGCGCCGCCACGATGCGCTGCATACAGGCATTGCACTCGGCGGTTTTTAAGGCTTCCGCCGTTACGGCGGCCAAGTATTCGCCGCCAAACAAAAGGCCCTGCCGCGCCGCTTCGGCCACGCGCGCGGCTTCGCCGCCCGTCAGCCCGGAGGCCGAGCGCCGCCCCGGCTCGTATGCGGCGGAGGTGCTTTGCATCACCTGCCACAGCGCATGCATCTTTTCGCGGCTCTTCGCTTCGGTGATGCCACTTTCGGTGCAGTCGCTTTCCAAAATCACCCGCGGCAGCGTATGCCCGCTTTCCTGCGCGGCGGCCAGCATTTCGGATACCGATACAAAAGCCATCAGAGATCCTCCTCTACGTTCAGGCGCGTTACCTTTAAGATGCCCGGCACACTGCGCAACAGGGCCGCCAGCTCCTCCGGGATCTCCTGATCGCATTCCATTACCATCACAGCGCTGCCGCCGGGCGCCGAGCGAAACACCTGCATCGAAGCGATATTGATGCCCCGCTTTGCCACGGCGGCCGTCACCTCGGCGATATAGCCCGGCGTATCCGCGTTATGGATGATGAGCGTATTGGCGTCGCCGCCAAAATCAGCCGCCACGCCGTCGATCTTTGTCACACGGATGCGCCCGCCGCCGATGGAGCAGGCTTCCAGCTCCAGTATGCGCCCGCTTTTGCCCGCTGCGCGCACCACGGCTGTATTTGGGTGGGCGCTGCGCAGTTGCACCGTACCGATCTGGAAGGCGAGGCCCTCTTGCGCGGCGATGGCAAAGCTATCGGGCAGGCGCGCATCATCCGGGCGCATGCCAAGCAGCCCGGCCACAAGCGCACGGTCGGTTCCGTGGCCGCGGCCCGTTGTGGCAAAGCTGCCGTGCAGCAGAATTTCGGCGCGCACGGGCGGCTCGCCCAAAAGCTTTCGGGCCGTATATCCGATGCGGGCCGCGCCGGCCGTGTGGCTTGAGGATGGCCCGATCATCACCGGGCCGAGCACATCAAACAGTCGCATTTTTCTGCCTCCACGAAAAAAACATCGAAAATTTGGTTGCTTTGCCAAACGCTTTTCGCTGTTCATTATACCGCTTTTTGCGGTTTTGTGCTATAATATTGGATACGAGCCTAAAAATCCGGCAAGAAACGCAGGCTACGGAGGATATGTATGAAACTGGAAAAACTGGAATACCCCGAATCCAAGGTCGTGAAAATGACCTTCAGCGCCACGGCTGAAGAACTGGAAGCCGGCGCACAGGCCGTCTATGAACGCACCCGCGATAGTTACACGATCAAAGGCTTTGAAAAAGGCCAAGCGGACCGGGCGGCGATCGAAGCCGAGCGCGGAGAGCATGTGTTCTGGTACGATGCCATCAATGATATTATGGACCGTGATGTCACGGCCCTGATGGACGCCACTGTAAAAGAAAACAGCTTGGTATCCATCGGCGAGCCCGTCTATGATCTGGTCAGCGTGAAAAAGGACGAGGGCTTTACCGCCACCGCCACCCTCGCGCTGAAACCGGAGCTGACGCTTGAACAGTACACAGGCTTTGAAGTGGAATGCAGGCCGGCTGCCGTCTCGGATAAAGAGATTGACCGCTCGCTTGAGCGCCGCCGCGCGGCGCATGCGGAGCTTGTCTCCCACAAAGGCCCGGCCGTCAAGGGCAATACCGTGCTGATTGATTACAAGGGCTTTATGGATGGCAAGCCGTTTGAGCACGGCGAAGCAAAAGATCACAAGCTCGTGCTGGGCAAAGGCATGATGATCCCCGGCTTTGAGGATGGCATCCTCGGGCATTCGGCGGGCGACGAGTTCGATCTGCCCGTCAAGTTCCCGGCAACCTACCGCGACAAAGCCGTCGCCGGCAAGGACGCTACCTTCCATATTGTGCTGCATGACGTCTGCGTCAGCCAGCTTCCGGCGCTGAACAGCGATTTCGCCAAGGCCGTCGGCAAGGTGGATACGATGGAGCAGTTCCGTGCGGACATCCGCAAGCAGATGGAAGATACCAACCAAAATACCGCGATGGGCCACGCCCGTTCGCAGGTTTTGACGAAGCTGGGCGAAGCCACCAAGGGCGATTTGCCGAGCATCTTGGTCGATCAGGAATACAACCGCCAGCTGCAGGAGTTTCAGATGCAGATGCAGATGATGCGCATGCCGCTTTCGGTTTTCCTGCAGCAAACCAAGCAGACCAAAGACGAATTTTTGGGCCGTGTGCGCAAACAGGCCGAGCTTCACCTGCGCATGAATGCCGCGCTGGAAATTGTGGCCGAGAAAGAGAACCTTTACCCGACCGAAGAAGAGCTGAACGCCGAGGTAGAGGCCCGTGCCACGCGCGCCAAAAAGACGGTGGAAGAATATACCGACGCCTTCAGCAAGGATAAGGTGCGCAGCGTGATGGGCATCAAAAAGGCCCGCGAATTTGTGCTTGCGCATTCCACGATCAAGCAGTGTGAGCCGGAAGCCCCGAAAAAAGCGTAATCTTTTATAAAAGGAAAAGCGTCTGCCCTGCGGCAGGCGCTTTTTTTTCGTACGATTTTAGAGAGAATTTTTCCTACAAAGCAGAAAACGGCAGTTTTTTCTTCTTTTTTGGAATTTTGAAGCAAAATTGGTAAATTCCCGTCGATTCATTCTCGAATTTTAACCGAGTTTTAACCCCTCTCCTGTAAACTCAAAGCATAAAAATTACATTTTACAAAAAACAAGGAGAGAACGGAATGTTGAATAACGAATCCCGCCCCGAAGATAAGCGCGAAGAAGCACAGCCGGAAAAGGCAAAGCGCAGCCGCATCCTGAAAATCGTGCTGCTGATCCTTTTGCTGGTAGCGCTGCTTGTGGCGCTTTTGGCAGCCTGCCAGAAAAAAGCGGCCGCCGCTTCCGAGGCCGCTTCTTCTTCCGTAGTCGTTATCCCTGAGGAAGATACGCCGCAGGCCGCTACGCCGAATGCAGGCGCTTCCGAGGCGGTTACACTGCCTGAAAATGATACCCCGGCCGCTGCCGTGCCGAACACTGCACGCACGGCACGTACCTATGTGCGCGCCACGCCGATCCCGGCCGCAGCACAGCCCGTTGTGGCCGTTGCCGAGCCGGTGGCCGCAACGGAGCCGAGTGCTTCTACCGAAGTAAGCAGCTCCTCGGCATCGAGCAGTTCTTCTGAATCCAGCAGCTCGTCCGAATCCAGCAGCTCTTCTGAATCCGGCAGCTCGTCGGAAACGCCGGATGTGCCCGCTTATACTCTCGCCAATCTGCTGGCAGAATTGCAGCAGTATGCCAGCGAGAAAAAGGATGCCGCAGGCAATATCCACAAGGTCACGCAGCTCGATTCACTCGCCGCGGAAGCTGCCAAAGGAAATACTTCCGTCTCTCAGTATGTAGCCAAACAGCTGAGCGAGGAAGGTAACGCCCTTTTGGCACAGAACAACTACGCTTGGACGGTTGTGCCCGATCAGCGCACAGTTTACCTCATGGATAAAACGCAGCTGCAAGTGGGCAAGGCCGGCGAGTTCATCAGCGCAACCTGCTACATTTTAAGCGCGGATGACACGAATGGCCCTGTCATTGAAAGCGAGACACTTGGCCATGTGAAAATTGCAAATAATCAGGCATACGGCTTGTATCATATTCCGGATTTGAAGACTTTCTCCGTACCGGAACCGGTCGCGGCTTCTTCAGAGTCCACAGCGGCTCCCATGCTGCTGATGCTGATGCCCTCTGCGGAAAGCAAAGCTGCTTCGGACAGCGAACCTACCGCCGCTTCGGACGGCGATGATACCGCAAAAAAGGATTCGGATGTATCTTCCGAAAGCGTTTCCGATAAAACTTCGGAAAGCACTTTTGCCGTATCGGAGCCCGCACAAAGCGCCTCGGCGCCTTCTGCGGCGGCATCTTCCGAAAGCCTTTCTGAAAGCGACCCCGCCTAAATCTATTTTGCATCTTTTCAAAAAGCGCCCCGCGCCGGCTTTCGAGCCGATGCGGGGCGCTTTTTTCGTATCCATATAGGAGCGGGAAAGTTTTTTCCGGCAAAGCCGGGCTTTCCCTTAGCCCTTTGTGTGGTAGCCGTCCGGGTTTTTCTGCTGCCAGTTCCAGCTGTCGCGGCACATTTCCTCGATGCCGTACTGCGCTTTCCAGCCAAGCTCACGCGCGGCCTTCGACGGATCTGCCCAGCACTCGGCGATGTCGCCGGGGCGGCGCGGATCAATCTGATATGCGATCTTATGGCCGCATGCCTTTTCAAAGGCATGGATCACTTCCAGCACAGAGTAGCCGTGGCCGGTGCCAAGGTTGCAGATGAACAAGCCGCTGTTCTGTGCCAGCTTCTTCAGCGCGCAGACATGGCCCTTTGCCAAATCCACCACATGGATGTAATCGCGGACGCCCGTGCCATCCGGCGTGGGGTAATCGTCGCCAAACACATGCACCTTTTCAAGTTTGCCGGCGGCCACCTTTGCGATGTAAGGCATCAGGTTATTCGGGATACCGTTCGGGTCCTCGCCGATGAGGCCCGAAGGATGGGCACCAATCGGGTTAAAATAGCGCAGCAGCGCAATGTTCAAAGTAGGATCGGCCTTGTAGACATCCTGCAAAATGCGCTCCGTCATCACTTTCGTCGAGCCGTAGGGGTTCGTCGCCTCGTGCAGCGGCGCATCTTCCGTCAGGGGCACCTTGTCCGGGTCGCCATAAACCGTGGCAGAGGAGCTGAACACAAGGTTTTTGCAGTTGTGGCGGCGCATCACATCCAAAATGTTCAGCGTACAGTTGAGGTTATTGGCGTAATATTCGATTGGCTTCGAGCAGCTTTCGCCCACGGCCTTATATGCCGCAAATTGGATCACCGCATCAATGTCCGGGCAGGCGGCGAAAACTTTCTCTACGTCGTCCTTTTTGGTCATGTCGGCCTCAAAAAAGCGGAAATCCTTGCCGGAGATCTGTTTTACACGCGCAACCGCCAAGGGGCAGGCGTTATAGTAGTTGTCCGCGACGACCACATCATAGCCCGCCGCCAGCAGCTCCACACAAGTGTGGCTGCCAATATACCCGGCACCGCCGGAAACCAAAATTGCCATAGATGCAACGCTCCTCTCATTTCCGAACACAGGCGTATCCTGCGTTTTCTTCAGAATAGCGGTTTGTGCCCAGAAAATCAAGAGGAATGTTGTGTTATGCTAATATAATATTGTTGCACATTTTTGTTTCTATTTTGCGTTATTGCTTTATATTTTAGCTGTTTTGATATGTACAATGCGCATATTTTCGGAAAATCCAAGACAAAAAAACACATGCCACAGCAGGGGGAGGGAAACCTCCGCTGCGGCATGTGCCGTATGTTGGCTATGTAAGGTTACAGCCGGCCACACTGTTTGCCGGTAAAGAAACGCAGGGTAGTTGTGGCGCGGAACACTTTATCCGCATATAGGACTGTAGAGGGAAACTCCGGGTGGCTCGGGCTGCACGGATAGTGCTGGGTTTCCAGCGCAAATCCGCCGTACTTGACATTTTTGGCGCCCTTTTTGCCGGGCAGGGTATTCGTGCCCACAAAGTTGCCGCTGTACAGCTGTACGCCGGGCTGTGTGGTGTAGATCTTCATGCTGATGCCCGTTTTATCGCTCGAAGCCCATGCGCAGATGCTCTGCGAAGCGCCCCGTGCGCGGTCGATCACATAGCAGTGGTCGTAGCCGTTGCCCGCCTGCACAAGCTGGGTATCCTTACTGTCAAGGTCCTGCCCGATCTTTTTGCCGGCCGTAAAGTCCATCGGCGTACCGGCCACGGGCAAAATCCGGCCCGTAGGGCAGGTTTCGCTGTTGCCCTCGAGGAAATGCGAGCAGTAAAGGCGCAGCTTCTGCTCCTTCACGTCGCCCTCGCCGTCGAGGTTGAAATAGCTGTGGTTGGTAAGGTTCACCAGCGTATCCGCATCCGAAGAGGCGCGGTATTCCATCCGAAATGCGTTATCCGGCGTCAGCGTATAGCGCACCGAAATTTTCATGTTGCCGGGGAAGCCATCTTCGCCATCGGGGCTTTCTGCCTCCATCAGCAGAGAATCGCCAAAAGTTTTGACGTGAAAAACTTTCTTGCCAAAGCAGCCGTGCAAATGGTTGTTACCGTCATTTTTTTCCAGCGGATATGTTTTGCCGCCAAGGGTAAACTCCGCTTTCTCGATGCGGTTGGCATAACGCCCCACAAAAGCGCCGAACCACGAGGTATCCTTCTCGTAGGATTCCAGCGTATCATAGCCCAGCACTACGTCCACCGGCCCGTTTTTCGCCGGCACAACAATCGAGCGGATAACGCAGCCGAAATCCAGCACCGATACCGATAGCCCACCCTGATTGGAAAGGGTATATTCCGTAACCGCGTCGCCCGTATGGGTTACGCCGAACGGCCGTGATGTAATAGATGCCATTTCTTACAGCCCCCTGATCTACAGTAATTCTTTCCGTATTTATCATTATATCACAAAAATGCCACTTTTAAAGGGATAATTTTAGATTTTTCTTCTAAATTTTTATGATGTGATTTGTGCGTGTTGCGCGCACGGTTGCAATCCGCCCGGAAAAAGGTTTTAATAGGAATTGTATGCAGGCGCGCCGGATTCTGCACAAAAAAAGGAGAACGCACCATGAACGTAGTTGTAATAGACGGGCAGGGCGGCCGCCTTGGCCGCGAGCTGATTGCCGCCGTTTCGGCGCGCTGCCCCGCAGCGGAGGTTACCGCCGTCGGCGCCAGCAGCGCCGCCACCGCGCAGATGATGAAAGCCTCGCCCGCGCATGCCGCAACGGGCGAAAACGCCGTGCTCGTCGCCTGCCGCCGGGCCGATGTGATCCTTGGGCCTATCGGCATCGTAATTGCCGACGCAATGCTCGGCGAGATCACGCCGAAAATGGCGCAGGCCGTGGGCCAAAGCGCCGCCGTGCGTATCCTTGTTCCGCTGAACCGCTGTGATAATATTGTGGCCGGGGTATCGGATGTTCCGCTTAGCCAGCTTGTGGACGACGCCGCAAAACGCCTTGCCGCGCTGGATGAATGACCGCTTTTTGAAAAAAGGAGGCCCTTGTATGGAACGCCTGTATCTTTACCGCAACGCAAAACATGCCTTTACGCCTTCGGGCCGGTGCTGGATCCGCCTTGGGGTCAGCGCCGGGGCGTTGGCGCTGATTATGCTCGGCTGCGGCATTTTTTCGGCTTCACTGCATTTGCAGCATGCCATGACACTTCCGCTTTTTCTGGCCGTGGCCGTGCTTGCCGTATGGGCGGCGGCCGGGCTGATTTTTCTGCCGCGCTCTCAGCGGGAACAGTGCTCTGCCTCTTTTATCGTGTGCGAGCCTTCCACGCAGCGCATCTGGTTTTTGACGGATTTTGCGCTTTCGGGCGATGCCGCACAGGATATAGCGGCGGCGGATGCCCTTGTCGGCAGCGAGGCGTTTCAGAACTATCCCGATTTAACGCAGGCCACAGCCACCCTTGCGGGCGGCACGTGGGTTTTGGCCGGGCTTGCCCAAGGCGATAAGCCGAAAAGCTACCCGCTCAGCGCCGTATATCAGCGTGTCGGCGACGCCCCTTTGCCCCCGGAGCGCGGGAATTTTGCCGGCAACGTGGTTTGTGCGGCGCTGTTGGCTGTGGCGCTGCTCGGGTCGATCCTTTTTGTTGCTTTCGACCGGGCGCGGGAGTACCGCGGGCTGGCACACAGCATCGACGAGATCACGGCGCTGGTTACGGCGCAGTATCCCGACTATATTCTTTCGCCCTACAGCGAGCCGCACCCCGGCGAATCTTCGCTGCGCTTTGAGCATAAAAACCGCGAGGACGATTATTGGAACGGCACCTATTTCGGCGATGTGTATTTAAGCGTCGCGTTTGACGGCGACGCATGGCACGTGGAATATATCAACTGCGAAAACTGGTATACAGACAGCGAAGATTTTGCCGCGCCGCTGGCGCTGGCGCGCTCGCTTTCGGCGGATTTTGATGCGCTGCCGCTTTCGCAGTTCGATGCCCGGCTTGCGCAGCTTCGGGCGGAATATACTGCGCTTTTGGCCGATATGCCGGATTCTGTCCCGGATGACGATTTTTCCGCGTATTCCGTAAATGATACGCTGGCCAAAACCGCCAATTATAAGCAGGGCATCCAGATTTCGATTTCCGTTGTGGGCACAAAAGAGGGCTATTACACAGACATCCCCGCCGATGCGGCCGGCTGCTATGATTTTGTCTACAACAATTACACGTAACCCAAAAAGCAGGAGGCTTTTATGAACGGTACCATGTTTCAGGCGTTTGAATGGTATCTGCCCGACGATGCGGCGCATTGGAAGCGCCTTGCGGCCGCGGCGGGCGGGCTTGCCCAAGCGGGCTTTACGGCCGTTTGGCTGCCGCCGGCATATAAGGCGGCGGGCGGCGTCCATGATGTCGGCTACGGCGTATACGACACCTACGATCTCGGCGAGTTTGCCCAAAAGGGCAGCGTCCCTACCAAATACGGCACCCGCGCCGAATATCTGGCCTGCATCGGCGCGCTGCACCAAGCCGGCCTTTCCGTGCTGCCGGACATTGTTTTAAACCACCGCATGGGTGCGGATGCCTGCGAAGAAGTACGCGCCGAAGAAGTAAACGGCGCCAACCGCAGCCAAGATTTGACGGGCGAGGAAACTGTGCGCGTCTGGACGAAGTTCACTTTCCCCGGGCGCGCGGGCAAGTACAGCGATTTTACATGGGATTGGCGCTGCTTTGACGGCGTTGATTGGGACGACGCCGCGAAAAAAAGCGAGGTTCTGCTTTTCGAGGGCAAAAGCTGGGACAGCGAGGTCGATACCGAAAACGGCAACTATGATTATCTTATGGGGGCTGACCTCGACATGGGCAGCCCTGCCGTGGCCGAAGAACTGACGCGCTGGGGCAAATGGTATCTCGATACCACGCGCGCCGACGGCTTTCGCCTTGACGCCGTAAAGCACATCAACCGCGATTTTTATACGCAATGGCTGGCGGGCCTGCGCGCCTATGCCGGGCGCGAGCTTTTCACAGTAGGGGAGTATTGGTCGCCGGAAATCGAAAAGCTGATAGATTACCTCAACGGCGACGGCAGCTGCATGAGCTTGTTTGATGTGCCGCTGCATTACGCTTTGCACGAAGCCAGCGCTTCCAACGGCGCGTTCGATATGCGGCACCTATGGGATACGGCGCTGGCGGCGCGCCGCCCGTGCCAGACGGTAACGTTTGTGGATAACCACGATACACAGCCGGGCCAAGCGCTGCAAAGCGAGGTGCAAAGCTGGTTTAAGCCCGCGGCCTACGCGCTGATTTTGCTGCGTGAGGCGGGCTATCCGTGCGTTTTTTACGGCGATTGGTACGGTATCCCGCATAACCAAATCCCGCCCGTCGCCGCGCTGCCGGCGCTGGTGGCGCTGCGCGCCAAGGCCGCCTATGGCCCCGAGCATGACGCTTTCGATCACCCGGACATTGTGGGCTTCACGCGCGAGGGCGACGCCGAGCATCCTGCCGGGCTTGCCGTGCTGCTGACAAACGGCCCGGGCGGCGCAAAGCGCCTTTTCGCGGGCACACAGCATGCGGGCGAAACATGGCCCTGCGCCGTAGGCCGCGGCGCGCCTGTCACCATCGGCCCCGACGGCTGGGCGGATTTTTCCGTGGACGGCGGCAGCCTGAACGTTTGGAGCCGGGCCGCGCTGTAACGGTGCAGGCCGGTTTTGTGCCATGCGGCGGCCTGCAGCCATTTATTTTATCAGGAGTGTGATTTTTATGCGTAACGCAAAATTTCTTTTTCTGGCGCTTGCCGCAGGCCTGCTGCTCAGCGGGTGCGGCGCGGCGGATGCAAGCAGCGCTTCGGCCGCCTCGATTCCGGCGCTGCCGTCGGCTTCCAGCCAAGCTGCGTCCGCCGGCTCAAGGGCGGATATTCCGTGCTCTTCTTCCGAAAGCGGCATCGTGCCGATCGAGGGCGCGCTGACGCCCGAGGATGTGGGCCGCCCGGCCACGACAAAGCTTTCCTTCTGTGCAGAGGGCATCTCGGAAGAAGTCCCCGCCACCTTGTACATTGGCGACGGTTACTCGATCTACCTGCCGGACGGCGCATGGCATCCGGTACAGGCGGCCGACGCGGCGCAGGATACACCGGATGTATTTCAGCCCGACACCGATCAGATAAGCCTGAGCATTTCTTTCAGCCGCAGCGATCTGACGCTGCAACAGGCGTATGACGCCCTGCTAAGCGAGGGCTGCACACAATCCGACGACAACGACGCCATGTTTTGCCGTTCGGCGGGCGGCGTGATGACCTGTTGGTATGTGACGGAGGCTTCCGGCCAAATCTGGTATGTTGAATGGTCTTATCCCGACACCTCGGAATATCTGGAGGGCTGGGGCACAAGCCTGCCCGTCATCGCCGAAACTTTTGCCGTCAACCCGCCGGCTGTATCGTAAGCAGCAAAAACGTGATGCGCCTTTAGGGCAAAACGTTCAAAACAATTTTTTCGTTGACACAGGCTAGAATAACTGCTAGGGAACCTCTGATTTAATTCATGCCCTCACAGCTTAAAAATGGTATAATAGAACCAGCAAAAGCAGGAGGCGCGGTGCATGAAACAGGAAACATTTACAGACATTGAATACAGTTTCCGCAAGA
>JALCRP010000019.1 GCA_022652735.1 Faecalibacterium sp. | reverse complement strand
GCCGAAGCATCCAAATTTATGCGTTCCAGTTCAAAAGCCTGTGCCTTACAGCTAAGGCTATATATGCCTTTAGAAGCTACTTCCCGTTGCAATTTCACCTTCACCTGCCCACTGCGAAATCCATTTGTCACTTCAATCGTTGTGTCAGTTACACTCTTCCGATATAATACCTGCGGCATATACCGCTTTGCATCGAGTGCATTTATTGTCTTTTTAGCCATTTGATAAAAGCCTCTTTTCTATGTTATATTTCTTGATTTTCATATATATAAAAAGGACAGGCTCTTTCAAAAAGAAAGAGTCTGCCCCTAGTGCAGTTTGATAATTTTGTATGCGTTTGGTTTGATATCTATGTTACGTTTCCTATTATAGGAACTTCGCATAGAGTGTCAAGCGATTTTTTCCTTGCAATCCTCTTTGGAAAGAGTATTGCCACATCCGCGCTAAAATGGCCCTGATGCAAGCAATGAAATACGCATTGATGTCAAAAATCCGAACACGTTCAAGCATGCGCTTGACATGGCAGGTGCGTTTTACAGTTATTCCGCCTTTGCTGCACGAAATAGGTCTTCTACCGCTTCCTCCATATCAAAGTAAATGGTCCGGCTATCAGAATCAAAACAGCCTGTAACCTTGTAGCGTAGCTTTGGGTCGCAAGTATCCGGCATAATCGCTCTCACTGCTTCAATGAAATTCCTGTTGCCGGAGCTGAGCGTACTTGTCTGTTCCGCCTTCGGCTTGGAAAACGGTGTACTTTTTGCCTCATTACTCTTGCAGGCACGAATGGCGAAAACCTTTGTTTCTGCGCTAATGCAGTATTGCACATTTGCAGGATAGCCCAAGTCTTCCAGCACTTTTTTTGTAAAAGTGATAGTGTTCCGATTGATATAAATATCTGGCGTTACATTCACAGAAAGGTCGATAATGTCAAAGCAAATGTTTTTAAAATCTTTCATAATACCTATTCCTTTTCATTTTGTTGATTTTGATAGCGAATCACAGATTTGATGAGCGCAAGAAACTGCTCTCGCTCCTCTTTATTCCAGTTCTGGTCAATGAGGTAAAACCCCGCCAATTTTCCGGTCTTTACACGAGATACAAAGAACTTCTTGGCAATGTCTTTTATCGGATGCTTTTTCTTGCTCCATTTTTTCTGTAGTAATAGTTCTTGTGCCACGAGCCATCTGTCCTTCTGGATGATGGCATCGTGGCGATTTGTCCAGTGCCATTGGCGCTGAACGCCGTTGTTTTTTTTAGACAGATGCGTAATGTAGCTTTGCGTATAAGTTTTTTGATAGAGAACATCACCACAATATTTTTCATTGCTTAGTATGCTCTTTATCGTCTCTGCACGCCAGCAATTATGCCCTTTGGGCGAAGAAATGCCGTCTTTTGTCAACGCGTCCGCAATTTCATCGGGCGAGCCGCCTTCTAGGAACTCATCATAGATGTATCGTACAATTTCCGCTTCGTTTTCTTCGATGCAGACGCGTCCTCTATAATCACGATAGTAGCCAAGCGTATTATGAACGGAAAATCGATAATTTCCATTCTGCATCCGGTACATGATGCCGCCCTTAATTGCCTCACTTTTGAGTTGTGATTCCAGTTCCGCCAGTGCTGACATAATGGATATGAGAATCTTGTTTCTGCCGTCCGAAGTGTCAATGTGGTCTGATTCAAAAAACACAGTCACTGCCGGGTTGAGCGTTTCCATTAGCTGAAGCGTACTTAAAATATCCGCCGCATTACGCCCGAAACGCGTAATGCTCTTTGTGAGGATAAGGTCTAGCTTTCCGCCTTTAGCATCTTCTATCATTTCAAGAAAGCCTTTTCGCTTACAGACCTGCGTGCCCGAAATCCCTTCGTCACAGTAGATTTTCACCATCTCATACTGTGGATTTTCCTCGATTTCGTCGGTGAAATGCTTGATTTGCATCTCATAACTGCCGACTTGCGCCTCCTCCTGTGTGCTCACACGCACATATGCGCCTACTTTCAGCTTTCGAGCCGTAACATCGGAAACGGCCTCCTTCTTTGGCTCAATAACCGTAAGCTGGCTTTTTCCTGACCGGTTATATTCGAAATCATTTTCAAAACGCTCTTTCTCGATTTGGCGCTTGCTTTTCGTGACCTTTTTCGTCCGAGCCTTTTCGATGCGGTCGGCATCCAACCTTTTTGTCATGAGCCACTCTCCGCGTTCAAATTATCATAGAACCCCAAAGACAGTGCCCTCCTTTCTGCGTGGAATATCCAAATCATAAATATCACCTCCCTTCAGGCGCAAAAAATAGACCACACCGAGAAAAATCTCCAGTGTGGTCTATTTGTGAATGCAAGGCAACCTCTATAAACCCGTCTGAACTGTATGCGGCAGCCTTTCTAATCAGTCAGGAATCGATACTTTTATTAGCAAAGAGCAAATGCTGCGATTGTCCGCTTCGCACGTAAGTAAGTTTGCTCTTACCGCAGATGGAAGGATGTGTCAGCCGTACAACTCGTCCAGCTTTTCTTGCAGCGTGCCATCTTTAGCGCATTGCAGCGTGTCCACCTGCCGAAAATTGTGCTTGGCAATATTATTTCCGCCGTCAAAGCCGAGAATGTAGTTCGTGGCAATCTTGTAAATGATTTCCGATGGGGCCAAACCATACACTTGTTTTTCAAAAATATGCTTCAGCCGCTCTTCCCCGTTCGGATACAGTTGCTTCAAATGCGCGCTTCGATATAGACGCTTGACAATTTCGGTAATATACATTCCCGATTTCATATACAGGTCGACAAAAGTCTTATCTGGCATATCAAAGCAGCCCTGGTTCTCTTCCTCCAACATATCCACCATCTTTTTCACGACCCATTTCGGCGTAAATATCTGGTTCGTTTTCTGCGGGGGAATATAATCGAAAATGTCCTCTTTGCTTGCCTCGTCAAAATAATCCGCAAGGCGGACGCGAAGCGCCAGAAACTCTTTTACGGAATCGTTAAATACAACCGGGTCGAACAGCCGACCCGCAAAATGCCGCTGCTCTCCGGTGGCAGTATCCGTATAATCGCCGCCATCGCGCAAAAAGCGGAATTGCTCAAGGGTAATGCTGGTCACTTCTTGGAATACCGCATCGGGGATAACCGCATCAAAGGTATCGAGCGTGACCGTATTATCGCCATACGCCATCAAAAAAGATGGAATCGTGCGGGAGAAGCCGCGCAGATGGTCGCGGATGCCTTCTTCAATGCCGTTCTTTTCCTGCTCCTTTTTGTGGGTATCGACCGTACGAACCATATCGCTGGCAGCTGCTTGCACAAAGGTAGTAGCACTGTCTGCCAGACGCTGTTTCAGCTCTTCAGCAGCCTGCTGCTGACGCTGCGCAAAATCGCGGTTGACTTCTTCCTGTTTGTGCGCCGGTGTCTGCGCCAGTTCTTCCTTGCGCTGCTGCTCCAGTGTGTTGCGCTTTATCGTGTAATCGCCATACGCCATACCAACAATCCGGTCGCCGTCTTCCTTAAGCTTGCGTTCAAGCCGTTTTTTGTCGGCAACGCCCATATCGTTTTTCAGTCCGGTGGCCGCCGTTTCCAATATCGGCGCCACCGCCTGCTTTTGGAACAGTTCCTTCAGGGTTTCCAGCGCTTCATCTTTCGTGGATGCCTGCACATCCACGCCGGCAAGCGCCATATCAAATTGGCCGGCGACATCCTCATAAATCTTATCGCCAAATACTTCTGCCGTGCGGCCTATCACATAGGCATCATCCAACGCAACCTCTCCGTTTTCGTCCACCGCAACGTTGTCCACGGCCTCATGAGTCAAGTCGGCCTTGGGGGCTTCTACCGGAGTAAGCGTCTTGATGATGTCCAGCACCTCGGGCGGAGCATTGAATACATTGGAAATATTCTGAAACAGGTAGTTGCTCATGAAGCCACGACGCACCACTTCCTGCGAGCGGATTTTGCGCGGAATCGAGAGTACCTTTTCCGCATTCAACGCCACCATTTCGCCCTGTTCATCCTCGCCGATAACCGGAAAGAAGTTCAGCAGCTCCCGCACGTTCTCTTTCCGGGTCGCCGCATCGCCTCGCCCATCGGAGGTATCCGGCGACAGGTCATTGGCAAACTCTTCAAAAATGGTAAGGGTTCGAGCGGGGTCAAAATCAAACACATAGGCATTTTCTTTGCGCAGAAAGCCGTTCGATGTGATAAACAGGCAGGGGTTTTGCGCCCGGAAGGCGGCCTGCATATACAGTGCCGGGCTCTTGATGCTGCTCAACATCAAAACAGCCGTCCATTCCGGCACCGTAATGCCGGTCGTAAGCTGCCCCACCGAAAGAGTAATTGTTTTATCATACTGCTGGATGGCGGCGGTGACTTTATCGAAAGATTTTGTGATAGTCTCATCCTCGTTTTGCCTGCCGTCACCGGCAGCCAAAACAATTTGATAATCTTTGAAAATCGGGTGCTTTTGCAGCTTTTCCGCAAGAAGCTTTGCACTTTCCACCCGGTTCAGCAGCCAAAACGTGTGTTTTAGCTCATTACGCAGTTCCGGCGTGGAGAACGGGAACTTAGTTTGTGAGGTAAGGGCATCCAAAAAGCGGTCGACCGCCTCTTCATGGATAAACTTCCCGTTTTTCGTTTCAAAGAACTCGTTCAAATCAAAAGCGTACTCTTCGGTTTCGCCCTGAATTTCGATGCCTTGTTCCAGTTCATCACGAATGATTTCGCTCATCTGATAGGTAAACAGGTTTAACCGCGGTAGTGTGGCATACGGGTTTGGCTCTCCATCCGGGCTGTTCCAATCCCTTTTGGCCTTTTGCTCATCCGCATACGTCCAGTTGAAGATTGCTTTATCCGAGAACTTATCATTGGCAAGCGCCTTAAACGGCGTGCCGGAAAGATGTAGCGTAAAATTCCGTTGGATATGGTCAAAAGCCACATCCGATTTATAGGTATCAATGCCCTCGTGGGCTTCGTCAATAATGACGACGTCCCATTGCATTTCAGCAAGTTTTTTCAGCTTATCGATTTCTCCGCCAAAATATAGTGAGCCTTTTAGGTCTTGTAAGCTGACGAACTCAATTCGTCCGTTACAGGTTTCCGGGTCGATTTCGGCAAATTGGCTGTGACTCAACACATACGGCTTCCCTTTGAGCGAATCCGTTTCACTCACGAACCGATAGCCGGACTGTGTACCGAGGAACTTTTCATAATCGGAATACCACGAGTTTGCAATCGCAGGGCGATTCGTCAAAATCAAAATTGAACGTGCGCCTATTTGGCGGCAGAATTCGTAAGCCGAAAGGGTTTTGCCGAAACGCGGCTTGGCGTTCCACAAAAACTCTCCCTGCTCATGCAGAGCAGCATAGTCTTTGGTTTGTTCGACGGCTTTGGCCTGCTCTTTGCGCAATGTATAAGGAATTACCGCATTTAGTTGGTTCAAGATACCGCGATTGGCACGAAAATCGTTAAAATGCGCGCGCGAGTCCGTGCCATTGATATGAAACCACTCGTTCGCGCGATTGTTTTCCACGCCCAGCTTGCGCAAGTAGGCGTGAAAATCTTTATCGGTAAATCGTTCCCCGCTACCGTCGTCAAAAGTGGCGTTGCCGCGCCATTCCTCATGATAATCCACATCGGCGGTATGGGTCTGTTGGTTCAGGCGTTTATCCACATCCTGTTCGGTGTAGCCAATTTTCGTCCAACCGTCATGTTTGTGGATTTCCGGGGTGGTATAGGCGTAAAGCATCGGAACCACACGTTGCGCGGTTTTGATAGTGATGGCGTTCACCTTATACCATCTCCTTTACATGGGTTTCGATAAAGTTAATTTCTTCGGTGGAAAGGTCGTATTTTTTATAAAGTTGCTGGTCAATACCGGCAATGGATTGTGACCAGTCGATGTCGGAGGCGAGGGTAAAATTTTGGACAGGAATCATTTTCCATACAGACGGTGGACAATGCTGCGTGACTTTCCTAATTCCTAAAAGAGCACGAAAAAACTTTGTTTTTATATATTTTATTAATGATTCTGCTTCCTCTCTGGTATTAAACTTTCCTGCACTGAGAAAGGTGTCAGCAGATGCGTCACCTGGTAAGCCAATAATAGGTTCAGTTAATGTCTCTCCGTATTGCCCGCTATTGTTTGCCTCAGGGATAAATATATTGTATTTGTCAATATATTCGTTGCTTTCAAGGTAATCGCGGCGTATATATTTATAAACGCGCTTGTTTCCAACTCTTCCCAAAAAGCGTACATACTTTTTTTCCTCAGTTGCTTCATCATAAAACACATCTGGAAATTTTGTGATAACATTTGAAACTATTTTATTCCCAGTTCCGGCACCAATAGAGCGTTGCGATGCCGGATGTTCCTTAAAAAACACATCGGAAAAGCGATATAATCCTTGCGACGCAATTATAGAGTTCAATCTTTCTAAATCATCGCATTGTTTTGCAATTTTTTTTGCAATAGAATTCAGCTCATCATGCGAGGTAAATGTGCCTGTAGCACCATATTTCTTATTCTTGTTGTGAATTGTAATTGCGACGCCGCCTTTGAGGTCCACACCAGGAAACACCTTAGAACTATCGCTCTCATAGGAGAGCACTGAAAAATGTTCATCTTTCAACATTTTTCTATTCCATGCCTTAGGAGTTTGACCTGCCTCGAAGAGAAACCTACCAGGATGTATCAACTCAACAGTGTCTGCAATCTCATACGAAGCATCCATAAATTTATCGTATACAGGGTTTGGCCGGTCTCCTTTGTTTTGTACTTCATCCTGATACGGCGGATTCCCAATCGCAAAATCAAACTTCATCTTCAGCCACGTCCTTTCTGCAAATCCAGATATTGTACCGAGCGGTCACGGCGCCAATCCATAATGCGACAGTTGGTAGGTGTGTCTTGTATCCGTTCTTGTTCGAACATCGAAAGCTGCTCGCAGTTTTCTTCCGGCACGCCCATCGGCACCGTGCCTTTTAGGCCATCCATCTGCCAGAGATTCCACGCAAGGATATTAGAAACTTTTCGCAGCTCTTCTTCGGTCGGTAGGCGATGCCAGCGGTCTTCCAGATAATCTGCGAATGTCATGAGCAGATTGATGCGGGCAATCAGCAGGTTGTCGCCCTGATATTCATAGCCGTATACGCTTTGAAAAGCGCGCAGCGTCCATTTCATCCAATCGGCTTCAATAGTGGTATTTTCCTTCACAACGCGCAGCTTGCGGTCCAAGAGGCCAATGCGCTGCGCTATGGGTATTAGCCTACCGTCGGCGGCATCGTAGCGTGACACTAGGAAAGGAGCCTCTCCGCAGGTGATTTCGAGCCGTCGCGAATCCACATACTGCTGCCACGTTCTGCCCGTAGGGAACGTGATAGGCGTTTGTGTGGGCATCCATGTTCGGTCATCCAGCCGATGGAATACGTCTGCGCGGCCAAACCATTCCTCATCGAGGTGATTATTCATCAAGCAGCAGACCCACGCCGGAGTGAACACTTCTGCATGTTTCTTTGTGCGGGCCGCCTGCGCTTCCAATGTTTTGTAGATGCGCGGCTGTATCATGTTCTGATTGATGCCCGCTACCAATTCCGGTGTAATTTGGCTTTCATCCGAAAAATACGAACCGAGATATGCGTAGGTATCCGTAGCCCAAATAATATTTTTTCCGGTCGTTTTATCCTGTAACAGCCGTGGTAGAACAACACCTACTGGAAACTCATCCAGTTGAATTAGCGGCTTCAGTTCGCATCTCTCCTTACCTCGGCGATAGGGAGAAGCATGTCAGTGGTACCACTGACATGCAAATAGGGCCCTATTTGCCGCTTTTTACTCTGTTTCACATTATAGCACGAATTATCCAAAAGTTGCAGTTGCTTCTTCGGCCCGGTGGCTTTGATTTCCATACAATATAAAAAGAGGAGCCCGCAGCGCAAAGCGTCGCTGCGTACTCCTCTTCACAATGTGGCGGTTGCCCAAGGCCGACACCGGCGGCTTTCCGTTTCTGTTCTGTTATGCGTTCTTCTTGTTCTTCGCCGCGCCGCCGTTGTCTTCTGCCATCATTTTTGCAATGAGGGCGGTGGCCTGCGGACTATCGCGGCAAATGCAGGTCTCGCCATAAATCGTGCCGCCCGGGGCGGCACGATGGTAATACGTTTCACCTGCAAGCTGTTCCATTTTCTTTTGATTTTCTACGCTGCAATACCCCTCACCCAAGACCTCTGCCCGTTTCAGCCCCCGCGATGCGCGAAAAAGATGGCAGCCCTTAGGGCAGTAAGTATACGCAGTCGAAAGGCTTTTGCCCATGTAGCCAATAACCGTTTCAATATTGTCGATGCCAATGACAACCGTAAAGCCATAGCGCTTTTCCAGTTCCGGCATAGCATATACGTTTTTACCCGCTTTCATTTTACGATAAACATAGCTCGGTTTTTTGCCTACTTTCGTAGCAAAACTTTCGAGAAAGCCTTCCGGAACATTTTCAAAAAGCGCATGGATATGTATCCTTTCGCGGTGGTCGTCATAACATTCTGGCACAAGTAAATACTTCATGGGTGTGGATAATCCATGATTCATTTCATCTATACAATTTTTTACCGTCTCTACCAGCGCAAAAGGCTCGCTGTCTTGCGCCATCTGCGGCGCGAAGGTAATGGTGCCAAAAAAGCTCCAATGATTGCATAATGCAATTTCTTTCACCTCGCGCCGCGTACGTGAAATGCTGGTTGAGAACCGCTCCTCATGTGAGGGTGTCTTCCTTTGTCTGCCTTTCGTAGGATGTACCCGCTCGGTCCAAATTGAGCCTAGAATGGTATCGCCCACTTGTTTTGCTCTCCACTTTGTCAAACGCCGTCCCTCCTATGTGGCCGCTGCGCGGCGAGAATAGTGTTACCTTTAATATATTTCCTCAAAGCGCCGTGCAGAGGCGCTTTTTCGGACGAATTATGCCTGTGGAAAGAGTTCTGCGAGGTCGACATGCAACAGTGCTGCAGCCCTGCGCTGCGTTTCTGGCGGGCACTGACGCGCACCGGAGAGATAGCGACATAGCGTACCTGGTCTAATATAAAGTGCTTTGGCCAGCGTTGCCTGTGTGTAACCTGCGGTGTAAATCACTGCCAGCTTTTTTGTGTTTTTCATGTTGTTTTTTCACCGCCCCACCGGACAATCTTGTTTCCTGCCCATCTATGCGCTAATTATATGTACTTTGCACAGCCGCGCAAGAGGGATTTCTTCTTTTATAATGACTATTCGTTTGGCTCTGTGTGTGCTCTCATGCGGGTCATATGCGCCAAAAGCCCTTTGCTGCAAAAAATAACAGGTTACCCCGTATTCGCGCGCGAACGCGAACACGGAATAACCCGTTATGAGCATCCTACTGCTTATGGGCGTTGCGATAGAGCGTTGCGGGAGAAATGCCGGTCAGCTTGCAAATTTCGCCGACAGAATACACCTTTGCCTCGTACAGCTTAATGGCTTTTTCGACAGCATGGCTGTCTACCTTTGGGCGACCTCCTTTGCGGCCGCGTGCCCGCGCCGCTTTCAATCCTTCCTGCGTGCGTTGAACAATCAAATCGCGCTCAAACTGGCTTAGCGCCGATAAAACGGTCACAAGTAGTTTGCCTGTAGGCGTAGCAGTGTCAATGTCCTCTTTCAGGCTAACGAGCTGAATACCCTTTTCGTCAAATTCGTCCAAAAGGTTCAGTAAGTCCTTCGTGCTGCGCCCCAGCCGCGAAAGGCTCTCCACCACAACTTTATCTCCCGCGCGCATACGCAGACGCACTTTGTCCAGCTCCGGGCGGTGGGATTTCGTTCCCGTCATTTTTTCCGTGTAGATTTCATCCACGCCATATTCTTGCAGCGCATCTACCTGCCGGTCTAGGTTTTGTGCTTCGGTCGAAACACGAGCATACCCAATTTTCATAATACAGAGTCCTTTCATTAACGGTGCTTTTTGCACCTTTGATTTTGATAGGCGTTTTGAGATAGATTTGTGTGCCTCTTACAATGCTGTTTTGCCGAGTCCAAGACTTATCACAAACAATCGTTTTTGATACACTTCCTAACTAATACTAAGAACTTCGCTTAGGCTGTCAAGCGATTTTGGTTTTGACCTGCTATTTGGAAACACTTTTACCGCCTAGTGCTTTTTCATGCCGGGCGCACACAAAAAAGCGACCTCTTCTCACAAAGAGAAGAAGCCGCTTTGTTGCTTAATAAGGGAGGGTAAACAGTCTACTTCCTCATGGATTCAACGAGGGATGCAAACTCATGTTCATTCTTTGCGAACCGGTAGGGAGCATATTCCCCATATGCCATCGGGCGGCTGATGGTTACGAGCTGCACACCCTGTGCCCCGACGGCTTTATTCAATCTTCGCTTTAGTTCTATCAACTGTGGGCCATGCGAGCTTTTCAGCGCATAACATCCATGCGCATTTTTATCTTTTGCTACCAGATAGCACACTGTTAAGCACCTCCTCAAAATCCTTTTCACTCTTTATGCAGCCCATTTCGTACATTTTCCGCATTTCTTTGCCAAGGGAACTCGGATAATTCTTTTTGTACAAATAATCATGAAGCCAGTTGTTCAGTTGCCTATCATACAGCGTATTGTACTGTATTTCAATCGGATAAAAGCTGCTACTCCTCTGATAGTATATGTGTACTCCCCGATATCCGTCGTCGACCGTCTTTCCGAGAGAAACGTTTTCAACATGAAATTGTGGAGCATCAATGAGGAGCAGGTCATCGTACTGGTCGCAAAACGCACGAAAGCCCAGAATATCATTAAACACCTTGCGCACTTGATGGTCAGGAAAATAGCGGTCGTATTTGCTCACAATAGAATCCACGCTCTTGATTCGATAGTCGAGGGCAATATCGTCAAGCGCCGTTTGCGTGTCCAACCATTCCGTCATCGCAATAAGCTCCTGAATCAGCGCATCTTTTTCAAAGTAATGAAGATTCTTCTTGAGCGAAATGCCAAGCCTCGATTCATAAGAAAGAGAATCCAGAATAGGCAAAGAAAGTCCGTTGAGCTGTAAAAAATGTTCGTCCATTCGGTTCCCCTCTATCTACCTTTTAGGTTAGTTTACTACACTCCTTTTGGGGATGCAAGAAAAAACTGTCGCTTTACGCGAAGCTCTTTTCGCTTTTCGTGTCGTCACAGTGAGAAAGCTCTTGTATTGCCCAGTTGCTTTGCTCGCTACATAGGCATACCGATTGCTTTCTCAGCGGCCACAGAGCAGCGGCATAGAGGTTCCTTGCCATACGTCTTCCAAGAACTATGCGGAAAGCACTATACGGTTGTAAAACAAGAGGACGAAAATCGCTTTTGAGAAAACCATATAAAAAGCAGCCGGCCTTACATCGGCCGACTGCTTGTCCTTTTCAGCAATCCAGATAAACGGTCACACAGTACTCGCGGTCACGCAAGGGATGACCTTTCATGCGGCCATTTCCTGCGTTAAAGCGTTTTCTTGCATTTGTTGCAATAAACATATATCTATGTTTCGGTCAAGGATCTCGCCGAGCTGACAAGCGAGGGCGAAAAATCCGAAGGCTCGCTTTCTGACGGCACATGGGGCGGCACCGTGCTGAAGCTCGGCTCTACAGGTTCGGCCGTCGAGCAGGTGCAGTTCTGGCTTTCGACGCTGTCGAACTACTATAGTTCGATCCCGGCCGTTACGGTCGACGGCAGCTACGGCGCGGCGACGCGCACGGCCGTCATGAAGTTTCAGGAAGAATTCGGCCTCGCGGTGGATGGCATCGTAGGCCAAAACACATGGAATGCGCTTTTTGACGAATACCAAAGCATCCAAACCGACATCGGTACTCCAAACAAATATCCCGGCACCCCTGTTAAGCAGGGCGATACGGGCAACTATGTCAAATCGGTGCAGTTCTGGCTTCGCATCGCAAAGAGCAATTATTCTTCGCTGAACGATGTTTCCGTCGACGGCGTGTTCGGCGCGGCGACAAAAGCCGCCGTCATCAAATTCCAGAGTTATTTCGGCCTTACAGCGGACGGCATCGTCGGCCAAAACACATGGAACAAGCTGTATGAAGTGTACAACGACATCGCCAACAAGCTGCTGAGCAGCGATCTGCGCCCCGGCGAATATCCGGGCGTACTGAAAAAAGGCAGCACCGGCACCCCTGTGCGCGAGCTGCAATATTACCTCTACCTCATCGCTGCGTTTGAGCCGAGCATCCCCACCGTCTCCATCGACGGCGTATTCGGCACCGCGACGGAAAACTCCGTTAAGGCCTTCCAGCAGCTGGCCGGGCTGACCGTGGATGGCATCGTCGGCCAAACAACATGGAACACCCTGTACGCCACGGCTTCGCGCCTGCGCCTGTCGGCGCCGGTGTTTACCGTCGAGCGCCTTTCCTACCCCGGCACACCGCTTCAGGAGGGCGACACGGGCGATGCCGTTTTGTACTACTCCACGCTGATTGACCGCATTGCCTACTACTTTTACAGTGTGCAGAGCGCGGGCCAGACGAGCACATTTACCGCCGCCCTGACGACGGCCACCAAGAGCTTTCAGACGCTTGAGGGCCTGCCGGCAACCGGCATTGTCAACGAGGCAACATGGCTTGCCGCCGAGGCGCTGAGCCTGACGCTGCTGGCCAACGCCGAGCCGACGGATACCCTCGCCGTATCCGACGAATACCCGGGCTACGCCGCCAAGACAGGCAGCGCCGGGGCACACGTAAAGCTTATCCAGCAATGGCTGAATTCGCTCGGCGCGCTGTACTGCGAGGAAGATTTTGTCGACGAAACCGGCGTATTTACCGAGGCAGAAGCCACACGCGTCAAAAAGGTACAGACGGCCGCCGGCCTTTCGCCGAACGGCACCGTCGACAAGGCGACATGGGATGTGCTGCGCGCGGGCGCGGCAGGGCTTGGCTGATTTTTACAAAGCCGGGCGAGAATACAAAAAAACCGCCGCCCGGCAGCATTTTGAGGAGGATGCAATCATGGCAAGAGTTTTGGTTTATGACGCTTACACCAATAATGTATATGTATACCCCGATCTCGAAGAAAGCGACCCGATGCCCTACAGCTACAATTCCACGCTGACCGTCAACGAGTTCCGCGGCGCATCAGGCAGCCCCACGCTTTGGACGACGACCGCCGCGATGGATGCTTGGAACCTCACCCGCCGCAGCTACGGCAGCCCGATTCACGTAGGATATGCGTTCCGCCGCATTTGGGAGGGCGGGCACGGCACCCGCAGCCAGCACTATGCCGGCGTCGCGTTTGATGTCGGGCAAGGCACTTCCAGCACGGTACGCCGCGCAATCTACAACGCGGCCGTCAACTCGGGCGCATGGGGCTATGTCGAGCCGCTTTCGCTTACGCCCACATGGGTACATTTCGACCGCCGCTACGGCACGCCCGCCTGCGCCGATACGACAAGCGGCTATCCGACGCTCCGGCGCGGCAGCCGCAGCACCTATGTGATGATCCTGCAGGATGCGCTTTCGACGCTGGGCTACCCCACCGGCAGCCGGATTGACGGCAAGTTTGGCAGCTTGACTGAAAAGGCACTGATCGCCTATCAAAAGCGCGTCAGCCTGACGGCCGACGGCATCTGCGGATGCCAGTCTTGGAAGAAAATTTCCGCCGCTGCTCTTGGCATGGGCCGCACGAAAACAACCATCGACTGAAACGACAAAGCGCCACGGGGCAGTTTGGCCCCAAACTTTTCGCCGCGGCCGTGCGGGCCATCCACAAAAGCGGCATCCTGCGCCGACCTTTTGAATCAGGACGTTTTTACATAAAAACCGCCCGGCTTCCCTTTTCAGGGAAATCGGGCGGTTCTTTTTTAGGCGTTTACGATATGCTCCGGGTAGCCTTCGAGATAGCTTTTTAGGTTTTGTGCCGTGATGGCTTCAAGCCGGCGCAGCGCGGCATCCGTCGCCCACGAAATGTGCGGTGTAATCAGCACGTTTTCCGCCGTCAAAAGCGGGTTATCGCGCGGGATCGGCTCGGTAGAGGCGGCGTCGGCAAGATACCACGCAAGGCGGCCCGATTTGCAGGCATCAGCTACCGCCGCATCGTTTACCAGCCCGCCGCGGGCCGTATTGATGAGGATGCAGCCGGGCTTTATCCGGGCAAGGCGTTTTGCGTCGATCAGCTCTTTTGTCTGGGGCGTCAGCGGGCAATGCAGCGAAACCACATCGCAGCAAGCCAACAGGGTATCGAGATCGACAAACTCTACGCCGTCGGCGGCATATTCCGGGCGGACAGTGCGCGTGGCGGCCAACACATGCATGCCGAAGCCCTGCGCAATACGCGCGGCCTGCCGGCCGATGTCGCCATAGCCATAGATGCCAAAGGTTTTGCCGGCCAGCTCCATCATCGGCAAAATACCGTAGGCGGCCGGCTGCTGTTTCCAGTATCCTGCGCGGACGCCGCGGGCGTATCTGTCGGCACACTGGCAAACGGCCAGCAGCAGGCTGAACGCGTGCTGCGCCACGCTGTAACTAGCATAGCCCGGCACGTTTGCCACAAGGACGCCGTGCCGCCGGCAGGCTTCCAAATCCACTACATCGGTGCCCGTGGCAATAATGCCGACCCAGCGCAGGGCGGGGCAGGCTGCAAGCACTTCCTCGCCGATGCGGCATTTGTTCAATATGGCAAGCTCTGCCCCGGCCAACCGCTCCGCGATTTTTTCCGGCGGCGTCAACGGATAGATTTCCAGCGTATCCACCAGCGGGCGAAGCGCCTCCCAATGCATATCGCCTTCTTGCAGGGCATAGCTTTCGAGTACAACTGCTTTCATGGTTTCCTCCATCCGTTTTCCACAATCTTTTCTGTGCGCGGCACAGCGCCCGATGCCCGTATGACGCTTTTGGCGGTTTCTCGCCGCCTGATGTATTTAGGGTTATCCGTGCAGGGAAACCAGGCGCAGCGCCGTGTTTCCCCTTTCGCCGCGGCTGCCGACGGCGGCCCATCCGCGCGCCAGCAGCAGCGCCAAATGGGTAGCATCCTCAAGGGGCACCCAAACTTCCTGCCCGCGCGTATTTACGGGCGCCGATGTCAGCAGCGCAAGGGGGGCCATCGTCTGCAAAGGGCGCAGCGCCCGCAGCGCAAAACCCTGCGAAAAATAGGTTTCGAGCGTCTGGGCCTGCGGGCTGCCGATCCCCCATTCCAGCACGGCCCGCACAGGGCTTGGCGGCGCGCGGCGCACTGCGGCATTTTTTGCCGCTTTCAGCAGCGCGGGCAGATACTCCGGCGCACCGGCCGGCGGCGTTAGCAAAAAGCCCCGCGCGGGCAGCCCGCCCTCCAGCGCGCGCAGCCCCGCCGCCAGCGAAACATCCGCCTCCAGCGGCAGCACAAGCAGCGCCGCTTCCAAGGTGCCATCCGGCGCCGCGGCGCCCCACGCCTCGCCTACGGCCAGCATGCGCAGAACCTCCCACCGGGGGCGGTACACGCTGCTTTTTGTCTGGCGGGCCAAATCGCAGAACTCCTCCGCCGATACTCTCCGGGCCGGCAGGCTTTGCACGGCCGTGTTTTCCAGCTGTATCATGTTTCCATCCCTTTCCTGTTCCGTTTTCCCTTTATTTTATGCAGGAAAGCAGGGTGGATTTGCGCACAATCCGTCGGCCGCAAAAGAATCGTTTTCGGCATGGCCGTCCATTTTCCTTGTTGCCGCTTCTTTACGGTTCCAGTTTCACCGCTGGGTCAAGCACCTGCCCGATGGGTTTGGCGATGCACAGCGTTGCGTCGTGGTCGGCGGCCGTGGGCTGCATATTGATGACGACAAGGTTTTCGCCGCGGAAATAGCGGATCAGCCCGGCCGCAGGATATACAACAAGGCTTGTGCCGCCTACGATCAAGGTATCCGCGTTTCGGATGGCCTGCACCGCGCCCGAAAGTACTTCTTCGTCGAGGCCCTCCTCATACAAAACCACATCCGGCTTGACGATGCCGCCGCAGGCCGTGCAGCGGGGCACGCCCGTGCTGCCTGCAATGAAATCGGCATCATAGAATTTGCCGCATTTTGTGCAGTAGTTGCGCAGCGTCGAGCCGTGCAGCTCATACACGGTTTTGCTGCCGGCCGCCTGATGCAGCCCGTCAATATTCTGCGTCACAACGGCGGTAAGCTTGCCCTCGGCTTCGAGCCGCGCCAAGCGCAGATGTGCCGCGTTCGGCTTTGCGCCCTTTACTAGCAGCTTATCGCGGTAAAAGCGATAGAATTCTTCCGGCTTTTGTGCCCAGAAGCTGTGGCTCAAAATCGTTTCGGGCGGATACTCGTAGCTTTGATGATACAGCCCGTCGACGCTGCGAAAATCCGGGATGCCGCTTTCTGTCGAAACGCCCGCCCCGCCAAAAAACACGACGCGGCTGCTTTTTGCCAAGATTTTTTCTAATGCCTCTACCATACTGTACGCCCCTTTTTTTCCGGTTTTGTTTCTGCTATGATTATAGCATGAATTTAGAATAATGCCGTATTTTTTAGGGGGAAGCGCCAATGGCGAAACTTTTATCTGCCGCCTTTGTGTGGGAGCGCCTGCCTGCCCGCCGGGCCGAAACCAGCAAGGGCAGCTTTGGGCATGTGCTTTTGGCGGCCGGTAGCCGGGCCTATCGCGGCGCACCGCTGCTTTGTGCCGAAGGGGCCGCGCGCGTGGGCACAGGGCTTGTCACGCTGGCCTCGCTGGAGCAAATCTTGAACGCGGCCGTGGTGCGCCTGCCGGAGTGCTGCCTGTTTCCCTGCCACGAAGCCGAGGGCGGCATCGCCGCCGACGAAGCCGTGCGCCTTGCCGAAAAGGCCAATGCAGGCACGGCGCTGGCCGCCGGGCCGGGGCTTGGCGATACCGCGAACACCCGTGCGCTGGTGCCGGCGCTGGTGCGCGCGGCTAAGGTGCCCACCGTATTGGACGCCGACGCGCTGAACGTGCTTGCCAAGCTGCCCGTGCTGCCGCATCCGGCGGGCGGCGCGCCGCTGATCTTAACGCCGCACCCCGGCGAAATGGCGCGCCTGACGGGGCTTTCTGTGCCCGAAATTCAGGCCGTGCGCGCCGAAACCGCCGCCCGTTACGCCGCGGCGCAAAACTGCGTTTTGGTTTTGAAAGGCAGCCATACCGTAATTGCCGCGCCGGACGGCACCGTGTATGAAAACCCGACCGGGAACCCGGGCCTTGCCTGCGGCGGCAGCGGGGATGTGCTAACCGGCATGATCGCCGGGCTGCTGGCGCAGGGGCTTACCGCTGTGGATGCGGCTTGCTGCGGCGTATGGCTGCATGGCGCGGCCGCCGACCTGAGCGCCAAACGGCTGGGGCAGTATGGCATGTTGCCCCACGATATTTTTTCCGATCTCGGCCGTCTGTTTGCCGAAAGCGGCCGCTGAGGAGGACACGGTATGAGCATTCTTCGTTTGAACAGCATGCTGGGCGTGATTGAAATGGAGGAGGCCGACGGCGCTTTGTTTCGATGCAGCCTTTTGCCCGAGGCCGCGCCCGAGCTGGAGGCTATTCCGCGCAAGGCGGCTGCCGCGCCTGTTTTGGCCGAAGCCGAGCAGCAGCTGAACGAATACTTTTGCCATCTGCGGCGGGAGTTTGATTTGCCGCTTGCCGCGCGCGGCACTCCGTTTCAAAAGGCCGTGTGGGCGCAGCTTGAAGCCATCCCCTACGGCGAAACGCGCACCTATGGCCAGATTGCGGCCGCGCTGGGCCGCCCAAAGGCCGCCCGCGCCGTAGGGATGGCCTGCCACGCAAACCCACTTTGGCTGATTGTGCCCTGCCACCGCGTGGTTGGGGCGCACGGCGCGCTGACAGGCTATGCCTGCGGCATCGAAACTAAGCAGGCGCTGCTTGAATGGGAGCAGGAATCATAAAAGGCCCGCAGCCTCTTTTGGAAGCTGCGGGCCTTTTTCGTTTTTTGGCGGGCGACGATTTTGCCCCGCCTTTTTGCTTTTACAGCGCCACATCCATAATCATCATCAGCGTAAAGCCCAGCATGATGCTGACGATGCCGGCGCGCCCGCGCACCGCCGCCTGCGGGATCATCTCCTGTGCGGTAACGCATACCATTGCGCCGGCCGCCGCGGCCATCAGCCACGGCATCGCAGGTGCTACCCAGTTTGCCAGCAAAACGGCAAGCAGCGCGCCGGCCGGCTCGACAAGGCCGGAGGCCGTCCCGCCCCAGAAGGCGCGCCAGCGTGTGCCGCCCGCCTGCCGGATCGGGAAACTGACCGACGCCCCCTCCGGGATATTTTGCAGCCCGATACCGAGGCTCAGTGCCATTGCGCCCGTCAGGGCATCCGGCGAGCCGGAAAGCGCCAGCGCCGCCGCAAGCCCTACCACCATGCCTTCCGGCAGATTATGCAGCGTGATTGCAAGCACAACGCGCCCGCTGTGCCCTTTGCCGCCGGCCAGCATCTTTCCGGCCTTTTCCTCGATCCACAAAAGCCCGAACGCGCCGATGCACAGCCCGGCCGCGGGCGGCAACCATGCCGGGAACAAGCCCCCCTTTGAGCGCTCGATCGAAGGCAAAATCAGGCTCCAGATACTGGCCGCCAACATTACCCCAGCCGCAAACCCCAGCAGCATCCGCTGGCTGCGCTGCCCCGGCGGCTTGCGCAAAAAGAACACTGCGGCCGCGCCGGCTGTGGTGCACAGCGTAGGGAAGAGCGTCAGCCCCAGCGCTGCGCCAAGCATACCCATTTCCATCGTTCATCACCCCTTTCCCCCATCTTATCCACAGCGGGAAAAAAGCGTGAAGCAATTCTTTGTGATTTTTTGCATTTCGGCGGTTTTTGTGCCCCATTTCGGGCCAAAAAGCCTGCGCCGCAGGGCTGCCGCTATATGCGGCTGCAAACCCGGCCCGCCGCACAAGCACTGCCTGCCGGTTACTTGCCGCGCGTTGCTTCCCAGTAAGCGCCCATGCTCTGCCCCGGCTGATTTGTCACTTCTTCGCACAGATAGGTGCCAAGGCCGCAGCTTTCCGGCCGCCATGCACGGGCCGCGGCTTCCGTCGGGAACTCCACCTCGGCATACCAAAATTCCGTCGGCGCGCCCTCGTCCACATGGTTTACTTCCAGCGCCAGCCCGCCGGGCAGCGCATAATTGCGCCGCAGCTTCGGGATCAGCGGTTTGCCGATAATCTTTTTCGCCAGATCGCCAAACAGCGCGGGCGCAATTTCGGTTTCGATCTCCTCGCGGCAAAGCCCGCCCGCCGATTTGAAGCACAGAATATAGGCCGTTTTGCCGCCCTTTTTCGCTTCTTCCCGCAGGCGCACAGTTGGTTTTACGCTAATATAGCCCTGCCGCATCAAAAACTCTTCCGTCTCGGCAAAGCCCACGGGCCAGCCCGTCACCATCCATTTACGTTCGATCTCCATTTTGCTGCCTCCTGTTTTTGCTTCGCGCCGTTTTATGGGATGCGGCCGCGCTTTTTCGTGATGAAAATTCTGCATGGAGTATACCACATTTTTGTGCTACAATAATACCGTTTGCAAAGCTACACACAAAACGGCAGAGGTGGATTTATGAAAGCATCCCGCGGGTATCCCGTCTATATGGTGAACAAAAAAGCAGAGGCGGCGCTGGCCGCCGGGCATCCGTGGGTGTATGAAAACGATTTGCTTTCTTCGCCCGGCGAAACGCCCGAAAACGGCAGCTTTGCCGATGTGGTAAGCCCAAAAGGCGCATGGCTCGGCACAGGATTCGTCTCGCTGCAAAGCAAGATTCGTGTGCGCATTTTTTCCCGCAACGCGAACGATACCTTTGACGCGGAGTTTTGGCGGCGGCGCATCCGTTATGCGTGGGATTACCGCAAAACCGTGCTTGCGCCGGATGACCTTACCGCCTGCCGTGTCATTTTCGGCGAGGCCGACCAGTTCCCCGGCCTTACAGTCGACCGCTTTGGCGGCATCCTTGTCACCGAAACGCTTTCGGTGGGCATGGAACGGCTGAAGCCCCTGCTGTTTCCGCTTTTGGCCGAAGTGCTGCGCGCCGACGGCCAAACCATTGATGGCATTTATGAGCGCAACGACGAGCCTCTGCGCGCCAAAGAAGGCTTGGCGCAAAACAAGGGCTGGTTTTTGCTGCCCGGCGAAACGCCGCCCGCCTCTACCGAGACGGAGATCTGCGAGAACGGCATTTATTACCATGTCGATTTTGAGAACGGCCAGAAAACCGGCTTTTTCCTCGACCAAAAATATAACCGCCGCGCCGTGGCGCGCCTTGCCGCCGGGCATACCGTGCTCGATTGCTTTACCCATACGGGCAGCTTTGCGCTGAACGCCGCAAAGGGCGGCGCCGCGCGCGTTACGGCCGCCGACATCAGCGAAAGCGCCATCGAGATGGCCCGGCGCAACGCCGCGCGCAACAGCCTTTCCAATATGGATTTTGTTTGCGAAGATACGTTTGAGCTTCTGCCGCGCCTTGCGCGCGAGGGTTGCCCTTACGATTTTATCATCCTCGACCCGCCCGCCTTTACCAAGGCGCGCAAAACGGCCGAAAACGCCATGCGCGGCTATAAAGAAATCAATTACCGCGCCATGCAGCTGCTGCCCCGCGGCGGCTATCTCGCCACGGCCAGCTGCAGCCACTTTGCCAGCGAAAGCATGTTCCGCCAGATGCTGGCCGCAGCCGCGCACGATGCCCATCGCCAGCTGCGCCAGATCGAGGTGCGCCAGCAGTCACCCGATCATCCTGTGCTGTGGGGTGTGCCCGAAACCGCCTACCTAAAGTTTTTCCTGTTTCAGGTGATATAGGCCCGCAGGGCGCGGGGCGCCCGCTTTGTACGCGGTGCGCGTTTCTTTGCGCTTTTTCTCGGCGGGAAAAGCTATTTTCCCAAAAACGGGCGAACGCGCAGCGGCAATTTCGTGATTATTGTCACTTGCCAACCGTTAGGGGAAGAATTATAATCATTTCATAAACAGCAACGGCGCTGTGGGTCCATAGACTCGCAGCGCCGTTTCGTGTTATATCCGCACTTACGCGGCTTTCCTGCAATAGAGGGGCAGAAAAACCGTCGAGTGACTGAGCTTGTGAAGGAGTAGGATTATGGCAGCAAACGTGATGGAAATCTACGGCAGCAAAGTATTCAACGAGCATGTCATGAAAGAGCGCCTGCCGAGCGCGACCTATCAGAGCCTGAAGGCCACGCTGCACAACGGCAAGCCGCTGGACATCGAAGTTGCGAACGTCGTGGCCAGCGTGATGAAGCGCTGGGCCATTGAGCAGGGCGCAACCCACTATACCCACTGGTTCCAGCCTTTAACGGGCATCACCAGTGAAAAGCATGACGGCTTTGTTTCGCCGCAGGGCGACGGCACCGCGATCATGGAGTTTTCCGGCAAAGAGCTTGTAAAAGGCGAGCCGGATGCTTCCTCCTTCCCTTCCGGCGGCTTGCGCGCCACCTGCGAAGCCCGCGGCTATACCGCATGGGACCCCACCAGCTATGCCTTTATCAAGGATGACGTATTGTGCATCCCGACGGCGTTTTGCAGCTACACCGGCGAGGCGCTGGATAAGAAAACCCCGCTTCTGCGCTCCATGAATGCGCTTTCCGTACAGGCTTGCCGTATCCTCAAGCTTTTTGGCAAGGACTGTGAATATGTTTCTACAACTGTCGGCCCCGAGCAGGAGTATTTCCTTATCAAGAAAGAAGATTATCTTGCCCGTCAGGATCTGATCCTTACCGGCCGCACTTTGTTCGGTGCGCCTTCTGCCAAAGGGCAGGAGCTGGAAGAGCACTATTTCGGTACCCTCCGCCCGTGCGTTTCCGATTTCATGAAGGATCTGGACAATGAGCTGTGGCAGCTGGGCATCCCGGCAAAAACCAAGCATAACGAGGTTGCCCCGTGCCAGCATGAGCTGGCCCCGATCTTTGATACTACCAATGTCGCCATCGACCACAACCTGCTTACGATGGAAATGATGAAGAAGGTTGCCGAAAAGCACGGCCTTGTCTGCCTGCAGCACGAAAAGCCCTTTGAGGGCGTCAATGGCAGCGGCAAGCACAACAACTGGTCGATGAGCACCCGCCACGAAAACCTGCTTGACCCCGGCAAAACGCCGATGGAAAACTTGCAGTTCTTAGTATTCTTGGCCGCCGTCATCAAGGCTGTCGACGAATACGCTGATTTGCTGCGCACCTCTGTCGCTACCCCGGGCAACGATCACCGCCTTGGCGCCAACGAGGCGCCCCCGGCCATCATCTCGATCTTTGTCGGCGAAGAGCTGGAAGCTGTGATCGACGCGATCGCTTCCGATTCTCCGTATGCCGGCCCCGTCAAGATGAAGATGGATTTGGGCGTGGATGTGCTGCCGAAGTTCTCGAAAGATACCACCGACCGCAACCGTACCTCTCCGTTCGCCTTTACGGGCAACAAGTTTGAGTTCCGCATGCCCGGCTCGGCCGAAAACCTGAGCGATGCCAACACGATTTTGAACACCGCCGTCGCCAAAGAGCTGAAGGGCTATGCCGACGAGCTGGAAAGCGCCTCGGATTTCCGCGCCGCCGTAATCGCGCTTGTCAAGCGCACGATCCACGACCATCGCCGCGTGATCTTCAACGGCAACGGCTACTCGGCCGAGTGGGAGGCCGAAGCCGAAAAGCGCGGCCTGCCCAACAAAAAGTATACGCCCGCCGCTTTGCCGGCTTTGATCGACGCGAAGAACATCTCCCTGATGGAAGAGTTCGGCGTCCTGACCAAAACCGAGATGGAAAGCCGCTACGAGGTTGAAGTGGAGCATTACTCCAAGATTATCAACATCGAAGCATTGACAATGCTGGAAATGGCGCGCAAGCAGCTGCTGCCCGCCGTTACCGAATACATGGGCACCCTTGCCCAGACGATCAGCGCGAAAAAGGCCGTCAGCGCCACGCTCAGCTGCAAAGCCGAGACAGAAGCGCTTACGCACCTTGCCGCCGATGCCGACGGCATGAGCGAAGCCTGCGAACACCTGCAGCAGGCCGTCGATGCCGCCAAATGCATGGACGAGATCGCAAAGGCCGCCTTCTTCCACGACAGCGTGATCCCCGCAATGGATGCGCTGCGCGCTTCGGCGGATGCCGCCGAAGTTCTGTGCGGAGAAGAATACTGGCCGCTGCCCAGCTACAGCCAGATGCTGTATTACGTTGAGTAATACGCCGCTGTGGCCTTAAAAAGCCATTCTCCTTTTCCTATTTCTTACACCAGCCTAAAGACCCGCCCCATCCGGGGTGGGCCTTTAGGCGTTTTAGGGGGCAGCGCCACATCCCGCAAAGGTGCCCTTTTTGTCGGCGCTTTCGCCTGTTTTTTCAGCATGGTTGCGCCGGCAAATCTTTCTGCCGGCCGTTTCGCCCGCCGCGCTTTGCCCGATCGGAGGATAAAAACATGAGCTACACCACCGCACAGGATATTCTGGATTTCGTCGAAGATCACAACGTCAAATTTGTGCGCTTTGCCTTTTGTGATATTTTTGGCGTACAAAAAAACATTGCCGTGATGGCCAGCGATATGCCCAAGGCGCTGGCCGAAGGTGTCAGCTTCGACGGCAGCTCCATTGCAGGCTTTATGAACGTCGAAGAAAGCGACCTTGTGCTTAAGCCCGACCTTTCGACTGTGACGATCCTGCCTTGGCGCCCGACAGAAGGCCGCGTGATGCAGCTTTTCTGCGATGTCTACCGCCCGGACGGCGCGGCATTTGAGGGCAACTGCCGCGGTATTTTGCGCGGTATTGTCCGCCGCTACAAGGAGCTTGGGCTTACCTGTAATATCGGCGCGGAATGCGAGTTTTACCTGTTTGAAAGCGACGATCAGGGCCACCCGACCCGTATCCCGCTGGATCACGGCGGCTATTTTGATGTAGCGCCGCTGGACGCCGGCGAAAACATGCGCCGCGAAATTTGCCTTACGATGGAGGAAATGGGCCTTTCGCCCGAGCACAGCCATCACGAAAGCGGCGACGGCCAGAACGAAATTGATTTTCACTATGCCAACGCGCTGAAAACGGCCGACAATGTGATGATGTTCAAACAGATCGTGCGCGCGGTGGCCTCCCGCAGCGGCCTGCATGCCAGCTTTATGCCAAAGCCCTTGGCCGCGCAGGCGGGCAGCGGGCTGCACATCAACCTTTCTCTGACAAAGGACGGCAAGAACCTGTTTGAGGGCGACATCGCGCCCGACAGCACCGCCGGCAGCTTTATGGCCGGCATCCTTGCCCACGTGCGGGAGCTGACAGCTTTTACCAATCCCCTGCCGAACAGCTATGCGCGCTTTGGCGCCTGCGAAGCGCCGCGTTTTGTCAGCTGGAGCCGTGAAAACCGCAGCCAACTTGTGCGCATTCCGGCCGTCACGGGCGAAAGCTGCCGCATGGAGCTGCGCAGCCCCGACCCGGCCTGCAACCCATATCTGGCTTTCGCCGTTATCATGGCCGCCGGGCTGGACGGCATCGAGCGGCATCTGCACCTACAGCCGCCCGTCAACAAAAACCTTTTTGCCGCGCACACGGCCGATGGGCTGGAAAGCCTGCCCGCCACCCTGACGGACGCCGTAGCGCTGGCCAAGGCAAGTGCCCTTGTGCAAAGCGTCCTGCCCGCCGGCCTTGCCGAGCGCTATTATGCCGAGCAGGAGCGCCGCTCGGCCGAGCTTGCCGCTGCAAGCGACCCCGCCGAATTTGAACGGAACAAATACTTTTTGTCCGTCTGATTTCGTGGAGCTGTAAGCAGAAAGGGGGGATGCGCAATGGGGCGTGCTCTCATCGTAAGCGCGGGCGAAAGCGCCAATGAATACCTTGCCGGCCATCTCGCCGGCATGGGCTATGCGCGGCCGCTGATCGTGCCGAGCGCCGCCGAGGCGCGGCGCCGTTTGGACGACGGCGATTTTGAGCTTGTCGTCGTCAACGCGCCGCTGCCGGATGAGTTCGGGCATGAATTTTGCATGGACGCAATGGACAAAACAGATGCGGGCGTGATCTTTCTCGTAAAAGCGGCCGCGGCCGAACAGATGGAGGCCAAAATCAGCGAGTACGGCGTGATGGTTGTGCCAAAGCCGTTTTCCAATGCGCTTTTTTCACAGGTGATTCACATGGCGGCCGCCGGCAACCATCGCCTGCAAAAGCTGCGGGAGGAGAACCGCCGCCTTGAGGAAAAAATCGCGCAGGTGCGGCTTGTCAGCCGGGCAAAAGTTTTTCTCATTACGCAGAAAGGCATGACAGAGGCCGAGGCGCATCACTATATCGAAAAGCAGGCAATGGATACGCGCCAGAACCGCGGCGATATTGCAAAACAAATCCTTGATTCTTTAGAGCCGGATAGTGTATAATAAACACTGTTATGGTTTGGTGTTGGGCAAAGGCGCGCCGAACGCTTCGGTGGGCCTTTTTTCTGTGGAACAGGGAGGAATGATAATAATGGCGACGAAGTATATTTTCGTTACGGGCGGCGTGGTTTCCGGCCTCGGAAAAGGCATCACGGCGGCTTCGCTGGGCCGGCTTTTGAAGTGCCGCGGGCTAAAAGTGGCCAGCCAGAAGCTCGATCCGTATGTGAACGTTGACCCCGGCACGATGAGCCCGCTGCAGCATGGCGAGGTATTTGTGACCGACGATGGCACCGAGACAGACCTTGACCTCGGCCATTACGAGCGCTTCATCGACGAGGACCTGAACAAGTATTCCAACCTGACCACCGGCAAGGTGTACTGGAACGTTTTGAACAAGGAGCGTCAGGGCGCCTACCTTGGCCAGACTGTCCAGATCATTCCGCACATCACCAACGAAATCAAAAGCTATATCTACAATCTGGCTTCCAGCACGGGCGCCGACGTGGTAATTACTGAAATCGGCGGCACCACAGGCGACATTGAAAGCCAGCCGTTTTTGGAGGCCATCCGCCAGGTGGGCCTCGAGCAGGGGCCGGAAAACTGCTGTTATATCCATGTGGTGCTCGTGCCGTATATTTCCGGCTCGGATGAGTACAAATCTAAACCCGCACAGCACTCCGTCAAGGAGCTGCAGGGCATGGGCATCGTGCCAAACGTGATCGTTCTGCGCGCCGACGGCTCCGTCGGCAGTGAGATCCGCCGCAAGATCAGCACGTTCTGCAACGTGCCGGCTGATTGCGTGATTGAAAACCTTACCATGCCAAGCCTGTATCAGTGCCCGCTGATGCTGCATGCCGGCGGCCTTGATAATGTCGTCTGCCGCAAGCTGGCGCTGGACGCGCCGGAGCCGGACCTTGACGACTGGAAGGCGATGATCTCCCGCATCGCCACGCGCACCAAAACCTGCACGATCGCGCTTGTAGGCAAGTATGTCAAACTGCACGATGCCTATCTTTCCGTGATGGAAAGCCTGTACCACGCGGGCTTTGAAAACGAATCTCAAGTAGAGATCAAGTGGGTAGACAGCGAAAATTTGCTTAGCCAGGAGCACTGCGCCGAGGCCTTTGCCGGCGTCGACGGCATCATCGTGCCGGGCGGCTTTGGCGATCGCGGCATCGAGGGCATGATTCAGGCCGCGCAGTATGCGCGCGAAAACAATATCCCCTATTTCGGCATCTGCCTCGGCATGCAGATCATGGTGATGGAGTTTGCCCGCAATGTGTTGGGCTATGCCGATGCCAACAGCGGCGAGTTTACGCCGTGTGGCACACACAATGTCATTGCCCTGATGGCCGACCAACAGGGCAACATCCCCAAGGGTGGCACAATGCGCCTCGGCAAGTACCCGTGCAAGATCGTGGCGGGCACGAAGATGGCTGCCTGCTACGGCACCGATTCCATCTGGGAGCGTCATCGCCACCGCTATGAGTTCAACAACGATTACCGTGCCGCTATGCAGGAGAAGGGCCTTGTGATCTCCGGCACCAGCCCCGACGAGCGCCTTGTTGAAACCGTAGAGCTGCCTGGCCGCCCGTTCCATGTGGGCGTCCAGTTCCACCCGGAATTCAAGAGCCGCCCGAACCGCGCACATCCGCTGTTCAAAGCGTTTATTGCCGCTTCGCTGCAAAAGCGCGACAGCGAGCAGTAAACCGGGCGCGAAAAACCAATAAAATAAAAGGCGCAGGAAACGGAATTTTCTCCGTGGCCTGCGCCTTTTTTGTTTTGTATATTTGCCGCCCGCCCTGTTTCGAAAAAACTTTCCCGCACAGTTTTTGTGCGCGGCGGCTCGGCAAAGGTATCCTGCCTTTGCGCCGCTTTACTGCGGCAGCGTCAAAGGCTCTTTCAAGCCGTTCAGTGCATCCAGATACTTATGGCGGTATTCTGCCAGCTGGCTGCCGTAATCGCCGCCCGTCGTCTCGTGCAGGATGCGCTTGAGCTTATGTGCATCCAGTTCATCGCCGCTTTCCATGCCGATCAGGCGCGCCGCAATATTCGAGCAGTGGTCGGCGATACGCTCCATATTGTTCAGTACATCCAAAAATACCACGCCCGTATCAATCTGGCACACGCCGTCTTTCAGGCGAGAAATATGCTGGCTGCGCAGGGTTTCGCACAAATCGTCGATTGTCTCTTCCAGCGGCTCTACGCTGGCCGCGGCATGGGCATCGCCCTCGGCAAAGGCACGGTTTGCCAGCCCCACTACTTCCTCGACGGCGCTGCTCAGCAGCATCACCTCACGGCGCGCCTGCTCGCTGAAATGCACTTCCTTATCTGATAGTTCGCCGGCGCTTTCCGTCAGGTTCACCGCGTAATCGCCGATGCGCTCATATTCCGTTACAAAGTTCAGCAGCTCGCTGACGGTATGGCTTTCTTCGTCCGTAAGCTCACAGTCGGCCAGCTTGATGAGGTAGTTTGTGATCGTAACCTCCATACGGTCGATCAGGTTTTCGCGCACGTTCACGCGCGCCACGGTATCCACATCATACGTTACCAAAAGCGGCGCCGCAAGGCTTAAATTGCGGTCGGCGCGGCTGCTCATCTTTACCACAGCGCTTTTGGCCTGCTGCAAGGCGACGGCCGGGCTGTTATACAGGCGCTCGTCCAAAACGGGCATCGAAAGCTCCTGCGATTCTTCCTCATTGTCGCGGATCGTCATGCGGGAGAGCTTTGTCAGCACCCCGGCAAACGGCAAAAATAAAATCATTGCGATGACGCTGGAAAGCGTATGGACGTTGGCGATTGCGCCCTTGTTCATCACATCATCCCACATGGGGAAACCGACCGTATATTTGATGGCGTAAATGCCCACCAGCAGCACAAGGCTGCCGATGATATTGAAATACAGATGTATAAAGGCCGCGCGCTTGCCGTCTTTTGAGGAGCCGCCAACCGTTAAAAGCGGCGTAAAGGCTGTGCCGATATGGGCGCCCATCAAAATCGGGATGGCCGAGCCGAACGTAACTAAACCCGTGCTGGAAAGCGCCTGCAAAATGCCCACGGAAGCCGACGACGATTGGATCACCACTGTGGCGACAAGCCCCACCAGAAGCCCCAAAATCGGGTTTGACATCGAAACAAACAGCTGCTGAAATGCCGCGCTTTCTTTCAAAGGTGTCACGCCCGTATCCATCAGGCTCATGCCCGTAAACAGGATGCCAAAGCCGAGCAGAATCTGCCCGATGTTCTTTTTCTTGGCCGCTCTGCAAAATACATACAGGATCATGCCGCAAAACGCAACCACGGGCGCAAAAGTTTTTGGTTGGATCAGCGTCAGCAGCAGGCTGTCGCCCGAAATATCCGAAAGGCGAATCAACTGGCCCGTCACGGTTGTGCCGATATTCGCGCCCATAATAACGCCCACCGATTGCGTCAGCGTCATGATGCCGGAGTTGACAAGGCCGATGCAGATCACAACCGTGCCCGCCGAGGATTGGATGACGCCCGTAATCAATGTGCCGAACAAAACGCCTTTGAGCGTACTGGAGGTAAGCCGCTGCAAAACACTTTGCATCTTGCCGCCGGCCACTTTTTCAAGGCCCGCGCCCATGATCGTCATGCCATATAAAAACAGCGCCACGCCGCCCAGCAGAGACGTAATATGCGTAATATCCATATCGCCTGTTGCTCCCTATCGGTGAGATCAGTTGCCCGATCTCGCATTTCTGTCCTGCTTTCGCAAACACTTTTATTATAGCATTGACGGCAGAGCGTGAGCAAGCGGTTTTTACGTTTTTCTGACTTTTCCTTTACATTTCTGCTTTTTCCATTTTAAGGCTTATCCGGCCAGTTCGGCCATTGCTTCCTGTGCGGTATCCGCTGAAAACAAAAAGCTGCCGCTGCGGCTGTATACTTCTACATGCCCGTTCACATTCCGAAATTCATAGTCTGCCATACAAAAAGCCTCCTTTATGCTGTCTTGTTTCTGACAAGATACAGTATAAAGGAGGCTGCGTACTATAATGCGGACTTTCAAGCGTGTAGTTCCGCCATCCGCTTTTCTTCGGCGGAGACAACGGCCGGCGCCGCGTGATGCATCAGGTACTGGATGATCGCCTGCCGGCGCACGATGCCGATAAAAATGTTTCGGTCGTCGACGACGGGCACAAAGTTCTGGCTGCTGGCGGCCTCGAGAAGTTCTTCCATCGAGGTCGTCACGCGGACGGGCTTGTAATCCCGCTTGTGTGGGAAGCTGCGGATGGGCACATCCTCGGAAGCCTCGAGATCAAGGCCGTGGAGATTTTTGATGCCCCACAAAAGGTCGCCTTCCGTCAAGGTGCCCGCATATTCGCCGCTGCGCGTCAGCACAGGGATAGAAGCATAGCGGTTTTTCTCCCACTTTTCCAGCGTCTGGCGCAGGGTGAAATCCTCGTACACATACATTAGGTCCTGCTTAGGGGACAGAAAAAACAGGATATTCATCTCGTTCCTCCTCATTCAGGCGGATCACGGGGCAAGCCCGGCCCAGCGGGCGGCCCCATTCTCATCTTATCATAATTATCGTTTTTCGCAAGGCCGCGGCGCGGCGGCGCAGGCGCGCAAATGTGCTTTGGCCGCATTTCGTGCTGGTTTTGCGGCGCACAGATTTTCGGCGGCGCGGCGGGCGTTGGACAAAACAGACGGCCGAAGTCCTGCATTTTCGCAAAATTTCGCAAAATTTATGCTATAATCAGAGCACCCCAAATTTTTCCGCAGGGGCTGTGCGCCCGCTGTGGTTTTTCCTCGCGGGGAAGTATAACATTTTTTTGTGAAGCAATCGTGAACTTTCGGAGGTCGTTTATGAAGAAGTCCTTTTTGGCTTTGCCTGCCTGTGTGCTGTGCGCGGCTTTGCTTTTGTGCGGCTGCCAATCCGTTGTAACGGCAGGCTCGGTTTCCGGTTCGGCCACGGAATCGGCCGCCGCGGCAAGCTCCGGCGCCGCGGGCGCCCCGCTGACGATTGCCTGCACTTCGGCTGGGTTCAACCCGTATGTGTCCGATGATGCCATCACGCGGCAGGATGCAACGCTTTTGTTCGAGCCTTTGGTTGCCATCACGCCCGATCTGGATCTGGATTATCGCATGGCGCAGAATGTCGACAACAGCGGCTTGCTTGTAACGGTGCAGATGCGCAGCGGCTGCTTTTTTGCCGACGGCTCAAACGTAACGGCCGAGGATGCCGCCGCCAGCCTGAACGCCGCGCGCCTCAGCAGCCAATATGCCGCGCGCTTTTCCAACGTCACCGATGTCGTTGTCGAAGGCTCGGCCGTGTGCATTACGCTTACCCAGCCGGACAGCCTGTTTGCCTATCTGCTCGACATCCCCGTGCTGCGCGCGGACGAAGTAAGCCTTTCGCGCCCCACCGCCAACGGCCGCTATACTTACAGCGACGGCGGCGATGCGCTGGTTTTGAACAGCCGCGCCGCTTTCCCCGACGGCGGCCCCGCCGAGATCGGCCTTGAAACGGTTGCGGGGGCGGATGCACTTGTCAGCGGGCTTGCCGTGGGCAGCGTCGATCTTTATGTGCTGGGCGATGATTCCACCGAGACTACCAGCATCAACGCCGTGGAAACCTATTACCGCAACAACGATCTGATCTATCTCAGCGTCAACGCCGGCGCGACGAATCCGCTGTGTTCTACGGCCACGGGGCGCCGCCTTTTAAGCACCCTTGTCGACCGCAACGATCTCGCTTCCAAGGCTTATTATTCCCGTGCCTATGCCGCCACGGGGGCCATCAACAACTATTACCCCTGCGTCAAGGGCCGCCAGACCATTCTGCCCTCGGCAGACGCTTCGCCACTCGAAAGTACGATGGCGGCGCTGGGCTATACCCGGGCCGACGATGGCACGTTTCAGGATGAAAAACAGCAGCCCGCCGCCGTCAGCCTGCTGGTATATTCCGGCAGCAGCTATAAACGCTATGCGGCGCAGCTGCTGCAAGAGCAGCTGCAAGCCAACGGAATCCGCGTCGATATTACCGAAGCAGCCAGCTTTGACGACTATCTCGCGGCGGTACAGTCGGGCCAATTTGAACTGTACATCGGAGAGGTGAAGTTGTATAATAATTTTGATCTTTCGCCGTTCTGGTCCGGGCAGGCAAGCTATGGGCTGGCCCCCAGCGAGGCGCTGCTGGCCGCTTACAGCTCTTTTCGCCAGAATTCCGGAACTGCCGGCGATTTCGAGGCCGCATTTGCCTCGGAGATGCCCTTCATCCCCCTGCTTTGGCACAGCGGCACCGTGGTAACGAGCCGCCGGGTAGGCGGCGTGAACGCCTCGCTGAGCAGCGCTTTCTATTCTCTGGCTGATCTGACGGTCGGCTGAGAAAAATACCGTAAAGGAGCAAAGCATTATGATCACGACCTACTTCCCTCTGGGTACCTTAAGTTTCTCGGGCGAATATTTTGCCTCGCTGGTGGGCGAAGCCGCCAAAAGCTGCTACGGCGTGGCCGGCATGTCAACCGGCTGCATGACGGATTCCGTCAAGACGCTGGTGCTCGGCTCTGACTTCCCCGAGAAGGGTGTGCGCGTTACCGAGCAGGATGGCAAGCTGTATATCGAAATGCACATTGCCGTCAGCTACGGCGTCAACGTTTCCTCTGCCGCACAAAGCATCACCCACCGCGTCCGCGATGAAGTGGAGGCCAGCACCGGCCTGAAAGTGGCCCGCGTTACGGTTTCCATCGACGACATCGTAGAGAATTAAATTTTGCCCGTTGTGCGGGCTTCCGAAAACAAAAGAGGAGTATACGAGCATGATTACAGGCAAAATTTTACGGGACGCCATCATTTCCGGCGCCAACAATATCAACAACCAGCGCTCCCGCGTCGATGAGCTGAACGTCTTCCCTGTGCCGGATGGCGACACCGGCACGAACATGGGCATGACCGTCGGCGCGGCCGGGCGCGAGCTGGCTGCGCTGGATGACGAGTGCACCGTCGGCGATGCGGCCAAAGCCGCCGCTTCTGCCATGCTGCGCGGCGCGCGCGGTAACTCGGGCGTTATCACAAGCTTACTGTTCCGCGGCTTTTCCAAGGCGCTTGCCGACAAAAAAGAGGCCGGTGCGGCCGATTTGTGCGCCGCGCTGGAAAAAGGCGTCGAGGGCGCCTATAAAGCCGTGATGAAGCCGACGGAAGGCACCATCCTTACCGTCGCGCGCGTTGCCAGCGAGGCGGCCAGCGCCAGCGGCATCAAAGAAGAAATTGCCCTGTGGGATCTCGTCGTCGAAAAGGCGAACGAGGCTTTGGCCCAGACGCCGGAGCTTTTGCCCGTGCTGAAAAAGGCCGGCGTTGTCGATGCCGGCGGGCAGGGCATCTGCATCATCTTTGAGGGCATGCAGAAGGTGTTTCACGGCGAAGCGCCGATTGCCGGCGACGAGCAGGCGGGCAGCAAGGCTAAGCTTTCGACCGCAAACGCCGGCAAGGGCGTTTACACCGACGACCTGATGAAGGTAGAAGACATCAAGAATGGCTACTGCACCCAGTTCTTGGTAAACAAAAACGAGGGCGCCAGCGCCGCAAAGCTGCGCGCTTTTGCCGAAAGCCACGGCGACAGTGTCGTGTGCATCGAAGATGACGATGTTATCAACCTGCATGTGCATTCGGCCGACCCGGGCAAGATTGTCTCCGAGGCGCTGAAGTACGGCTATTTGACCTGCTTTAAGATCGAGAATATGCACGAGCAGTTCTTGGCGCGCCAGAAGCAGGGCAAGGGCCTTGAAAAGCAGGCCGTGGCCGAGCAGCAGAAGAAAGACGATGCCGCCAGCGAGTTCATCTATGCGGCCGTAGACCCGACGCGTGATTTCGGCTTTGTGGCCGTGGCCGCCGGCGAGGGCTTGAAGGCAGTTTTCACAGACCTTACCGTGGACGCCGTAGTTTCCGGCGGGCAGACAATGAACCCTGCCACTGAGGACATCCTTGCCGCCGTGCAGAGCGTCCCCGCCAAGACGGTTTTTGTCCTGCCAAACAACAAAAATATCATCATGGCCGCCGAGCAGGCCGAAAAGCTGGCCGACCGCAAGGTGATCGTGCTGCCCACGCGCACGATCCCTATGGGTATCACTGCTATGCTAAATTTCGACCCGACCGCTACGGCCGAGGCCAACACCATCGCCATGATGCAGGCCGCTGACAAAGTTTCTACGGGCCTTATCACCTATGCCGCGCGCGACAGCGATTTTGACGGCAAGAAGATCAAAAAGGGCGAGATCATGGCGCTGGAAAATGGCAAGATCGTTGCCGTCGGCTCCGACGTCACCAAGACGACCTATCGCCTGGCCCGCAGCATGTGCAAAAAGGATTCCAGCTTCGTCACGGTCATTTCGGGCTGCGACGTAAGCGATGAGGAAGCCGAGCGCACCACCGACCTTGTGCGCGCCAAGTGCGGCGGCAATGTCGAGGTGAGCCACATCCGCGGCGGCCAGCCGGTTTACTATTATATCATCAGCGTGGAGTAACCTTTTGCTTTCCGCCCGTGCCTTACGGCACGGGCTTTTTTGTTGGATGTTTTCGCCTTTTTTCGCGTTTGCTTTTCGTTGCAAAGCGGCAATGGCAATGCTAGAATAAAAGCAGCAAAGCCACTTTGCCTTTTGGGCAGGGCGCTTATTATTTTGTATGCGAAAGGAGGCTCGTCTCATGCCGGAGAATCGCGCGCTGCCGCCGCTTTGTGCCGATACGCCGGTGCGCTACCTTAAGGGCGTCGGCCCAAAAACGGCCGCCCGTTTTGAAAAGCTCGGCATCCTTACGCTGGCGGGCCTTCTATGCCATTATCCGCGTAAATATCAAGATTTCTCGCACCCATACGGGATCGCGGAGGCGCCCTTTGATACCGAGTGCGTCATCCGTGCCGAAGTGATGGCCAAGCAGGGCCTGCGCCACATTTCCGGCGGGCGCAGCCTTGTGCGCGCCACGGCCGGCGACGAAACCGCCGTGCTTGAAATCAGCTGGTTCAACAATCCTTATGCCGCCGATCGGCTTGAGCTTGGCCAAAGCTACTATTTTGAGGGCCTTGCCGAGGGCAGCATGCTGCGCCGCCGCATGATTAACCCTATCGTGCGCACCGAAGCGCAAGTATGTGCTGCGCCGCTGATGGCCGTCTATCCGCAGACAGAAGGGCTTTCCAGCGGGCAAATTGCCAAGTGCATTGCGCAGCTTTTGCCCCACGCCGAGCTTTTGCCCGAGCCGCTGCCCGCCGAAATGCTGCAAAAATACCGCTTGCTCGGCAAAGCCGAGGCTGTCCGCGCGATCCATTGCCCGCGCAGCGAAGAGGAAGCCTACGCCGCCCGCCGCCGCCTGATCTACGAGGAGCTGCTGATTTTACAGCTTGGCATCGTGCGCATGAAAGAGCGCAACGTAACGGCCGCCGGCGCGCCCATGCGGGAAATTTCGCCCGCGCCGTTTTGGCGCAGCCTGCCTTTTGCGCCGACGCGCGCGCAGCGCAACGCCGCCGCTGAAATTTTGGCCGGCATGGCCGGGCCTCACCCGATGAATCGCCTTTTACAGGGCGACGTGGGCAGCGGCAAAACGCTTGTGGCCGCCGCGGCCATCTGGGCCGCCGTGCAAAACGGGTATCAGGCCGCGCTGCTGGCGCCAACGGAAATTTTGGCCGCGCAGCATGCCGAAACATTATCCAAAACGCTTGCGCCCTTTAATATCCGTGTCGCGCTGCTGACGGGCGGCATGCGCGCCGCCGAAAAACGCACGACGCTTTCGGCCGTTCGCGCCGGCGAGGCCGACCTCGTGATCGGCACCCACGCGCTGCTTTCGCAGGGGGTGGAGTTCGCCCGCCTTGGCCTCGCGGTGATCGACGAACAGCATCGCTTTGGTGTGCGCCAGCGCGGCCTTTTGGCCGAAAAGGCCAAGGCCCCGCATCTTTTGGTGATGAGCGCGACGCCGATCCCGCGGACGCTGGGGCTTTTATTGTACGGCGATTTGGAGATTTCCGTGCTGGATGAGCTTCCGCCGGGGCGCACCCCTGTAAAAACACGCTATATCAACGGCGCGCGCCGCAAGGATTTGTACGGTTTCCTTGCGCAGGAAATCGTGGCCGGGCATCAGGTATATATCGTCTGCCCCGCTATCGAGGAGAACCCCGCGCTGGGCCTTTCCGCCGTAAAAACCTATTACGAACAGACGGCCAAAGCCCTTTTGCCCGCGGCGCGTATCGGCCTTTTGCACGGCAAGCTCAAGCCGAAGGAAAAAGCAGCCGTCATGGAGGATTTCAAGGCCGGGCGGCTGGATGCGCTTGTTTCCACAACGGTGATCGAGGTTGGCGTCGATGTGCCGAACGCCACCGTCATGGTGATCGAAAACGCCGAGCGTTACGGCCTTTCTGCGCTGCATCAGCTGCGCGGGCGCGTGGGCCGCGGCGCTGCCGAAAGCTGGTGTTTTCTTGTCAGCGACCACGAAAGCGACGCCGTGAAGGAGCGTCTTCACTTTTTATGCGGCACGGCCGACGGCTTTGCCGTGGCGCAGTATGATCTCGAGCACCGCGGCCCCGGCGATTTCTTTGGAAGCCGCCAACACGGCCTGCCCGATTTACAGATCGCTGACCTGATGACGGACAGCCGCACCCTACAGGCCGCCCAAAGCGAGGCGATTGCTTTGCTGGCGGATGATCCCGCCCTTTGCGCGCCCGGCCATGCGCTGCTGGCGCAAGGGGTGGCTTCCCTGTTTGAGAAGGCCGGCGCATTGAACTAAGCGCGCCTTTCGGCCTGCCTTTACGTTGTATGCAAAGCACTTTTGCTTTTTCATATTAGAGAAGGAGGGTTTTATGCAGCAGCATCTTTTCACGCAGCCGGGCTTTGTGCTGGATGCGCACGGCCGCCCGAACCCCGGATATTCTACGCGCCCGATGCTTACGTATCGGCGCGGGGATATTCATGCCAGCCCGTTTCGCATCAAGGAATGGGATTTCTATCAGGTGTCGAATCAGCAGCTTTGCCTGCAGTTCACCTTTGGCCATGCAAGCTATGCGGGCGAGGTGGGCATCATGCTGTTCGATTTCCGCAAAGGGGAATGGATCGAGCGCTTCGATCACATGCTGGCGCTGCCGTTTAGCAGCCTGCACATGCCCGCCGATGCGGACGCCGACCAAACCCTGACCTTCGACAAAGACGGCGTCTTTATGGAGTATCAGGTGCAAAGCGGCGTACGGACGCTGCGCTGCGCCAAGGATGATTTTGAGGCCAAAATCACCCTGACGCGCGAAAACCCCGAGGCTGTGCTCATCAACATCCCCTTTGCCGAAAAGCCGACACAGTTTTATTACAACCATAAAATCAACTGCATGCGCGCCGAGGGATGGGCGCGCAAAGGTGGAAAAACCTATACCTTCTCCCCTGCGGATAGCTTTGGCCTGCTGGATTGGGGGCGTGGGGTATGGCCTTTTCATAACGAATGGTTTTGGTCGAACGGGACGGGCGAAATAGATGGGAGCGTATTCGGTTTCAACCTTGGCTGCGGCTTTGGCGATACCTCCCGCGCCACAGAAAACATGCTGTTCTATGCGGGCAAGGCACATAAGCTGGGCCGCGTTTCTATTACGCATGAGGCGGATTGGATGCAGCCTTGGCGCTTGCAGGACGATGCGGGCCGTATCAGCCTGACACTTACGCCTACTTACGACCGCACCACGAAAACCAAGATACTGTTTATTGATAATGTGTGCCATCAGGTGTTCGGCCGCTTCGACGGCTTTGCCGTGCTGGACGACGGCACCCGCCTTGCCGTAAATGAGCTTTATGCTTTCGCCGAGCATGCGGTGAACAACTGGTAAGCCGCGCTTTTGTCGGATTTTTGGTTGCGCATAACGCACGCCGAGCGTAAAATAAACAGGTACGCCGCATTTTGCCGCGGTGTGCCTGTTTTTTGTTAAATAGGGAAAGGATGGGCGCGGCAGTGCGGCCGCGCGAAAAAACAATGATTGGAACATTTGCCAACGCAGCAATGATTGTGGCCGGGGGCTGCGCCGGCCTGCTTGTAAAAAAAGGCATCAGCCGCCCGCTGGAGGCCGCTGTGCAAAAAGCCACGGGCCTTGCCGTGATCGCCATTGGGCTTTGCGGCACGCTAAGCAATATGCTTTGTGTCGACACCGCCACGGGCAAGATCACTTCTTCGGGCGAACTGATCCTGGTATTCAGCCTTGTGATTGGTGTGCTGGTGGGCGAAAGCCTCGGCATCGAGCAGCATCTTGACCGCCTTGGCGGTACGCTGGAGCAAAAGCTTCATCTTACGGGCTTTGCGCAGAGCTTTGTCAACGGTACGCTGATCTACTGTGTGGGCGCGATGGCGATCGTGGGCAGCATCAGCGACGGCCTCCTGCACGACCCAAGCACCCTGATTACAAAAGGCGTACTGGATGGCATCACCAGCATTGTGCTGGCGGCCGGCATGGGGCCGGGCGTGATCTTTTCCGCCATCCCTGTGCTGCTGTATCAGGGCGCGCTGACGCTGGGCGCAGGGCTGCTGGCGCCCGTATTGCAGGGCGAACTTCTGCGTGAAATTTGCGCGGCCGGGTATATTCTCGTCGGCTGCATCGGCGTCAACTTTCTGGCCGGCGAAAGCTACCATATCAAGGTGGCGAACTTTCTGCCGGGGCTGCTGGTGCCCGCGGCGTGGGCGGGCTGCAAAGCGCTGCTGGCGTTCGCCGGCGTCTTTGCCTGATCGTGCTTTCCGTTTCGTTTGTGCGGCATTTTGATTTTAGAAAAAATATCCTATATATGCGTTTTTTGCAGAGTGTCGCCTTGCCTTACTTATGCATCTTTTGCAACAATTCTTCGATGCCGGACATCCTATAAAAAAATCCCTGTGCAGGAGCTTTTCTGCACAGGGATTTTTCATTTCCTATTGCCGCAAAAGGATAACGCTCTGCCGGGCCTCAGGCTTTTTCTTCCAGCGGCACCACATCGGTAAACAGGCAGCGCGCCTTAGGCGAAACGGTAAGGTCGCGGTGATAGCGGCCAAAGAACCATTTCTTATATTGCACAGTGCCCAGCAAGCTGTCAAAAAAAGCGTTCAATGTACTCATCTCTGCCTGCTTCACGCCGGCAAAATCCATCAGGCGCTCCGGCGCATCATGCGTCAGGATGTAATCTACGGTATTGTCGTTTTCGGCAAGGCGCGCACGGCAGTCGTTCTGCTCGTTTTCGGTGGGCAGCTCTTCCGGCCACCAGCTGCCGCCCGCGCAGCGTTCTTCCTTATCCGTGCTTTCGCCGCCGCCAAAGGCCTTTTGCGTGGGGCAAGCTTCCAGCATGGCAAAATTCTCATGGCAGCCATCCAGAAACAACACCTGATAGCGGCGTTTTTCCAGCCATTTGCGCATATGGCGCTCTGCCTTGGAA
>JALCRP010000018.1 GCA_022652735.1 Faecalibacterium sp. | reverse complement strand
CTTAATGCGCACCTTGTGACCCTGCTTTCCTGATTTCTTTTGTGACATTAAGAATCATAGCAGAATCCCTGTTACGCAAGGCCTTATTCACTTTTTATTACCCACACATTCTACCGAAGAGCCATTTGTTTTTGCGGAACACAAACCGCGGCAGGGCATAGATACCGGCGACGATCGGGAAAATCTCCAATCGGCCAAGCAGCATGCCGGCCATTTCAATCAACAGGACAGCGCCGGAAGTGCCCGGCGCCGTCAGCCCGATCGAAAGCCCGACTGTGCCCAGCGCAGAGGAAAACTCAAACATAGCTTCGGTGAGGCTGCAGTGCGCGGCCAGCGTCAAAAGCAGGCTGCCGACGACAAATAGAAAGAAATAGCAGCAGGCAAAGCCGGTTGTATCGGCCAGCAGCGCATTGTCGATCGGGGCGGGGCCCTGCGCCTTATAGTAGCTTGGCGCGCAGACACGCCGCGGCGAAGAAAGGCGCTTGCGGATATGGATGCCCGCCATGCGGAGCAAAAGGTAGGCGCGCGTCAGCTTTAGCCCGCCGGCCGTCGAGCCGATACCGCCGCCGATCAGCATCATTAAAATGAGGATGGCAAGCGAAAATGCGGGCCATTTGCCATACGCCATCGAGGAATAACCCGTGGTGGAAAGCGCCGAAACGCCGTCCAGCAGCGCGCGGCGCAGGCTTTCAAAGGCGCCCATGTGCATTTCGGACATCAAATCAAACGTCAGCATCGGCGTAAAAATCGCCAGCAGCAAAAACATGAAGCGAACCTCGCTTACGCGGAAGAACTGCTTCCAGCGGCGGTGCGCGCCCAGCAGCAGAACGGCAAAGTTTGTGGTGCCGATCAGCATCAGGATAACAGTTACCAGCTCAATGGCAAAGCTGTTGTATTCGCCGATACTGCCGAGGCGCGTGGAAAAGCCGCCGGTGGACAGTGCGCACATCGTATGGTTGATCGAATCGAACAGCGGCATGCCCACCGCCACGTAAGCGATCGTGCCGACAATAAGAAAAATCAGGTACATCTTAAAAATCACCTGCGCGGTTTTGCGCAGGTTCGGCATCAGTTTGTCGGGGTGGCCCTCGGCGCTGAACAGCTCCATCGATTGTTTTTTCTGTACCAGCATTACCATCATCATCACAAAGCCCAGCCCGCCGCAAAACTGCATGAAGCTGCGGTGAAACAGGTAAATGTGCGGCGTAACGGAAACGTCCATGACGGAAAGGCCCGTTGTCGTCCAGCCGCTGACGGCCTCAAACAGCGCATCCAGAAGCGACAGCTGCCCGCCCAGCACAAACGGCAGCGCACCGATCAGGATGCCGTAAAACCATGCAAACAAAACGGTCAAGCTGCTGAAAACCGCATTTTCCTGGCGGCTGATCGCTAGCTTTGCCGGAGGGGCAAGCCACCACAAAAGCAGCCCTGCCAAAGCGGAAAGGCCGCCCGGCGCCAGAAAAGCGGAAAAATAGCGGCTATCCTGTGGATAAAACGGGCATATGCACAGCGGCACGAGCGTCAAAAGCCCAATCAGCATCATCAGTGTGCCGTATACGCTGCCATCTCGGCGGATGCAGGCCGCACGTATCTTTTCGGCCATATCAAGCCCTCCCGGTCAGCGTGTGCACAGCCTGAAGCTGCTGTGCCGCCGAGCAGATCAAAACCAGCATGTCGCCGGCCAAAACCCGCGTATCGCCGCGCGGGATCATGCTGTGATCGTTACGCAGGATGCATCCGATGATAACTTCTTTCGGCAGATTCAGCTCCCACAGTTTCTTTTCTACGGCAGGCGCACCGGGCAGGATAGGAACTTCGGCTACATTGATATGCCCTTCGCCGATCGGGATCAGCGTGGTCATTTCATCCATCAGAGCTTGTTGCTCGATAATCGCCGTGATTGCGTTGGTAGCGCATACGACGGAGTTGATCCCCATTGCATAGAAAAAGGAGGTCTTTTTCGGGTCGTTTACCAGCGCAACGGTGCGGGAAATGCGAAACTTCTTTTTGCAAAGCTCGCAGATGACGAGGTTGTCACAATCGCTGTTGGTCAACGCGATGGCAATATCCATATTCTCGGCGTCGGCATCGGCCAGAACATAAGGGCGCGCGCCGTTTCCGTGGATTACCGTCAGGCCGCGCATCTCGGCAAAATGTGTGCAGTTGGCAGCATTTTCGTTGATGACGGTTACGGGATAGCCCTGCTCGAGCAAAGAGGCGGCAAGGCAGGTGGTTTTCAAAAAACCGCCGATAAGCAAAATCTTTTGTTTCATGCGACGCTGCCTCCTTTTTGCAGCATTTGCGAGATCTGCGCTTCGCTGAGTTGGGCAGGGCAGATCGTTTCAATGCCGAATTCCTCATAGACGCAGGCGCAGTCGGGGTCGTACAGGCGGGCAATAACATGCGCGGCGCCAAACAGCTTTTTGGCCATCTGGGCTGCGGTGATGTTTACACTGTCGTTGTTGGTGACGACAATCACGGCATCGGCCTGATCCATCTGTGCCTCGCGCAGAACGTCCGGGTCTGTTGCGTCGCCGGTCATCGTCAGGCCGCCATAAGAGGAATCCAGCTTGCGGAAAGCTTCCTCTGCGCTGTCCAGAATCAGCACATCCTGATCCTTGGTGGCGGCGGCGTTGGCCAGCCCTGCGCCCAATCGGCCGCAGCCAATAATAATGATGTAGTGCTTTTCGGGTTGTTTATGTTGGATTATCATAGCGTGTTCATTCTCCTTCTACATGTTGGATGCCATACGAATCGTGCGTAATCGTGGCACCGCTTTTCAGGCAGATATGGCATTCGGCTTCCTCCAGAACATAGTGCTGCCCAAAAAATAAAGAACCGCAGTAATCCAGATTGCAGCGCGCGGGCAAATAAGTAGGGTCAAGCGCCCATGCAGCGCGGAAATGGCGCAGGGCCTCAGCTGTGTCGCCCTGCGCGCCTTTGGCGACGCCGTATATATTGTGCGGTATCGCAGAGCTTGGGTGCTTTTCCATTTCCTGCGCGGCCAGCGTGAGGCAAGCCTCGTAGTGCCCGGCGTTAAGCAGCTGCTTAGCCTGCACACAAAGCTCAAGCGGCTCGCCCGTACCGTCTGAAATTTTCTTTTCCATACAAAACCCTCTCTTTCTGACATCAGCATACTGCGCGCGCTGTGAAGGCAGTGTGAGGATTGTGAAAGAGCCTGTGAGAAAGCTGTGAGAAAAAAAGCCGGCTGCTTTACGCAGCCGGCGAGCCGGAAAAATGCATTATTCGTCGGCAAGGCGGTAGCCTACGCCGATTTCTGTCAGGATATAACGCGGCTTGGCCGGGTTCTTTTCCAGTTTTCGCCGCAGGGAAGCCATCAGCGCGCGCAGCGCTTGTGTATCGCCCGTAAAATCGGTGCTCCAAACTTTTTTGAGCAGATAGCTCGAGGTAAGCACCTTGCCCGCGTTTTGGAACAGAACCGTCAGCATTTTGTATTCCAGCGGCGTCAGGTGCACTTCAGCGCCGTCAAGCAGGGCAAGATGACGCCCGGCATCCAGCATAAGGCCGCCCACGGCGTTTAACGTGCTTTTTTCTTCGCTGCTGTGGATACGGAACAGATGCCGCAGCGAAACGCGGATGCGCGCCAGCAGCTCCGTCGAGGAAAAAGGCTTGGTGAGGTAATCATCCGCCCCGGCATCCAGCGCGGCGGCTTTCTCCTTATCCTGATCGCGCGCGGAAACTACGATCACCGGCATTTCGGAAAAGCTGCGCAGCTTGCGGATTACTTCCATGCCGTCGTAATCCGGCAGGCCGAGATCCAGCAGCATGAGATCAAAGTTTCCCTCTACGACGGCCTGCATCGCGTTTTGTGCGTTGCCGGCATATTCGCAGCCATAGCCTTCATTTTTTAGCGCGTACAGCATGTAATTGCGAATCTGCGGGTCGTCCTCGACGACCAAAATCTGAATTTTACTGTTTTCCACGGCTGGTTTCCTCCATCGGCAGGGTAAACGTAAAGCAGGCGCCCGTGCGGTCGGCGCGATTGGCGGCGGAAATCGTGCCGCCGTGTGCCTTTACCACGGCGTCGCAGATCGCAAGGCCAAGGCCGTTGCCGCGGCGCGCATCCGGCAGGTTCCCGCGCGAAGTATAAAATGGCTGAAAGATTACGGGCAGATCATCGGGCGGGATGCCGGAACCGGAATCCTCCACCGTGAATACAGCCAGCTTTTTATCGCTGCCCGTTTGCACGGAAAGTACAATCTCCCCGTGGGGCGGCGTATGCTTGGCGGCATTGTCCAGCAGATTCAGCAGCACCTGCTCGATAAGGCGCGCATCCATCGGAACCAGCAAAAGTTCCTCTGGGATATGTACTTGAATGTCGTAATCGGGCGCGCGCTTTTCCATTTGCGCCAGCGCGCCGCCGATAATCTCTTCTACTGCTTCGGGCTGTTTCTTCAGCGCCAGATGCCCATCCTGCAGGCGTGTCAGGCTCAGAATGTTCTCCATCATGGAATGCAGCCATGTTGCATCCTGATAAATGTCCTGTGAAAGCGCGTATTCTTCCGGCCGGCCTTTCAGCATGGATTCGAGCATCTCGGCCGTGCCGATGATGCCTGTCAGCGGCGTACGCAGATCATGGGAGATGGCGCGCAGAAGGTTGGCACGGTAGCGCTCCTGCTCTGCCTCCTCATGGCTGCGCAGTTGCTGCATCGTGGCGCGGCAGCGATCCATTGCGAGGGCAATATTTTCGAGCATTGTGTGCAGCAGCTGTGTTTGGTTTTGTGTAAAGCGCTGCGCTTCTTCGGCAGGAATACGCAGCGCCGCCAGCAGCACACTGCCGCCGTAGATGGGATAATCCCAGAATTCGCCGTTTACGGCGCTGGCTGTGCGTAAATTTTTGAGCGAAGCCACCAAATCCTCGGCGGGGCCTATTTTCCGCCGCACCATCCGCCCATCGGCTGCCTGCTGGCAAAAAGAAGCCTCCGGCGCGCCGCCCTCGCCAAAGCAAAGGCAGCCCACCCGGCAAAAAAAGCTTCCGCTCACGCTCGAAGCGGCTATTTCGGCGATGGAAGACATGGACGAAGCGTCGGAAAGGCGGTTCGCCAGCTGATACAAAGCGGTAGCCTCCTGCTCTTTTTCGCGGGCGGCCTGTGCGCTGTTCTTCATGGATACCGTCAACGCCGTGGTAATTACGGCAACGACTGTCATGATAAAAAAGGTGATAAGGTAGCTCGGATCGTATACCTTTAAGGAATAAATCGGCTCGGTAAAAAAATAGTTGAAGGCCAGCGTACCCAGCACTGAGCAGCTTACGCCGGCCAGCTTTCCGTTGGCAAAATAGGAACAGGCGACCACCATAAAGAGATAGATCAGCACGATATTTGTTTCAGGGAAACCGGCCCGTAAAAACAAAAAGCCGATCACCGTGGCAAACGCGGCCAAGGAAAACGCCAGCGCCAGCTGCCGCAGCAGCGCCGGCAGAGAAAAGCGGCCCGGGGCAAGGGTGTGATTTGGCATAATGCGCCCTCCTTTTGTGGCTTTGGTTTTCAGTATAGCACGAAACGAAAAAAATGTATGCGCCAAAGGCCGGCCCAAAAACCACAACTGTTTTTCGCTTGCTCGCGCAGAGATGGTGTATTCTGCCACAAAGCGAGAAAAGACGCAGAAAGGCAAAAAATCTTCACTTTTTGCCGGGTGCCTGAAATAATCCCCCTGCCCGGTTCGTATGATAGGCAAAGCCCGCCATTTCTGATAAAGAGAACGGAGAAAATCATGAAAAGAATGCTTGCCTGCCTGCTTGCCCTCGCCTGCACAGCACTGCTTTTTGCCGGGTGCGGTAAGAGCAAAACGCTTGACGAATCTGCCGCCGTGGCCGCGCTGACGGCGCATCTGGTTTCTGCCGGGGTAATGGATGAGGGCATGAAGCTGGATAACGCCGCGCCGCTGGAATGGAACATGAAAGATGCCGCGCAGCGCGCGGTGCAGGATACCACTTGCTATCAAGTGGAGCTTCGCTTTGCCGATTCTTCTATAAACGGCGTGATTGCCGAGCGGCTGTTGGGCATTTATGCCGTATCGTTGGACGGCAAAACGTATTTTACATACGATATTGCCAATGATACATGGCAAACGATCTAAAACGCCTACGCGGCGTGCCGGCCTTTGGCGTTGCCTGACATCGCCGGGAAGGAAAAGCGGAAAATGGAAAACGGAATGGTACATTTATATTGGGGCGACGGAAAAGGGAAAACGACTGCGGCGATGGGCCTTGCGCTGCGCGCGCTGGGCCACGGGCAGCGCGTGGTAATCCTGCAATTTTTGAAAGGCTCTCCGTCGGGGGAAGTTCCGCTTTTAGAAAAGCTGGGCGCTGTGGTAATCCGCAGCCGGCCCGGGCAAAAATTTGTTTTTCAGATGAGCGAAGCGGAAAAGGCCGCCGCCCGGCAGGAACAGACGGAAAATCTTTGCGCGGCGATGGCGGCCCCGGCGGATCTTTTGCTTTTGGACGAGGCCTGCGCCGCGTGGCAGCTGGATATGGTCGACCGCGCGCTGCTGCAAAAGGCCGTGCTGGAAAAACCGCCCCGGCAGGAGCTTGTGCTGACGGGACGCACCCCGGCCGATTGGATGCTGGCACGGGCCGATTACAGCACAGAAATGTGCTGCCGCCGGCATCCTTATGATAAGGGAACCTCGGCGCGCGAAGGCGTGGAGTTTTAAGCGTATGGCCGCAAAATGCGGCAGACGGCGCGGCCTTTCGGCGTGCGCCGAAAAACCGTAATACGGGATAAAGAAATGCCCCGATGCAGCAGCAAAAGCCGCCGCACGGGGCGTTTTTTATGCGGAAAAGCGGGCGTCAGCGCCGAAAATACAGTGGACTTAGCGGCCTGCGGCCCGGTAAATCGCAGCTTCGGTAACAACCATGTCGAGCGGGGCATCCCACGGGCCGCAGGCAGCCAAAGGCACTTTCTGCATGTCGAAGGCAACGCCGATCTTTACGGCGTGGCGGCATAAGGGCAAAAAGCGGTCGTACAGGCCGCCGCCCATGCCGACGCGCCCGCCCTGCGCGTCAAATGCCGTCAGCGGCACCAGTACAAGATCGATTTCGGCGGGCAAAATCGGCGTGGAAACCGCGGGCACAGGGGAGAGAATACCATAGCAATCCGGCTGCCAAGCCGTGCCGGCGGCCGTACTTTCCGGTTCGGGCAAAATGATCGGCTGATAGGCTTCCATTCGCCCCGGCTGCGGGCAATACGGGTAGGCTACGCGGCAGCCGCGCGCCGCCGCGGCGCGGCAAAGTGCAGCACAATCGGCTTCTTCGGGCAGGGCACGGTAGACAAAAATGGTGCCCGCGCACACAAAGGCAGGCTGTTCGGCCAGCGCAGCACAGATTACAGCACTGGCTGTGGCCCGCTGCTGCGGCGTCAGGGCACGGCGCGCCGCTTTCCCGGCGCGCCGCTGGGCGGCTTTTCGGGCCTCTAAATCCATGTTTTCTGCCTCTCTTTCCGTTTGCTGATCTTCAGGATAGCAGGTTTATCGCCCCGCCGCAAGAAAAAGCAAAAGGAAACCCTGCATAAATACTCAATTTGGAGAAATGAAGTACATGTACATGTGAAGAATACAGAAATGCCGAATAAATGTATAACCGCTGGAAACAGCTTGCAAAATGTCTGTACACGACAGACACACAAAATCGGGAAAAAACTGTCAAAAATTAAACTTGCGTTTTCCGAATTTGTATGCAACCTTCCGAACTTCGGTAAAACCCACAAAAAACGTTTGCTTTTTTACGCTACTGTATTATACTAAAGCACACGAGGACGCAGGAGTACCGATCGTGGAATTCTGCGTCTCTTTTTATTCAGGAGGGAAAAGTATTATGAAACGTATGATTAAACGTCGTGATTTTCTGAAGGTTTGCGGCATGGCCGCGGCCGCCGGTGTTCTGTCCGCCTGCGGCAACAAGGCTGCTTCTGCCGCCGGCAGCACGGCTGCCTCGGGCGCTTCTGCCGCCGCTTCCGGCGATGCCAGCACCCTGAACATCATGCTCGAAACGGAAGTCGAGAGCCTTGACCCGCAGCTTGCTACGGACGGCACTTCTTTTGAGGTGATCGCCTGCTATACCGACGGCTTGATGCAGATGGACGAATCCGGCGCAGCCGTTAACGCGCTTGCCGACAGCTACGACCTTTCCGACGACGGTACGCAGTATACCTTCCACCTGAAGGATGCGAAGTGGACGAATGGCGACCCCGTGACGGCCGCCGATTTCGTCTTTGGCTGGCAGCGCGCAGCCGATCCGGCCAACGCCAGTGAGTATGCTTACATGCTCAGCGACATCGGCCAGGTGCAGAATGCTGCCGAAATCATTGCCGGCGAAAAGGACCCCAGCGAGCTGGGCGTTACCGCCGTCGACGAAAAGACGCTGCAGGTTACGCTGAACGTGCCTGTCAGCTACTTCTTGAGCCTGATGTATTTCCCCACCTACTACCCGATGAACCAGAAGTTCTTTGAGAGCTGCGGCGATACTTACGGCACCAGCCCCGATACCGTTCTGGGCAACGGCGCATTTATCCTCGATACCTACGAGCCGGCCGCTACGGCTTTCCATCTGACGAAGAACCCGGATTACTATGATGCCTCCCGCGTACAGCTGGGCGCTTTGAACTATCAGGTCATCAAGGACAGCCAGCAGGCTCTGATGAGCTATCAGGCGGGCGATTTGGACATCACGCTGCTGAACGGCGAGCAGGTCGATCAGGTTGCGGACGACCCCGAGTTCAAGACGGTCGGCGCGGGCTATCTGTGGTATATCACCCCGAACATCAAGACTGTGCCGGAGCTGGCCAACCAGAATCTGCGTATGGCGCTGACGATGGCGCTTGACCGCGACAGCATCTGCACCGATGTGTTGAAGGACGGCTCGAAGCCGACCTGCACCGCCGTCCCGATGGATTTTGCCGCCGGCCCTGATGGCTCTGACTTCTCGGGCGACCAGACGAAGTTCTCCGATGTGTGCACCTACGACGCCGCGAAAGCGACCGAGTACTTTGAAAAAGCAAAGTCCGAGCTGGGCAAGGATTCCTTTGCGTTCGATATGGTCGTTGACGCTGACGACGCGCCGCAGAAGGTTGCACAGGTTGTTAAGGAGCAGTGGGAAACCGCGCTGCCCGGCCTGACGCTGAACCTCGTTGTTGAGCCGAAAAAGCAGCGTGTGCTCGATTTGCAGGAAGGCAACTTCACGATCGGCCTGACCCGTTGGGGCCCCGACTATGCTGACCCGATGACCTACCTTGGCATGTGGGTGACGGATAACTCCAACAACTACGGTATGTGGAGCGACGCCGATTACGATTCCATCATCGAAGAGTGCACCACCGGCGATCTGTGCACCGACGCGGCGGGCCGCTGGAGCGCTTTGTACGATGCCGAGAAGATCGTGATGGATCAGGCTGTGATCTTCCCGCTGTATACACAGTGCAACGCACAGATGGTTTCCAGCGCTGTGACCGGCATCGAGTTCCACCCGGTTGCGCTGAACCGTGTTTATAAAGATACGGTAAAATCCGCAACCTGATCGGCGGATCGGCAAACGCCTGAATAAGTCCGCACGGCAAACGAAAACCGCTGTGCGGACTTTTGGCGTCTTCAAAGCCAAGTAAGAAAGGGGAACAGGAACCTTGAAGAAATACATTCTGAAGCGCGTGATTATTTCGTTCTTCACGTTGCTGGCAATCCTGCTCGTGCTGTTTGGGCTGATGCAGCTGATGCCGGGCTCGCCGTTCAACGATGAAAAGCTGAACGACGACCAGCGCGCCACGCTGTATGCCAAATACGGCCTCGATCAGCCGCTGCCGGTGCAGTTTGGCAAGTATGTGGTAAATATGCTGCGCGGCGATTTCGGCGTCAGCTACAATATCTCGAAAAATACGCCGATTTCGCAGCTGATCCAAAGCCGCCTGCCGATCTCCATCGGCATCGGCGGCATGGCCGTGACGCTGGGCGCGCTTGTGGGCCTTTTGCTGGGGATCATAGCGGCCCTCAAGCATGATACGCCGCTGGATACGCTTTGTACCGTGATCTCGGTAATCGGCGTATCCGTGCCCTCGTATGTATTCGCGCTGGCGCTGAGTTATACGATGGGCTTCAAGGCCGGCTGGTTCCCGATGCTGTTCAGCGCAAAGCAAATCTTCCAGTCGAGTGTGCTGCCCAGCATTTCGCTTTCCATGTTTACGATGGCATCCATCGCGCGCTTTACCCGCAGCGAGATGCTGGAGGTTTTGGGCAGCGATTATATGCTGCTGGCCGAAAGCAAGGGCCTTTCCGGCCCGGCGCTGATTTTCCGCCATGCGCTGCGCAACGCGCTGATCCCGATCATAACGGTGCTTGCGCCGCTGATCGTCGACCTGATGACAGGCAGCCTTGTGGTGGAAAAAATCTTCGCCATCCCCGGCGTCGGCAGCCTGCTTGTCACGGCGATTCAGTCGAACGATTATAACGTCGTGATCTCGCTGAGCTTTATCTACAGCGCTATGTACATCGGCATCATGCTGGTGGTGGATATTCTGTACGGCATCATTGATCCGCGCATTCGTCTGGCAAAGGAGGATAGTGCAACATGACAGATTCTGCTGTTCTCGGTACACAGGCCGCTGTGGCCGATTCCTTTACCGCGGAAGATTTTCAGCTCAAGCACCGTGACGGTGTGCTGGCGGCTGATACCAACTTTGCCGCGCAGAGCTTTTGGAAGGATGTGCGCATCCGCTTTTTCCGCAAGAAAAGCGCGGTGATTGGCGCAATCTTTATCGTGCTGATTACGCTGATGGCCATCGTCGGCCCGCACATGACGAGCTATACTTATTCCGGCCAGACGCTAAGCGAAAAAAACCTTGCGCCGCGTGTGCCGGGCCTCGAAAACTTCGGCATCTTTGACGGCAGCGAGAACATGTCTACCACGACAGGCTCGAAGCTTATCAACGGCTATGTCAGCAAAGATCTGGGCGATACCTATTACTGGTTCGGCTCGGATAACTTTGGCCGTGACATCTGGACGCGCACATGGAGCGGCGCGCGCGTCTCGCTCATTATTGCTGTGGCCGCCGCCGTGATTGATATGATTATCGGCATGAGCTACGGCCTGATCTCCGGCTATTTCGGCGGCATCGTGGATAGCGTGATGCAGCGCTTTCTGGAAATTGCAAACGGTATCCCGCGCCTTGTGATCGTGACGCTCCTGCTGTTGGTTTTGCAGCCCGGCATGGTGACGATCATCTTTGCCCTCATGCTGACGGAATGGATTGGCATGAGCCGTATCGCCCGTGCCGAAATGCTCAAGCTCAAGGAGCAGGAGTTCGTTTTGGCTTCCCGCACGTTGGGCGCCGGCAGCTTCTTCATTATCTTCCGCGAAGTGCTGCCCAACATCATCGGACCTATTATTACGCAGGTGATGTTCAGCATCCCGACGGCCATCTTTACCGAAGCGTTTTTGTCTTTTGTCGGCCTTGGCATCCCGGTGCCGCAGTGCTCGCTGGGTTCGCTGATCTCCGAGGGATTCAACAGCTTCACAACGCACCCGTATCAGATCATCCCGCCGATCGTGGTGATGGCCCTGCTGATGCTGAGCTTCAACCTCGTGGCCGACGGCCTGCGCGAAGCGCTTGACCCGAAACTGAAGGAAATGTGAGGAGGCGCACAACATGAAAGAAAACGAAGAGATTTTGTCGGTGCGCGATCTGGACATCACCTTTAAGACGACGGCCGGCCCTGTGCATGCCATCCGCGGCGTAAACCTGACGCTGCACCGCGGCGAAACCGTCGCGGTCGTGGGCGAATCCGGCTCGGGGAAGTCCGTCACGATGAAAGCCGCAATGGGCATTTTGGCCTCGAACGCCGTCGTCAACAGCGGCAGCATCACGTTCCGCTATACCCACGCCGACGGTACGCCCGCCGAGGTGGACATCCTGCAAAAGGATAAAAAGTGGATTCGCCGCCACATCAACGGCAAGCGTATGGCGATGGTTTTTCAGGACCCGATGACCAGCCTTGACCCGACTATGACAATCGGCAAGCAGATCATGGAAGGTATGCTTTGGCACTTCCACATGGCAAAAAACGAGGCATACAACCGTGCGGTCGAGCTTTTGAAAGAAGTAGGCATCACCGACGCGGAGAAGCGCATGAAAAACTATCCGCATCAGCTTTCGGGCGGCATGCGCCAGCGCGTGGTGATCGCCATCGCGCTTTCGTGCGACCCTGACCTTTTGATTTGCGACGAACCGACGACTGCACTGGACGTGACGATTCAGGCGAAAATCCTTGAGCTGATCCGCAAGGTTCAGAAAGAGCGCGGCATTTCCGTCATTTATATCACGCACGATCTTGGTGTGGTGGCTAAGGTTGCCGATTATGTCAACGTTATGTACGCGGGCAAGATCGTCGAGATCGGCACGATTAACGAGATTTTCTACGAGCCGAAGCACCCGTATACGTGGGGCCTGCTTTCCGCTATGCCCGATCTGGACACGGACGACGAGCGCCTGTACACCATCCCCGGCTCGCCGCCGAACCTGCTGCACGAGGTGCCCGGCGACGCTTTTGCGGCACGCAACCCGCAGGCACTGAACATCGACGAAAAGGCAGAGCCGCCGATGTTCAAGGTTTCGGATACGCATTACGCAGCAACTTGGCTGCTTGACCCGCGCGCCCCGAAGGTAGAAATGCCGCCGGAGCTTGCCGCGCGGATTGAGCGCATGAAAAAGGAGGCGGAACAGCATGTCTGAAACCAAAACTGCCCCGCTTCTCGAAGTTGAGGGCCTCAAGCAGTATTTCAAAATCAGCAGCAAATTTACGGTAAAAGCCGTAGATAATGTCAGCTTCCAAATCTACCCGGGCGAAACCTACGGCCTTGTGGGCGAATCCGGCTCGGGCAAATCTACGATCGGCCGCAGCGTGATCCGCCTGTATGACCCGACCGCCGGCAAAATCCGCTTTAACGGCGAGGACATCAGCGGCAAACTGACACATGCCCAAAATGAGATGCTGCGTACCCAGATGCAGATGATCTTTCAGGACCCGATGGCTTCGCTGAACCCGCGCAAAAAGGTCGGCGACATTATCGCCGAGGGCCTTGACATCCATCACAGCTGCAAGACCGCGGCCGAGCGGCAGGAGATTATCGAAAAGATGCTGGCAAAGGTGGGCCTTGCGCCCGAACACGCCGAGCGGTATCCGCACCAGTTCTCCGGCGGGCAGCGCCAGCGCGTCGGCATTGCTCGCGCGCTCGTGATGCACCCGAAGCTCATTATCGCCGACGAATGCATCTCTGCGTTGGATGTTTCGATTCAGGCGCAGGTCGTCAACCTGATGAAAGATATTCAGCAGGAAACGGGCACGGCGATTTTGTTCATCGCGCACGATCTTTCTATGGTGAAATACATCTCTGACCGCATTGGTGTACTCCACCTTGGACATCTGTTGGAAACAGGCACGACGGAGGAAATCTTTACACACCCGATCCATCCGTATACCCGCAGCCTGCTTTCGGCCATTCCGTGCCCGAACCCCATCGTGGAAAAGCAGCGTGTGGCGGAAAGCTACGATTATGCCACCAGCGGCATTGACTATAATGCCGGCACGGAGCACCTTGTAGAGGGAACTCATACAGTGCTTTGCACCGACGAAGAATTTGCCAAGTGGGCGGCAGCACAGGCAGTGCCTGCCCGATAAAACCTAAGGAAAGCGTCTTGAGAAGGTTTAGAAAACCTGCTCAGGGCGTTTTTTTTTAAGAAAAGATGGGAAAAAGGAAATCTGCACAAAACTGCCTCTTGCGAATCGAGCTTTTTCGTGGAATAATCTAAAGAGGGAACTGAAGGAACGGCGCTTAATACGCCGCGGCTTTCCCGCTGGGCGGAAGGGGGCCATTACGGTGCTCAAATCCATGCTTCTGATCCTTTTTATCGCAACGGAAATTATGCTTGCCGTGGCTTTGCTCTTTTGCAGACGGCAAAAGAACATGATTTGCCGGCCCATGCAGTTCATGCTGGCTTCGGCGTTTGGCGCAATTCTGTTTTATGAAATTGCGCTGCTTGCGGCGGCCGAGGTTGCGGCAAATCTGTTTTATGCCCTGTATTTGGTGTGCTTTACATGGACATGCGCGGCATTACTGCGGTTTGTTCTGGCTTACACGCGGCGGCCCCGTCTGCCGGCGCCGATCTATGTGCTTTTGCTTATCGACAGCGTTTCAAGCCTACTGAATCCCATCTTTGGGCATGCCTATCGGCTGTATCCGTTCTATCTGGGCGATATGCGCTGTTGGACGTTTCAAACGCAGATCGGCCTGCTTGGCCATATGCTGCTTTGCTATGGCTTAACGGCGGTCATCTTTGTATACCTGATCCGCCAGCTGATACGTGCGCCGCGCCTGTATCAGCTGCAGTACATTATGCTTTGCCTAGTGGTCGCCGGTGTTGCGGCGGTGAATGCGGTATTCCTGCTGACACGCTTCCCGTTGGATTATTCGGTGCTGAGCTTTGGCCCGGCGGCGGTTTTGCTGTGCTATTTTACCTTCCGCTTTCTGCCGCAAAAGATGATCGACGGTATGCGCCGTCTGGTTTGGAACAATAGCAAATCGGCAGTGCTCTTATTTAATTGCTACGGGGAATGCATCTACACGAACTCTTATGCGGAAGAATGGTTTTCGCTGCAAAAAAAGCCTACGCTCGAGGCATGGAAAACTACATTGCAGCTGGAAAAATCCTGCTTTTTACAGGATTTTCGCCGCCAGCTGAAGCTTGGCGAGGGGATCGCGGAAAAATACTATCAGACGCAGTTCGTGCGCCTGAAAGATGAAAAGAACCGCGCAATGGGCTGCTTTTTCGTTATGGAGGATGTAACGGAAGGCGTCGAGGCCTATCTGAAGGAGCAGTATCGTGTTACGCACGATGAGATGACCGGCATTTACAATAAACAGGCATTTATGCAGGAGACCAAAAAGTTGCTGGCGAAATATCCCAATCGTGCTTTTTATATTATCGTCACCAACATTCAGCAGTTTAAGCTAATTAATGATATGATGGGCAAAGCCGCCGCCGATGAGCTTTTGATGACCATCGGCCAGCACTTGCAGGCCATCCGGGAGACGGATGTCGTGGCAGGCCGCTTGGAAAGCGACCATTTTGCGGTTTGCACCCCGAAGGAATATTGTTTGGAAAAGGATTTCTACATAAAATCAGCCGCCACACACCGGCAGGTAAATTTCCCCATCGCCATTGTGAACCACTTTGGCATTTACGAGGTGACGGACCGTACCGTGCCGGTCGAGGTGATGTGCGACCGCGCGCTGCTGGCCTGCGGCAGCTTGCGCGGCAATGTCCAGTGGCAGATTGCCTATTATGATAACCAGCTGCGCAGCGATCTTTTGCGCGAAAATGAAATGGTGTCGCAGTTTCCGCTGGCGCTGGCGCAAAAGCAGTTTGTGCTGTATTTTCAACCGCAGTACGATTACCATACCGGGGCCGTGGTGGGCGCGGAGGCGCTGGTACGTTGGCAGCATCCGCAGTTTGGGCTTCTGGCGCCCGGGGCGTTTGTGCCGCTGTTTGAGCGCAACGGCCTGATTCCGCAGATGGACTTTTATTGCTGGGATCTTGCCTGTCAGATAATCCAAAAGCTGCGGGGGCACATGCCGTGTGTGCCGCTTTCCATATCGGTCAATGTCTCTACGCGGGATTTTTATGCGCAGGATCTGTATGCCATATTTACTGGGCTTGTGGTGAAATACGGGATTCCGGCACGGTCACTCAAGCTGGAGATCACGGAAAGCGTAGCGATGCTGGATGTGCCGAAACAGCGCGCGCTTTTACAGCGTTTGCAGGCGTCCGGCTTTCTGATCGAGATGGACGATTTCGGCAGCGGCTATTCTTCGCTGAACACGCTGAAGGACATCCCCGTGGATGTGCTAAAAATGGATTTGCGCTTTTTGGAGGATTCGCCCAACGATGCGGTCAGCCAAAAGATTTTGCGTGCCATCATCGGGCTTTCACAGTCAATGCAGATTCCGGTGATCGCGGAAGGCGTAGAAACGCAGGCGCAGGCGGATCGCCTTGGCGCGATGGGCTGCCGCTTTATGCAGGGGTACTATTATGCTAAGCCGATGCCTCTGAAAGATTTTGTTGAGCTGCTGCGCACGGCACAAATTGATGATTTGAACCGTATTTACCGCGAAGAACAAAATGCATGGGCGGGCGGCTTCTACCGCGAACTGTTGGAAAAACAGTGCCGGCAGTATGACATCGGCAAGGAAAAAGTGCCGGACAAAGAAAAAGCGCCGGACTCTGAAGAAAGCCCGACGCAAAAGCAAAATTAATTCGAAACAGTTTTATTCGCCGCGCTCTGATCCAGCGCGGCGAATTGTTTTAAAATGGCAGAGCCTTTCAGCTTGACGACACGGCCGGAAAAATCGTGCAAAATGTTTTCGGCGGGAATATCCAAAAAGGTGAGCCGCACGGCGCCTGCGTTTTAATGCCTGTGCGTTCGTTCATTTTGCGGTTGCCGTATTTGATGTCGCCCAGCACAGGCTGGCCCAAAAACGCCAGATGCGCCCGGATTTGATGGGAATAGGGCTGCATGTAAAAGCTTCTATAGATAATATGCGCAGCAACAGCTTAGAGAGCAGCAGGATGTGAAAAAATAGAAAACCGAAAACCTCTTTTTGTCTGCAGGGGCCGGATGCGAGGGTTAACCGGAAATGCAGCCGTCTTTTTGACGGAGCAGCAGCACGATGGAAGCGGAAAAAACGCCATCCTTCCAACGGAAATCTGCCTCTCCCCCGTAGCGCTTTGCGATTGCGCGCAGCGACGCTGTGCCGGTGCCGATGTCGTGGCGCTTCGAAGAGATCAGGGCGGCTTTCTCCCACTTCGGCTCGTCGGCAGGGGAATTGTCTACGACGATCGTCAGCATCTGCGTGCCGATCAGCTTCCCGGCGAGGCGGACAGAGGGAGAATCTTCGATGTGCCTTTCGCAGGATTCCAGCGCGTTCTCGAGCAAATCTCCGAGCACTACGCATAAATCCGGCTCCGGCAAAGATAAAGCCGAAGGAAACTCCAACTGCGCCGAAAAGGCGATGCCCTTTGCCTCGGCCTGTTCGGCATAATAGCGCACCACGCTATCTGCCACGATGTTTTGAGAGTAGCGTTCTTTTGTATCGGCGGGCAGAGATTGGCCATAGGCATGAATATAGTCTCGCAGAGCCGCTTCATTGCCGGTATCCAGATACGACTGAATCAGCCGCAGGTGCTGGCGAAGATCATGCCGAGCGCGGCGCGTCTGCTCCATGCGTTCTTTCAGGTTTTCATATTGTGCTGCCTCAATAGCAAAACGCTGATTTTCGGCTTCGAGGCGAAGCCGTTCTGCACGTACATCCGCCGTATAGGCAACCAGACAAGAGATAAAAGCGGCACCAAGGTTGAGAAACATTAAAAAGAGCACGTTCAGCGGGCGAGAGGCGTAATTCCCGCCCTCAGTCCAGATGCAGAAATAGTGGATGACACAGAAAAATGCCGGTACGATCCACAGGATGCGCCAACTTTCCTCTGCACCCTCACGTGTAAACAACGGACGCATTTTTCGTGCCAGCATCCAGTGATACAACGGCCAGAGCACGGCAGCAACGGCCAGCGTAATGAGCGAAGAATACCATCCGAACTCTGTGCCCGGCAGGTTCAGCACATGATACAAGCCTGCCGCCGTAATCGAGCAGACACTGCCGTAGTTGAGAATCATCCCTAGCGCGAATAAAAGCTGCCACGGCTTATCCTTTGTAAGAAATACGCCGAACAGGATATAAGTGACATTTAAGATAACATTCGCCGCCAAATAGGAAAGTGCGCCTGCGTCATAGGCGATTGTACAGCTGCAATAGCAAGCCAAAACGCCCATCGAGAGCGCTGTCGTCGTCTGCATGGAAAAACGCAAAAAATCCCGACACGCCACCAAAATCAGCAGTAGCTCCGGCAGAAGGTTAACACAGCAATAAAACAAAAGCTCTAGTGTACGCGCCGCCGTCACGGTGTCATCTCCCCTCGAACCCTTTCGACTGCATAAGCCGAAAGGGCTTTTTGCATTTCTGTCCGTTTCGGACGGCTTATGGGCACTCTTTGCCCGTCCGTCAGCAAAAAATCACCATTTTGCAAGCCTTGCACAAATTCCAAATTTACGATAACGCCCCGGCAGCAACATTGGAATCGGGCCTGCGGCGGCAGCTCTGCCGCCAGCGCCTCAAAGCTGCGATAAGCGCACAGCGTTTCGCCGCTCTGCAAGTGCAAAAGCAGGGAGTGCCCCTGCGCCTCGGCCCACATCAGATCGTCAAGGCACACGCGCCGCTGTGTGCGGCCAAGCTGCACGGTAAGATATTGCCGTGCACGCAGCGCGGCCAGAATACGCCGCAGTACGGCATGCACCCGCTCGGGATAATACGGTTTGACTAAATAATCAACGGCCTGTACCTCGAAGCCTTCCACTGCGTATTCCCGTTCGCTTGTCGTAAATACGATAGGCCCACAAAATCCCGCGCGGCGCGCCGCGCGGGCAGTGTCCATTCCATTCATGCAGTCGCCCAAAAGCACATCTAAAAATAAGAGATCGCATGGCCCGGAAGCAAGAGAAGCCAAAAACAGCTCCCCGGCCGGAAACCAGCGGATGCGAAATTCCACTTTCTGCAAGGTCATTTCGTCTGTTATGGCGTCTTGCAGCGCGGAAAAATCGGATTCCATATCCTCAACGATGACAATTTCCATGACGGTACAGCTTTCCCTTTTTAATCGCCCCGGCGGTGTGCCGCACCAAAGGAGGCCCGGAGCGCGGCAATTTCTACTATTCTACAAAAAGCGCAAACGTTTTGTCAAATCTTGCCGTTCGTGACGATAAAACGACAGCCTGCGGCGATAGGCTTGCGAGGCGTCACAAAAGCCTTTACATTGAAAGTACGCGAAAAAATATATCAGAAAACCGCAATGAAAAGGACTTATTATCATGATAAAAGTGGGATTTTGTGATGACGAGCTGCCTATGCTGGACGAGATCAGTGTGCTGCTGGACAACTATCGTGTGGCAAAAAATCAGGAGATACAGTACACGGCTTTTCAAAGCCCGCTTGACCTGTTGACCGGCATTGAAAGGGGGCTGCGCTTCGATATTCTGTTTCTGGATGTTGTGATGCCGGGTGAAAATGGGATCGAAGCCGCAAAAGAAATCCGGGAATACGACACCGATGTGAAAATTATATTTCTGACCTCCTCCGCAGAGTTTGCAGTGCAGTCTTATGCAGTAGGGGCGTATTTTTATCAGATGAAGCCCATCTGGGAAGAAAGCTTTTTTCGCCTGATGGATACAGCCCTGTCGGAATGCGCCAAAGCAAAAACGGACAGCCTGATTTTGCGGTGCAAAACTGGAATCACACGCGTCCCGCTCACGCAGTTGGAATACTGCGAGGTGATCGGTCGGACATTGATTCTGCATTTGACGAGCGGCAAAGTGGTGGAATGCAGCGGGAGCCTCGATGATCTGGGCGCTCAGTTGGCACAGTTTCCGAACTTTTTGCGGCCGCATCGCTCGTATCTTGTCAATATGGAGTACATCCAAAACATCACCTATCGCGAAATCGCAATGGCATGCCTTGCGCAGGTACCCATCCCGCACGGAAAATATACCGAGATCAAAAATGAATTTCTGGAGTATGCATTTCGGGGCAAGCAGGTGCTGCTGTGAACATAAGCGTTTCTCTTTTTAATGATATAGCGGTGGGGGTGTACGGCAGCATTCTGTCCGCGGCCTTTTGCGGTGTGCCCGCCACGCGAAAAAAGCGCTGCGCGCTGGCAGCGGGCATTGCAGGTATGCTTGTTTTGCAGGGCGGAATCTGCCTTTTATGGGGGGGGCGCGCTGGTTCAAAAGCTTTATCCGCTTGTGATGCATCTTCCGCTGGTTCTCCTGCTTTGGGGGTTGACAGGCAGGTTGCTTTGGCCTACGATCTCAGTTTTGACGGCCTATCTCTGCTGTCAGCTGCGCCGATGGGTGGCGCTGCTGGCGGTGGCGTTGCTCTCCGGCAGCGCGCAGATGCAGGATGTTGCCGAGTTGGCGGTGACGTTGCCGCTTTTGCTGCTTTTGCTCTATTATGTAGCGCCCGCCGTTCGCTCGGTATCGGCCCACCCGCGCAGCGTACAGTGGCAGGCTGCGTCCATCCCTATGCTGGGGTATGGGTTTGATTATTTGACACGGGTGTATACCGATCTGCTCACACGGGGGGTACCTGCGGCGGTGGAATTTATGCCGTTTGTGTGTGCGGCGGCCTACCTGCTTTTTCTGCTGTATCATTCGGAAGAAGAAAAAAAGCGTGCCGCTATGGAGCAGGCGCAGGCAACGCTCAATCTTCAGATCACGCAGGCCGTGCGGGAAATTGCCGCGCTGCGCCGGTCTCAGGCGCAGGCCAGCTCCTATCGGCATGATCTGCGCCACCATTTACAGTATCTTTCCGCCTGCCTCAAAAACGGAAAGACGGAACAGGCACAAACCTATATCCAAAGTATCTGCACGGAGATCGAGGCGCAGAAGGTTCAAATCTACTGCGAAAACGAGGCCGCAAACCTGATCCTGTCCGCCTTTGCGGGGCGCGCGGCCGAGGCGGGTATCCCAATGAATCTAGATATAAAACTGCCACACCTGCTGGCGGTGTCCGACAGCGATTTGTGCGTCCTGCTTTCCAACGCGCTCGAAAACGCGCTGCATGCGTGTCTGCCGCTGGCGAAAAAAAAGGAAAACTGCGGCATTGAGGTGCATGCCTATGAAAAAATGGGCAGGCTCTTTTTGCAGATAATCAATTCCTGCGAAAGGGAAGTTGCATTTTCCGGCGGCCTTCCCACGACGACGGTGCCGGGGCACGGGATCGGTGTGCACAGTATCTGCGCCATCGTAGAGCGTTATCAGGGCGTGTATAGCTTTGCGGCAAAGGATGGGATCTTTACCTTGCGCCTTTCTTTATAATGCTCTGCCGTGCCTAGGGTATATTGGATGCAGTTCTCGGTCGATTCATGCAAACATCCCCCTTTTTCGGAAAATATGCGCTAGGATAAACGCGAAGAACAGCGAAAGCTGTAAAAACACGACGAACAAAAAAAGGAGTGACATAAGATGAAAAAATTTCTTACTCTGGCAGCAACTCTGGTATTGACGGCCGCTTTGGTTGCCTGCGGCGGGGCAGATGTCTCGAAGCTGAAGGAAAGCTACAATACGCTGGCCAACGATTATAACGATATGATCAGCGTCGCCACGGAAAACGGATGGGATCAGGATGCCGATGTGGTCTCCGGCCTGAACGATATTGCCGATGAGATCTCTACGGTAAAGCCCATCGTCGAAGATCCGGGTGAGGCCACACAGGAGCAGATTGATGAGCTTACTGCCCAGTGCGATGAACTGATTGCATGGGTGGCCGATATGAAGGATGTCGTTTCCGTGCCTTACGCGGACGTTGCCGCCGAGGATGCCGGTACTTCGACAGCCGGCGAGCTGGATGTCACCGCGCTGACGGAAAGCTTCAATACCCTTGCCGAGGCCTACAATCAGATGGTAGATGTCGCCACAGCGAACGGCTGGGAGCAGGATACCGAGGTCGTCGACGGCCTGAACAACATTGCAACTGAAGTTTCGACGGTAAAGGATGTCATTGCAGACCCGTCCGCTTATACGCAGGAACAGCTGGATGAAATGACGGCTACTTGTGATGAACTTACCGCTTGGGTGGGCGACATGATGGAAGTTGTCGCCAACTCCTATGTTGACGAGGCCTAAGCTTTCCTTACCGCATAGGGCGGCCCTGCATGGCGCGGCGCTGCCCGCAAATATCTGAAAACCGATTCCGGCAGCGGATGCGGAGTAATCCGCGTCCGTTGCCCTTTTTTGTAAATAAGGCGAAAGGAGATTTTTTATGCAGGCGTTGATGATTTTTGTTTTACTGGCGGTGCTCTTGATCCTATGGGTGCTTGCCACCCAGCGTCGGCTGGTGATGATGGATGAAAATATCAATAATGCCATGAGCCAGATCGGTGTGCAGCTTTCCTCCCGTTTTGATGCACTGACGGCGCTTTTGGATTTGACGAAGGGCTATGCCGCACACGAATCCCAGACGATGATCGAAACAATCAAATCCCGTCGCAGCGTAATCACGGCAAAGTCTGCGCCGGGTGAAGTACTCAAGCAGGAGGACGTAATCAGCGAGGCGCTGGGCCGTATCGCGATGGTGGCCGAACGGTACCCCGAGCTAAAGGCAGACAAAAACTACGCAAAATGCATGGACGCCGTCGACAGCTACGAAAAGATGGTACGCACCAGCCGCTTGATCTATAACGACAGCGTCACGAAGCTCAACCGTGCGATCCGCATGGTTCCCACCAGCTTCATTGCAGGGGCGCTCGGCTTTCGTCCGCGCGCCTATCTCGAGGCCGTGGAAGAAAAGGCGGCTATGCCGAGCATGAAGTGACTGCCATGAAAAAAAAGATTGCAGCGGCTTTTTTTAGTATCCTCCTTGTGCTGATGCTGGCGATGCCCGCGCTGGCACTCAATCAGGTGCCGGAGCTTACCGTGGATGTGGAGCTTCGGCCCGATGGCTCGGCCTATATTACGCAGGTGTTTTCTGCCGAGGTAGACGACGGCACCGAGTTTTATCTCGACTATCTCGACAGTGGCTACCTTTCCATTTCGGATTATGCCGTTTCGGACGAAAACGGCTCGTATACCGTTCTGCCGCCGGATACATGGGACATCGACGCCTCGCTGGAAGAAAAAGCGGGCAAATGCGGCATGCTTCCAATCGACGGCGGCACGGAGCTTTGCTGGGGCATCGGTTCGTACGGCGCGCACCGCTATACCGTCGAATTTGTGCTGCATGATCTCGTGACGGCGTATGCCGACGCGGACGGCTTCAACTATCGCTTCATCAACGCGGATATGGGCTTTTTCCCTACCGATGCGGTGATAACGATTCATAATCAGGATGGTACGCCCCTGACGGACGACGCCTGTGACATCTGGGCGTTTGGTTATGACGGGCAGGTTCAGTTTGAGGATGGCGCCATCCGCGCATGGACCGAAACCTCGCTTGAGGGTGGCGCGAACATGACGCTGATGGTGCGCTTCCCACAAGGGACATTTGCTGCGCAGCATACCGACACACGCAGCTTTGATGCGGTCGAGCAGGAAGCAAAAGAGGGCAGCGATTACGATACCGGGATGACGGGCGCAGATTGGCTCGGCGCGGCCGTTTTGCTCGGGGGCATCGTTGGCGCTGTGGCGGCAGGGATCGCCGTGTGCGGGGCGGTAAAAAAGGCAAAACGTAAAAAGCTTATGGAACAAGCGCCCTATTTCCGCGAAGCGCCGAACGGCGGTAACCTGAATATGACGGCCGTTTTGGGTGCGGATCTGGCATTTTTTCCGGAAAAGAATTATTTGGGCGCGCGTATCCTGCGCCTGATCGCGCTGGGGGCGCTTGCGCCCGAAAGTACGCCGGCCGATGCCAAAAATGTCTGCCTGCGCCTTGTGCGGGAGCCTCACGCGGGCGACGCCTACGACGAAGCTTTGTATACCTTTTTGCTGGGTGCGGCGGGTGCGGATGGCGTTTTGCAGCCGAAGGAAATGGAAACCTACTGCGCCAATGCGGGCCAAGCTGCGATTTGCGGGATCGTGGATCAGGGGCAGCGTGAGGGCCGGCTGGCGCTGGTGCAGCAGGGCTGCCTGAAAGGCGCCATCTGCGAAGGGCTGAAGGATTTGACGGCCGAAGGCTTCCGCCAGCTCAACGAGCTTTTGGGCCTGCGGCGCTACCTGCTTGATTTTTCGCTGATCGCCGAACGCGGCGTGAACGAAACGTTTCTCTGGCAGGATTACATGGTTTACGCGGCACTGTTCGGTATTGCAAAGCAGGTGATCGGCCAGCTGAAAACGGTATATCCCGCGCAGCTGCCGGAGCTGGAAACTTATCAGATGTATCTTTTGTATACCGATCCGTATAACGAGCTTTTGTACCGTGCTGTCGAGCGCCGGCGCGAAGAAGAGCGCATGGAAGAGGAAATGCGCTCGGCGGGCAGCGGCGGTGATGCGTCGTTTTCCGGCGGCGGGGGCTTCTCCGGCGGCGGGGGCGGCGGTACACGATAATGGGAAATGCAGCTGATCTACAGCCTGCTTTACACACATAATAAGGAGGAAAAAAATATGGGCTTCTTTACGAAAAACGAGCCGTGCCCGGTGTGCGGCGGGGAAGTTAAAGGTTTGTTTCTGGTGAAAATCGGCGAGAAAAAGACGCTTTGCAAGGAGTGCGGCGGCCGTGTCTCAATGGATGCCGAGCTTTTGAAAAATGCGACGCCGGATTTCATCAAGGCGCATCTGGCCTATCGCCAGAAAAACGCCGAGCGCTATGCCTCCATCCATTGGGAGGCGGAATTTGCCGACCTGCCCGAGCTGAAAATGGGCGTAAGCGTGGCCGAAAAAGCGCTGTATCTCATCCATGATAAGCTGCACGACGAAAAGAACCCCGTGATTTTCAATTTCGATCAGATCACGGGCTATGAGCTTTACCGCCTGACGAAAAAAGTTGACAGCGCGGACGACCCCGGCGAAACCTGCCTTGACAGCGGCCTGACGGCGCTGGCCTCCATCGCGCGCGTGGTGGGCAGCTCGAGCAACTCGGCCGACAACGATTATTTCAAGCTGAAGCTGACGACAACGGAGCCGTACTGGCCCGCCATCGAGCTGAAGCTCGATTTCTCCCCCAGCCGTCTGCACGGCTTCGGCGGCTTCGGCGGCCAGATGGGGGCGGCCTGCCAGGTATTAAAACGTGCCGCCCGCAAAGAGCCTGTGGAACTGCCGGAGTTCCCGGAGCTGCTGGATACGCTGTAACAAAATCGAAAACGGATGGAGTAGAAAATCATGATACAAACTAAGCACAGGATTCTCAGCGGGCTGCTGGGGCTGGGCATGGCGCTGCTGCTGATGCCCGCGCTCAGCCTGCCCGTATTTGCGGCGGGCTACCCTGAGGACGTATATGTAGGCAATCAAATGCTGAACGACGAAAAGCCCTACCTTGTGAATGATGCGGCGGCGGACAGCGGTACTTTGGGCACGGGCGGCTGTACCGCATATTTTGACAGAGACAGCGGTACGCTGAAGCTGAGCGGCGCAGCCATTACGACGGCGTATTCATGGAATAATGATGCCTCTGGCACGGACAAGGCCGGTATCTATGTTGCTTCGGGCGATCTGAGCATAGCGTTGCAGGGCACTAACACGGTTACCGGCGTGGCGGCGGCTGCCAACGGCACCAGCTATGGCATTTACATTAACAATGGCAGCTTAACCATTTCCGACAGCGGCGACGACGACGGCAGCCTGACCGCCCAATGCGCCGACAATTCAGAGCAGCTTGGAAGTGTTGGAATTTACGCAAGCGAGGCGATTATCGTTGACAGCGGCACGGTGAAGGGCGTTTCCGGCGAGGCGAAGGGGAGTACGTTTGGTATACTGGCAAGCGGGGCGATTACCATTAACGGCGGCACGGTAGAAGCCATTGGCGGAACATCAGTTGTAGGTAATAGCTATGGCATGAAAGCGGCTGGGTCGGACCCGGGCAACACTGTGACGATTTACGCCGGCAGCGTAATCGCCACCGGCGGAACTGTGAACGGTGGCGACAGCTGTGGCCTTTTCTCCTCGTCAGCGGTCACGATTTCCGGCGGCACGCTTGTGGCCACCAGCGGTACGGCAGCAACAAGCTATGCATTAAAGGGCGCGATGCAATGTAACACAGGCCTTTCTGCCATAGCCAGTACAGATAGCGCCGGCGCAAACCCTGTACTTTATAAGGCTGATAATGCGGGTAGCTATAAGTGGGTTAATGTTGCGACCACCAAAAAGTATACCGTCAGCGGCACGGTGAAAAATAGTGACGGCGACGGTATTGTGAGCGCAAGAGTTGATCTGGTAAACAGCGACGGCATCACATGTGGGGGCACTGTGACAACGGATGCCTATGGCGTATTTTCCATTTCGTCCGTGCCTGTCGGCGGGGGCTACACTCTTGCGGTTAGCGCAACAGGCTATAATACAAAAAAACTGGATGCTTTTGATGTTGTGGCAAGCAACGTAACAGGCAAGGATTTTACGTTTGTCAAGCACTATCCCGTTTGTGTCGGCGGCGTGTGGATTACAGAGGACAATAAAGGCGGCGTTACGGTCAATGATATCATTACCGGAACGGTAACGTATACCCCTGCCGCAGGGGAAACCCCAGCCGTTTTGACACTGAACAATGCAACGATTTCTTTTAGGCAAGGGGTAAACAGTGCCATTCTGGCGAAGGAGGATTTGCAGGTTGTGCTGAAAGGCTCCAATACAATCGGGCAACCCGATGATGCATCTTATTTCTACGGGATCAGTGCTTGTGCACCGGGGGAGAGCGAAAAGAAAGACGTTACCCTTACTGGTGACGGCAGCCTGACGATTTATGATTACTATGCGGGCATTGAAGGCAAAAACGTGACGCTGAGCAGTACGGGCGCGCTTACCATCCGCGAAAAGGAAACCCAAGGCCAGGCGTGCTGCCTAAAGGCCAACGGCGGTACGCTTACCATCAACAGCGGTACGCTGGATCTGGCCTCGGAATGGGCCTACTGCCTTTACGGCGATACGGCGATTGTAATAAACGGCGGCGTAGTAACCGCAGCTTCCAGCGGCAACGAGGGCGTGATGAACAAGGCTCTGAATTTGGCGGGGTATCCTACCGCCTGCACGCTGCTGGTTGGCACAAAGGCGGACGGCAGCAACGCTGCGATTCAGACGCTGACGGATGCGAACGCGGCTACATTTCATTATGCACACCTCGTATCCGGCTACCAGATGCTGGAAGGCGCACAGCAGGAGGTAAAGCAGGGCACGGCGGTAACTACCGTTTCGCACAATACGGCCGCCAGCCCCAAAACGGGCGATGCTTCGCAGCTTGTAATGTGGGAGCTGCTGCTGGCGCTCTCGCTGTGCGGGCTGGGGATGTTCGGCTTTGCGCTGCGCCAGCGGCGCTGACCGCCGAAAAAAGGCAACGCTCCCCGGTGGAGTAACCATTATGCAAAAGAAAGGAATATTTTATGGGATTGTTCAGCAATAACAAAAAGCTCTGCCCGCTCTGCGGCAGCCCGACGCCGATGCTGCTGGCCACGAAAGTGGCGGGCATGCCTTTGTGCAAGGTGTGCGCCGCTAAAATTGATTTGCCGGATGGGCTGCTGGAAGCGATGACCGTGGACTCTTTTCGGGAGTACATGACATTTTACGATGAAAATCAGCCCTTGCGGGCATCCTTCACTGAAAACTTCTGCTATGATTTCGGCCTTTTAAGCGGCGAACTGCTTTTGGATACGGAACAGAGCCTTTTCCGCCTGAAGCGGTTGGATACAGCGATCGTCTTCCCGGCGGCAAGCCTCAAAGGCTTCCGCATCCTCGAGGATAACCGCCCCCTGTTTGAAAGCGCCCCGGGCGCGCTGCGCGTTTATGCCAGCGATGTGCCCGCCCGTGTGAATGCGATGGCCCCGCAGATCGCCCAAATGGTGATGCAGCAACGCGAATATGAGCGTATGGAGCGCATGGAGCGGATGCGCGCCGAGCGCGAGCGCCGCGACGGCGGCAATCCGCCGCCCCCGCCGCCCCGGCCCATCCTCAATTTGCCCGAGCCGGTGCGGGCCTTTCATGTGGAACTGCGCATAGATAACCCCTACTGGAAAAACTTCCACGGCAAACGCGGCGGCCCCACCTTTAACAGCAGCTATCCCAGCGCCGATTCCTACCTGAACGATTATCAGCAGGAAGCCGACGCGCTGTATACGTTGGCTGAGAATCTGATGCATATCATCGACCCTGCGGCGGGCGAGGTTCGGGCCGATGAGGCTGCTGCGGCGGCCCCGGCCCCGGTAGATACGGTAAACGAAATCCAAAAATATAAAACGCTGCTGGATGCCGGCGCGATCACGGAAGAAGAATTTGCGGCCAAAAAGCGCCAGCTGCTCGGGATTTGAGGTGAAGTACATGAAAAAGAAATGTCTTTCCCTGCTTTTGGCGTTCGCAATGCTGCTTTCCCTTGCGGGCTGCGGCGGCGCGCCGGGCGAAGCTGCCGTGGGCAGCGGGGCCGAAAAGGCCGAATGGGCCGTTTACTGGTATCTTTGCGGCAGCAACCTCGAAACCGATGCTGGCTGCGCGACGGCCGACCTTGCCGAGCTGACCGAGGCAGCTCTGCCCGAAAATGTGAATGTCGTGATCGAGACGGGCGGCGCGGCCGCGTGGCAGAACGACTTTGTCGATGCCGACATGCTCCAGCGCTATGTGTATAACAGCGATGGGCTGAACCTTGTGGACGAGCAGCCCTCGGCCAGCATGGGCGAGACGAGCACACTGGCGGATTTTCTCGATTTCGCCAGCACAAATTATCCCGCCGAAAAAACCGCCGTTGTTTTTTGGAATCACGGCGGCGGCAGTGTATCGGGCGCAGCTTTCGACGAGCTTTACGATATGGATTCGCTGACGCTCGATGAAATGTACGACGCCTTTTCCCGTGTATGGGCGCCGTCTGCCGAAAAGCCTCCGCTGGAGCTTGTGGGTTTTGATACCTGCCTGATGGCCACGGTGGATGTGGCGTATACCTTTAACGACCTCGCGCATTATCTCGTGGCCTCGGAGGAGGTTGAACCGGGGAACGGGTGGTATTATTCCGAGTGGGCGAGCGCGCTGGCCGAAAACCCTGCAATGGACGGCGCAGCGCTGGGCACGGCCATCTGCGACGCTTATTATCATGGCTGCGAGCTGGAGGGTACGCAGGACAATGTGACGCTTTCGCTGACGGATCTGACGAAAACGGCTCCTCTGCTGGATGCCTATGAGGCGTTTGGCGCCGAGGCGCTGGACGCCGCCTGCGCTGACCCCGGCTTTTTCTCACAGTTCGGGCGTGCGGCCGCCGAAAGCGAAAACTACGGCGGCAATACAAAAGAGCAGGGCTATACCAATATGGTCGATCTCGGCCACCTCGCGCGGCAGACGACAGACATGCTCGGCTCGGCGCAAAGTGTTTTGGATGCGCTTGAAAGCTGTGTGCTGTATCAGGTGGGCGGCCCTTACCGCGCCGAGGCCACAGGCCTTTCGTGCTACTACTCCTATAACGGCGATGTGGACGATTTCAACGGCTATGCGGGCGTTGGCGCCGGCACGGCGTTCAAGTATTTCTATGCCTATGAGCTTACAGGCGAGCTGGACGACGACGGTATGGAATACTTGGCCGAACGCGATGTCGATGCCCTGCCCGAGCAGCAGACGCTGGCTTCAATGGGATGGGACAACGCGCCGCTTGATGTGGACAGTGAGGGCGTCTCGTATCTCACGCTCGGCCCCGCGGCAAATGATATTCTGGCGGGCATCGGCTTTTCCCTTTATTATGTTGACGCCGAAAACGATGAAATGATGCTTCTGGGCACGGATAACGATATGACCGCTGATTGGGAAAACGGCGTGTTTTATGATAACTTCCGCGGCGTATGGGGCAGCATCGACGGCGCGCTGGTGTATATGGAGCTGAGCTTCGAGGGCGAGGACTATAACCTGTATTCGGTGCCCGTGCTACTGAATGGAGAAGCGTACAACCTGCAGGTTGCCTATGATTTCACGAGCGAAGCGTGGAGCATCCTCGGCGCGCGGCAGGGCATCGACGCAAACGGCATGGCCGATAAGGAGCTGCGCCTTTTGCAGCCCGGCGACGAGCTGACGACAATTTGGTATATAGCCTCGGCCTCCGGCGACGACGCTTTCGAGCCTTACACGGCCGAAACTTTGACCGTTACGGAAAACACGGCCTTTGCCGAGGCGCCGCTGCCGGACGGCAGCTACTCGATGGTGTATGAAATGCGCGACGCAACGGGAAATTACGCTTATTCCGATGCTGTGATCTTCGACTGCACTGACGGCGAGATCACTACGACCGTATAACCCCCAAAAAGTAAAAAAACAGATCGGGCAGCAGATGCACGAAAAGCAAAATTAAATTGAAACGGTTTTATTCGCCGCGCTCTGATCCAGCGCGGCGAATTGTTTTAGAATGGCAGGGTCTTTCAGCTTGACGACACGGCCGGAAAGATCGTGCAAAATGTTTTCGGCGGGAATATCCAAAAAGGTGAGCCGCACGGCGCACAGCGCCTGCGTTTTAGTGCCCGTGCGCTCGTTCATTTTGCGGTTGCCGTATTTGATGTCGCCCAGCACAGGCTGGCCCAAAAACGCCAGATGCGCGCGGATTTGATGGGTGCGGCCCGTGATGAGGCCAATGCGGCACAGCGCAAAAGGCCCCGCGGTTTGCAGCACGTCCACATCTGTGATGATCTGCTTATAATTGCCGGCCACATCTTCGTGGGCGTGGATGCGCACCTTGTTTTGGGCTTCGTCGTGCTCCCACCATGCGGTGAAACGCCCGCTTTTCGGGATGCCGACGGTGATGGTGTAGTATTCTTTCTTGAGCTTGTCCGTGCGGATGATCTCGTTCATATCCCGCAGCGCGGCATAGTTTTTGGCGGCGACGACAAGGCCCTCGGTGCCGCGGTCAAGCCGGTTACACACGGCAGGGGAAAAGCGGCTCTCGGCATGCGGGTCGTATTCGCCTTTTTCTGTCAGATAGGCGGTAAAGGCGTCGACAAGGTTGGCGTCGCCGGTGCGGTCGCTGTGGCACAAAAGGTGGACGGGCTTGTACACAACGGCAATGTTCTCGTCCTCATACAAAACGGTCAGCTTCGGCTGGCGCACCGTGCGCTGGGCCGGGGCCTGCTTTGTTTGGGCGGCCTGTGCGGGGAAAAATTCATCGTTGATATAAAGCTCGATCAAATCGCCCTCGGCTAGGCGGGTATCGGGCGCGGCCTTTTTGCCGTTTACCTTGATACGCTTATTGCGAAAGCTTTTATATAAAAGGCTCGTGGGCAGGCCGTGGGTGACGCTTTCCACAAAACGGGAAAGGCGGACGCCTGTTTCGTTTGCCCCGGCGGTATAGCTTTTCATGCGAAAACGCTCTCTTTCTTTCAAAGTAGATTTAGTATATAATAAATACAATTTGACGTAAAGTGTTTTGCAAAGGAAGAAAGCCTATGCCTGCGGAAAAAAACGGGGAAAAACGGCCCTCTAAGAGTCCCATACATTCCGACCACCGTGCCCGGATGCGGGCTAGGGTAGAGCAGTATGGTCTGGATAGCCTTGCGGAGCACGAGGCGCTGGAGTATGTGCTGTTTTTTGCCATCCCGCGGCAGGATACAAACCCGATCGCACATGCGCTGATGGAACATTTCGGCAGCTTTGCCAACGTGTTGGAGGCGGCCGAGGACGAGCTGTGCACCGTGCCGGGCATCGGCCCGGCTGCAGCACACTTTTTGCATAGCCTGCCCGAGATCGACCGCTACTTTTTGCTAAGCCGGAACGGCCGCCGCACCAAGCTTTCTACTACACAGGAAATTGCGGCATATCTTGCACCGCATTTCCGCGGGGCGGGGCGCGAAAAGCTGGCGATGCTGGCCTTGGACGACCGCAGCCGCCTGCTGCGGCTGGTATGGCTCGACGATGGCTCGGCGGGTGCGCTGGATGTCAGCGTCCGCAAAGTGGCGACGGCGGCTGCCACGGCGGGTGCGGCCGGTGTTGTGCTGGCGCACAACCACCCGGACGGCATCGTGCTGCCCAGTAAGGAAGATTTGATGGCTACACGGGCCGCCGCGCAGGCGCTGTCTTTGCTGGAAATTCGCCTGATTTTTGCCGGCGAAGAGTGGCTGTCCTTGAAAGATTCCGGGCGTATGCCCGCGGCAGAGGCCGCGAGGTGCCGGTAAAGCAGTCGCTTTGGGCGATTTTTGCCTTTTGTAGGTGGAAAAGCCCCCGAAAAGTGCTATAATACACACAACTTGCTTTGAGGCGAAAGGAGCTTTTCGATGGCGGATTATAAGGTGGAACCTTATCTCCCTGACGAGGACTACGACAACCCCGCGATGGTGACGGATTTTTACGAGTTCACGATGGCGAACTGCCTGTTTTTGCACGGCTTCCGGGATAAAACACTTGTGTTCGATATGTTCTTTCGAAAAAACCCCGGCGGAAGCGGCTATTCTGTCAGCTGCGGCCAGCGCAAACTGGCCCGCTTTTTGCTGAACTATCACTTTAACGATTGCGATATTCGCTGGCTGCGCACCAAGGGCATGAGCGAAGCTTTCTGCAAATATCTGCGCGATTACCGCTGGAAAGGGGACATGTATGCCCTGCCGGAAGGCACCGTATGCTATCCCAATGTGCAGATGGTGCGCATCGAATGCGATATGGTGGGCGCGATTCTGATCGAAACCTACCTGCTGCAAACCATGAACTTCCACAGCCTGATTGCCACCAAAGCTACTAAGGTGGTGGGCCTCGGTACGCCGCATCGGCGCGGCGTTATGGAGTTTGGCACCCGCCGTGCGCAGGGCGAATCAGCCGGCAACGACGGCGCGTATTCCGCCATCGTGGGCGGCTGTGTCGGCACGGCAAACTGCTTGGCCGAGATGCAGTACGGCGCCGACGTGAAAGCGCTTGGCACTGTGGCGCACAGCTTTATCGAGTTTTTCCCGACGGAATATGATGCGTTCAAGGCGTTTGCCGATACGTACCCGGATTCTGTCAGCCTGCTGCTCGACACGTATTCCATCTTCGACAGCGGCCTGCCGAACCTCATCAAGCTGGATGATTACCTGATCCAAAAATATCCGAACGACCCCGCAAAGCGCGTCAAGAGCGCGCGGATTGATTCGGGCGATTTGGCCCGTGGCTCGAAAAAGCTGCGCAAGGCGCTGGATGCCGTCGGCAAGAACTATATCAAGATCGTGGCCTCGAACGGGCTGGACGAAAAGAAAATGTTCGATATGGAAGTATACGAGGGCGCAAAGATCGATACCTACGGCGTCGGCGAAAACCTCATTACTTCCGCATCTGACCCGGTGTTTGGCGGCGTATATAAGCTGGTGGCCGTGAAAAATGCCGACGGTACCTATACCCCGAAAATGAAGTGCTCGGATACGTCGGCCAAGGCAATCATCCCCGGTAAAAAAATGGCTTGGCGCATTTTTGATGCCGACGGTAAAGGGCAGGCCGATATTATCGCGATGGAGGATGAAGTGATCGAGCCGGGCAAGCCTATCACGGTGATGAACCTTGACCCGGAAGCTACCGAACGTATCATTACGCTGACACCGCTGAAAGTCGAGCGCCTGCTTGTACCGTACCTCGTCGGCGGCAAGCTGGTGGCCGAGCTGCCCACGATCGCCGAAAAGCGCGCGTATGTGGCCGATCAGCTGGAGCATAAGGTGTGGGAAAGCGAGCTGCGCCCCGAATGCCCGCATAAGCACTATGTAGATATGACGATGGCCGTGGCAAATTGCCGGCACGAGATGTACGAGCATCTGCACGGAAAAGTCGTCAGCGAGATTTGAACCGGCAGGCCGGGCAGAAATGCCCGGCCTGTTTTGCTGCTGTGCACAAGATTTTGGTTGGCTTTCTTTGCCGGCAGAGCATTTTGGCCCGGCCCAAAATACAGGCATAAGACAGCAAAAAAAGTCATGCCCGGCATATTGAAAATCGCGCGGTGCAATGCTATACTATACAAGATATACAACGAAAGGTTGTTTTCACCCGGGAAGGAGGCCCTCATGGAAGAAAAAGCACAGTTTAAGCTGGTATCTCCGTTTGCGCCCACAGGCGATCAGCCACAGGCCATCGACCAGCTGACGGCCGGCGTAGAGGCCGGCGAAAGCGGCCAGATTTTGCTGGGCGTAACGGGCAGCGGCAAAACCTTTACGATGGCAAACGTCATCGCCCGCACGGGCCGCCCAACCCTGATCTTGGAGCCAAACAAGACGCTGGCGGCCCAACTTTGCACGGAGATGCGCGCCTTCTTCCCGGAATCGGCGGTAGAGTATTTCGTTTCCTATTACGATTATTACCAGCCGGAAGCCTACATCCCCAGCACGGATACCTATATCGAAAAGGATAGCGCCATCAACGATGAGATCGACCGCCTGCGCCACTCGGCCACAGCGGCCCTTTCCGAGCGGCGGGATGTCATCATCGTCGCGTCGGTTTCGTGCATCTATTCTCTCGGCGACCCGATTGATTACCGCAGCATGGTCATCAGCCTGCGCCCCGGCATGGAGCTGCCGCGCGAAGAATTGTGCAAAAAACTTGTCTCGCTGCAGTACGAGCGCAATGATATGAACTTTGTCCGCAACAAGTTCCGCGTACACGGCGATGTGGTGGACATTTATCTCGCTTATATGTCGGAGCTTGCCATCCGCGTCGAGTATTTCGGCGACGAGATCGAGCGCATCTCCGAGTTTAACCCTGTGACGGGCACCCGCCAGAACGTCATTAAGCATGTGGCAATCTTTCCGGCAAGCCACTATATCGTCAGCGCCGAAAAAAAGGCCGCCGGCATCGAGCGCATCCGCACCGAATGTGACGCGCAGGTAAAGCAGTTTACGGCCGAAGGCAAGCTGATCGAGGCGCAGCGCATCGCGCAGCGCACAAACTACGATATTGAGATGCTGCAGGAAGTGGGCATCTGTAAGGGCATCGAGAACTACTCGGCTGTGCTTTCCGGGCGCGCGCCCGGCACGATGCCGACGACGCTGTTGGATTATTTCCCCAAAGATTTTCTCATGTTTATCGACGAAAGCCATGTGACGGTGCCGCAGATGCGCGGCATGTTCGGCGGCGATTTCGCCCGCAAAAAAACGCTTGTGGATTATGGCTTCCGCCTGCCCAGCGCATTTGATAACCGCCCGCTGAAATTTGAAGAAATTGAGGGCAAACTGAATCAAGTGGTGTATGTATCCGCTACGCCCGGCCCTTACGAGCACCAGCACAGCACCCGTATGGCCGAGCAGGTAATTCGCCCGACGGGCCTGCTCGATCCGAAGATCGTTGTCAAGCCCGTCGAGGGCCAGATCGAAGATCTGCTGGGCGAAATCCATGCGCGCGTCGAAAAGCATCAGCGTGTGCTGGTGACGACGCTGACCAAGGCGATGGCCGAGGATTTGACGGATTATCTCGAAAGCCGGGATGTCAAGGTAAAGTATATGCACCATGAGGTGGATACCTTTGAGCGCATTGAGATCATTAAAGATCTGCGCCTCGGTACAATCGATGTGATCGTGGGCATCAACCTTCTGCGCGAGGGCCTCGACCTGCCGGAAGTGAGCCTTGTGGCGATCTTGGACGCCGACAAAGAGGGCTTTTTGCGCAGCGAAACCAGCCTTGTCCAGACAATCGGCCGCGCCGCCCGCAATGCGGAGGGGCAGGTTATCATGTACGCGGATGAGGTGACACCCAGCATGGAGCGCGCCATCACAGAAACCGAGCGCCGCCGCGGCATTCAGCAGGCCTATAACGAGGCACACGGCATCACGCCGACCACGATCCTTAAGGCCGTGCAGGAGAATGCGCTGGAAATCAGCGATAAAACCGAAAACGCCAAGCTGAACACGCGCCGCATGGGCAAGCTCGAGCGCGAGGCGGCCATCGACCGCCTGACGCGGGAGATGAAGCAGGCGGCAAAGATTTTGGATTTCGAGCAGGCGGCTTTCCTGCGCGATCAGATCGACCGCCTGCGCAAGGGCGAAAACCCGACGGCCGATTCGCAGGCCGAGCAGGAGCGTAAAACACAGCCGAGAAGGAAAAAGGGGAAGTATTTTGGCAAACGATAAAATCATCATCCACGGCGCCCGCGAGCACAACCTGAAAAATGTGAATTTGACGCTGCCGCGCAACAAGCTCATTGTGATGACGGGCTTATCCGGCAGCGGCAAATCGAGCCTCGCGTTCGATACCATCTATGCCGACGGCCAGCGCCGCTATGTCGAAAGCCTTTCGAGCTATGCGCGTATGTTTTTGGGCCAGATGGACAAGCCCGATGTCGATGAGATTACGGGCCTTTCGCCGGCCATCTCCATCGACCAGAAAACCACCAGCCATAACCCGCGTTCGACGGTGGGCACTGTGACAGAAATTTACGATTATCTGCGCCTTTTGTACGCAAACCTCGGTGTGCCGCACTGCCCGGTTTGCGGGCGTATTATCAGCCAGCAAACCGTGGACGAGATGGTGGATGCCATCCAAAAGCTGCCCGAAGGCACGAAGTTCCAAATCCTCGCGCCGGTTGTCCGCGCGCGCAAAGGCACACAGGCAAAAGAGCTGGACGCGGCGCGCCGCGCCGGCTTTACGCGGGTGCGTGTCGACGGCAATTTGTATGAACTGGACGAGGAAATCTCCCTTGAAAAAAATATCAAGCACACCGTTGAGGTCGTGATCGACCGCCTTGTGATGAAGGACGGCCTGCGCGGCCGCCTTGCGGACAGCTTGGAGACGGCGCTGAATTTGGCAAATGGCTTGGCCGAGGTCGATGTGATCGGCGGCGAACTGATGACCTTCAGCCAGAACTTCGCCTGCCCCGAGCATGGCGTTTCCATCGACGAGCTTTCGCCGCGCATGTTCTCGTTCAACAATCCCTTTGGCGCCTGCGAAAAGTGTACCGGCCTCGGCACCTTTATGAAAGTTGACCCCGAGCTTGTCATCCCTGACCGCGAAAAGAGCATCCGGGAGGGCGCAATCAAAGCCAGCGGCTGGTATTACGCCGAAGGCTCCATCAGTGAGATGGCGTATACTTCGCTGGGCAAACGCTTTGGCTTTACGCTCGATACGCCCATCGAACAGATGAGCGAGGAAGCGCGCAACGCCATTCTGTACGGCACCGGCGACGAGCGCATTGAGATGAAGCGCACGAACGAATTCGGCAGCGGCACCTACCGCAATACTTTTGAGGGCATCATCCCGAACCTTGAACGGCGTTTCCGCGAGACGAACAGCGAGTGGATGAAAGAGGAAATTGCCGGCGTGATGAACGGCGTACCCTGCCCGGATTGCCACGGACATCGCCTGAAACCCATTGTGCTGGCTGTGACGTTCGGCGGCATCAACATTATGGAATTCTGCGATATGTCCATCCGCGAGGAACTGGATTTTATCGAGAAAAACGAGCCGCACCTAACCGAAAAAGAGCATCAGATCGGCGATCAGATTTTCAAAGAGATCAAGGCGCGGCTGGGCTTTTTACAAAGCGTCGGCCTCGAATATCTCACGCTTTCGCGCGCGGCGAGTACGCTTTCCGGCGGCGAAAGCCAGCGTATCCGCCTTGCCACGCAGATCGGCAGCGCGCTGACGGGCGTTTTGTATGTGCTCGACGAGCCGAGCATCGGCCTGCATCAGCGCGATAACGACAAGCTGATTGCCACGCTGAAAAATCTGCGCGATCTCGGCAATACCGTGATTGTCGTCGAGCACGACGAGGATACGATGCGCGCCGCGGATTATATTGTGGATGTTGGCCCCGGCGCAGGGGTGCATGGCGGCGAGATCGTCGCAGCCGGCACGGTAAAGGACATCTGCAAGGTAAAGCGCAGTATCACGGGCGCGTATCTTTCGGGCCGCAAGCGCATCGAGGTGCCCGCGGCGCGGCGCCCGGGCAACGGCCATTGTATCCGCGTCGTCGGCGCAAAGGAAAACAATCTGCAAAACCTTACGGTGGATTTTCCGCTGGGGGCGTTCGTCTGCGTGACGGGCATTTCCGGCAGCGGCAAATCCAGCCTTGTGAACGAGATTTTGTACAAGACACTTGCCAGCCAGCTAAACGGTGCAAAGTGCCGCCCGGGCAAATGCAAGGCGGTGGAAGGGCTGGAATGGGTTGATAAGGTGATCGGCATCGACCAGCAGCCGATCGGGCGCACCCCGCGCTCAAACCCGGCCACGTATACGGGTGTGTTTACGGATATTCGCAACGTGTTTGCGCAGACGCAGGATGCCAAGCTGCGCGGCTTCGCCGCGAATCGCTTCAGCTTTAACGTCAAAGGCGGCCGGTGCGAAGCCTGCGAGGGCAATGGCATCATCCAGATCGAGATGCACTTTTTACCGGATGTATACGTGCCGTGCGAGGTGTGCAAGGGCGCGCGCTACAACCGCGAAACGCTGGAAGTGCGCTATAAAGAAAAGACGATCGCCGATGTGCTGAACATGACGGTGGAGGAGGCATGTTCCTTTTTCGCCAATCAGCCGAAGATTGCGCGCAAGCTGCAAACGCTGCTGGATGTAGGGCTTGGGTATGTAACGCTGGGCCAAAGCGCAACCACACTTTCCGGCGGCGAGGCACAGCGCGTGAAGCTCGCAAACGAGCTGGCGCGCCGCGGCACGGGCCAGACAGTGTATATTCTTGACGAGCCGACGACCGGCCTGCACATCGCGGATGTGCACAAACTGATCGAGGTGCTGCAAACGCTGGTGGATGCCGGCAATACGGTGATCGTGATTGAGCATAACCTCGATCTCATCAAGTGTGCTGATTATTTGATCGACCTCGGCCCGGAGGGCGGCGGCGCGGGCGGCCAAATCGTGGCGCTGGGCACACCCGAGCAGGTAGCGGAAAACCCGGCAAGTTTCACGGGCCACTATTTGAAGCCGATGCTGGCGCGCGCGGCGCAGGCAGAATGATTCCGGCAGCTGCTTGAAAATAGGGGAGCCGGTACAGGCTCCCACGGGCGAAAAAGAGAAAACGGCTTCGGTAAACCGAAAACGGCTTGCCGGAGCCGATTTATTTTAGCCATCAGCGGCAATTTCCGCAACAAAGCTTTTTGCAAATTTGCAGTATTTCCCTTCGCTAAGTCGTTTTATCAGCAGAAGATTCTATGTTAACGAGGAAAACGAGGGAATTGTATTGTGTAAAAAAGTACTGCGAGGCATGGCTCGCGTAACAAAATTTGTCTTTTTGGCGTTAGCGGTGGTACTACTGCTTTCCACGGCGATTCATCAGGTTTTGACCGCAGCGGAAAAGCAGCGCTTTTCTCCTCTTGGGGATATGGTATCGGTAGACGGCCAGCGCATGAGCCTGTATGTTACAGGCAGCGGCGCACATACGATTGTGCTGATGCCCGGCCTTGGCACTGCTTCACCAATTTGCGATTTTATGCCGCTGGCCGAGCGACTTGCTAAAAATAACCGTGTGGTGATCGTTGAACCGTTCGGCTATGGCTGGAGCGATACTACGGCAAAGGCACGTACTGTGGAAAACATAGTAAGTGAACTTCGCGCCGCACTGCAGGCAGATCATATCGAGGGACCTTATGTCCTTATGCCGCATTCTATTTCCGGGTTGGATGCCATTTATTACGCCAATACCTACCCTGACGAAGTGGCTGCCGTTGTGGGCATCGATTGCACCCTGCCTAAGATGGACGCCTATTTTGGCGAGACATTGCCGGAGCATATTCCCGGCGCTGCGGGGCTGCTCTGCCCGATGGGGGCTATGCGCTGGATCACGCTTTTGTCGCCGGATAATTTCATTTCGGAAAACAGCGCCGGCTACTATTCGGATGAAAACATGGCGATGCAGCGACGGATTGCAGGGTGGACGGCAGACAACTGCAATGTGATCGACCAAATGAACCATATCGCGCAAAACATAGATACAACACAGGGAATGGCCTTTTCACCCGATATGCCGTTGCTGTTTTTTACACGTGACGGAAGCACACAGAGCCCGCGCGCAGACGGAAAAACCAGTGTGAGCTTTTTTGAAACGTACATTTCCAATGAATCCTGCCAACAGGTCGAGGCACTCAATGGGCATCACTATCTTCATTGGGCCGATGCCGATAAGATGGCCGCAGAGACGACCACGTTCCTTTCCCGGCAGTTTGGCTGAGAGAATATATTTGCTGTATGCGTCAGACGAAACCAGCGTTTGCAATCAGACGATTTTCACGGCGACAGCGGATTTCTTTGCCGTAATGCAGCAAAAGGCCGTGGAAACCTTCAAGAAATACGATTTTGACGGCGCGGGTATGCCACGGTCGCCAACAAAGCAGGGAACACAGAACGCATACGGAAAGTCACTCTTTGGACATGCCGCGGAGGCAAAAGGCACGGCAAAAAGTTTTCCTGTTCGGGTTGACAGGCGACGAGAAAATGAGTATACTAACTGATGTCGCCGGCATTGCCGAGTGTGACAGATTTCCGGGTGTAGCGCAGTTTTGGTAGCGCGCTTGAATGGGGTTCAAGAGGCCGTGAGTTCGATTCTCGCCACTCGGACCAAGAGAGCTAGATCGTAAGGTCTGGCTCTTTTTCGTATCTATGATGAATTTTTGGCTATTTTACAGATAAAGCCGGCAGAGAAGCGATGCTTCCCCGCTGGCTTTTGTTTCGCGGTGTTGAATCAGTGTTGAATCAGCCTTTTCCTCGAACGTTGCCTTCCACAATTCTGTATCATTTATCCATAAGACTGTTGCATTTTCCAAAAGGGCCAAGCCATAAATATGCCGAATTATTTCGCGCATTTTTAGAATTTTGGTCAAATCAGTGCGCTGTATTTGGATAGGCAACATGTTTCCTATTCAGAGGCAAGTTCTCTAGCATCCGGCGAGGATGCCGCAAAAGGATGGGATTCACCCTTTATTTGATAAACTTCTTCCTTGGCGAGCAAAGCATAGGGAACCTCTGATTTAATTCATGCCCTCACAGCTTAAAAATGGTATAATAGAACCAGCAAAAGCAGGAGGCGCGGTGCATGAAACAGGAAACATTTACAGACATTGAATACAGTTTCCGCAAGAA
>JALCRP010000017.1 GCA_022652735.1 Faecalibacterium sp. | reverse complement strand
CCGCTATACTGTTCATGTTGTGTTTGTTTCATGACAGTTTCAGATTACAACAAAAAATGAGATAGGCAACCCCTTTCGGGGAAGTCTATCTCATTTTTTATGCAGAAGCTATTTTGCAACAGCCCCAATCTCTGCGTAGTATCCAGACCAGTAGAGCGCTACCCAATAGGTGTTTTTGCCCGATTTGTAACACGCGACGGCACCGCTGGTTGCATTTGACATCAGCATATTCGCTTGGTGCCCGGCACTGGCGTACCATTCATTGACGACCTGTTGCGCCGAGGTTTGCCCTTTGGCAATGCTTTCCGCCGTGATGATGCCGAACACTGCGTCCTCGACGAAACTTGCGTTATGCGAGAAGTCCGTCGTGATACTCTCACATTATACAAGGATGGTTTTCGCAGTCCGGCTTGGTGGCCCTATTCCTGCGGAATGGGGGATTTCACGCGCCGGACTGCTGGTGCTGCGGAGACAGAATATTCAACAGGAAAAACAACACGCAAATAGAGCGTGTTGGTGGGGTGATTCCTCATTCATATCTCCGTTTTGCTTAATGATATCATTTTGAATAAAATCATATAATTGACTAAGCGAAAGATGGTATAAAGAAAAACATATATAATCGACGTATCTTAATTTGCTCGACACTTCGCAAAATGAAAGACAGACATGTCCTTTAACATTCAATTTGCATTTCAACTTCTTATAATAGTTACATGGACTATGCCTGTGGCAACGTTTGGGCGCGCGGCTGGCTTTGCAGAGATTAACGGGTGCATTCTTGGGTATGCTTTGCATTGCCGATTCTTTGTTTATCGCAACGCAATTCTTGCATGATTTCCGCCTTTTCCATTTAGGGCTTGTACCTTTGTCGGCGGTATGTTATATCAAAAGCGGATAAGTTGCATGAAAGGTTATGTGGTCAACTTCTGCACCCAATGTTGACTCTTTTTTCATCATGCTATCGTAAAATGTGACCACATAACAAGCCACAGTTAAAAAAACGAGTGAATACAATATGAACAAAACGATCCAAATAGAAAATGAAATATGAAAAACTACTATATATCGCTAAATTGAATTGGATAAATGTTGCCGATTTCGGTTCGGGACTAGGAGGCCGTGGGTTCAAATCCCGCTGCTCCGACCAACAAAAAACGATCGAATGCTTGTCATTCGATCGTTTTTTGTTTTATGATGTTGCCGTAAGCAGCTTTATCGAACCGAATCCTAACCCGTTCCGGCAAAAGCCAAAGAAATCGTAAAGGGCTCAAAAACGTTTCTGATAGGGAAAACGTTAAAAATGAAACGCTTACGCTGCCAGTGTGCTGGGAGAAACGCTTTGAAATACGATCATCCCGTCGTAGGTGTCCGCAGGGACGAGCGTCTGCGTATAAAAGAAGCTGAAATACTGCTGCCATGCGGAGATGCCTACATTGATGCCCGAAAGACGCTGCGGTTTTGCCAAAATACTTTGCCAGTTTGCATCTGCTGCCGCAGCATCGAAATCGAGATAGTAAAAGTTGCTGCTTATCTCGTCCAGTTGTGCGGTAAAAGCGTTTTTGTTTTTGATTTGCCGCACCGTAAAGCCGGTATCGGTTTGCGATTGAAAGCGAGTATCGGCGGCGTCTGTGCCAATAGCAAAATAGGCATCGCCATATTCGGCCGCGAGCAGCGAACCCAAGCAGGGATACCCCGCAGCCGAAACCTTGCCGATATGGCCGTTATGCCCGGTTAAGAAAATCGGAGTGCCATCTCCGTGCTGCAAAATCCAATCCACTTTTTCCTGCATGTGGCCGTCGCGCAGAGAATTATAGTTGCTGCCGCTGGCGGTCAGCTCACAGCATTCCAAAATACTGTTGGCACATTCCCGCGCAAAAGCAAACGCCTGTGCCCCAACGGCGGCGGTGATTTCTGCCTGTTGCGCATCCATCGCATCCAAAAGTGCTTGCGCGTCCGTCTGCCCTTGCTGCAATACAGCAGATGCCAGCGTAGGCCGCGCATCGTCCGTCAGCGGGGCGAAAGCCTGCTGATACTGTGCGCTCAGCGCCGGCGCGGCCTGATCCAGCACCGAGAAAAGATATTCCTTATTGTTGTCATAGCGCTGCATATCCATGCCGTAAAAATGAAGGTCTTGGCCTTCGGGGGCGGCTTCATTGTAGCTGCGCATCCAATCGGCCAGCGCGGCCATTTCCTGTGTGCGGTAGATGGCAAAACCGATCTCGCCGACAGCCTCCTGCGCTGTGCCCGGCCCGCCATGAATGTATTGCTCGACCTTTAGGCTGCCGCCAAAATCGCCCTCGATGACAAAGGTGCGGCAGCCGTTATGCTCGGCCAAAGCTTGAAACACCTCGGCTTTCAGCTTTTGATATTCGCTGACGCCGTGGCTGGCCTCGCCCAAGCCAATGATCTGTACGTTCTGCGGCACGGCCAGCGCGGAAAGATCTGTTTGGCAAAGTGAGGTATCCGCCTGCACGGCCGTGCTCCCACAGCCCACCAGCACCGAAGCGCAAAGCGCTGCGGCCAGCCCCATGCAAAATCTCTTTTTTATATTCATTGTGCAGCCTCTTTTTTCGCTTGCTTTCGATAAGCCTGATGTGCCTTTTCGCCCCAGTAACCGTACAGCACAGCCAACACGGCAAAGAAAACAGGGCAGCCGACGCGCAGGATAACAAACGGCAACTCAAAGAAAAAGCCGCCCCAAAACGCTGCGCCGGTACGTTCCCAAAGGCCGGGCGTAAGGAAGCCAAGCCCGGAAAGGTTTCCACCGTAGCTACAATAAATAACGATAAGATACGCAATAAAAACAGAAAAATTGGTTAAACAAATTTGATACAGTGTTTTGTAGCGCTGGGCAGCAGAAGCAGGATCTGAGAAAATCTCATCACCTGCCTGCGGGCCGCAAGGCAAAAAATATTGGCTGCCGTTATTTTTTGTGCCGCAAATATGTTTCCAGCCTGCATCCTCAAAAAGAGAAAGATAATTTTGAAATTCTTTTGTACTGGAAAATAGGCGATAGTCAATTTTGTAATTCAGCTCCTGCGGCGCGTTCTTTACGAAATGATATATGCCAAATGCGGAATAGTTCTGCAAAAGCCAGCCTTTTTGCGCCATATCGTGCAAATAGGCCTCTTCGGACGCAAAGTCCCAAAACACTTTCAGCTTTCTCATATTATTGCTCCTCCTGCATCTGGTGATAAATGGTTAGCATATGCTCCAGCCGCTGGGCTTCCAACTGCAAAACGGCAAAGCCCTCTTTTGTTGTTTGGTATACTTTTCGGCGGGGGTCCTCAGAGGGGACGGCTTCGATCCATTTGCAGCGCGAAAGATGATCGATCGCGCCATACATCGTGCCCGCCGCGATCCGCACGCGCCCGTCGCTTAGCTCCTCGGCCCGCTGCATCACGGCATAACCGTGGCCCGGCTTTCGCAGCGCCAATAAGATGTAATAGGTTGTTTCCGTTAAAGGAAGCTCTTTTTCTAGATTCATAAAGATGCCTTTCTTATAATGCCAAACTATATAGTTTAACTGTACAGTTGAAACTATATATCGTTCGACTGTATATGTCAAGGGTTTTGTAAAATTTTATTGTGGCGTAGTATTTTGGCAAACCATATAAAAAGGCACAAAGCGTTTATTATGACAAGGCGCAATCAGGTGCACGGCCTTACGACGGCTGCCAGCCTTTGGACGTGCGCCCGCTTTGGCCTAGCCGCAGGGACTCTACTGGCGGAGGGGCAGCCGGACAGCATTTTTGCTTCGTTGGGCGAAATGGGAGAGGTGTTGGCCCAAAAGTGAGCTATCACATACAAAAGAAGAGACGAAATCGAATGCCTGTCTTTAAATTGGATGGGCATTTTTGCTATTCGCTAAAATTTGTGTTGACATTTTTTGTGAGGAGTGCTATTTTATTGTTGATGAAACCGGTTGCATAAAAAAGCGAAAAAAATAACTTCCGAATTTGCTGTATCTTTAAAAAATACTGATATTTGCAAAACATATTGGAAGCTTGCGAAAAAAACCGGTTGCACAGGAGAGGCGGCTATGGCAGTTACAATTCGGGATGTGGCCAAGGCGGCGGGCGTGTCGGCATCGACGGTTTCCCGCGTCTTGAATAAGAAAGGCCTGATCTCCGCAGAAACGGAACAGCGCATTTCGGCGGCGATGGCGCAGCTGCATTATGTCCCAAACGATATGGCGCGCAGCTTTGCAAACGGCACGACAATGACGATTGCGCTGGCCATCGATGTGGTGGATGCCCGCGCGTATGCAAACCCCTTCTTTAATAATACGGTGTTCGGCATGGAAACTGCAGCACATGAACGGGGATACAACCTCATTATTACCAGCGGCGTAAAGGATACGCCTGCCAGCGCAGAACGGCTCATCCGCGGCAAAAAAATCGACGGCATTGCATTCCCGGTTTCGTTGGTCGACCCTGCTTTGCTACAGCTCCTGCGGGAAAAGCACTTTCCCTGCGTCATCATCGGGCACCCCGATGCATCGGCGTGGAATGCGAACTGGGTGGACATCAACAATACACAGGCAGGGGCAATCGCCGCACAGCATCTTTTGGAAAAGGGCTGCAAAAAGCTTGCCTATGTGGCTGGCTCTCTGCATGAAACCTTCAGCCGGGACCGCTTGATTGGCTGCAATCAAACTTTGCGCGCAGCAGGGCTGGCGGAGGCCGAAGTTCTTCAGGGTGCGGCCGATTTGCAGGCGGCACGGGCACTGGTGCAAGCGCTGCTTGCCCGGCCGCAGCGGCCGGATGCGATCTTATGCGGCGGAGATTGTATTGCTTTGGGCGCGGCCCGTGCGGCCGCGGCATCCGGGCTGAAAATCCCGCAGGATGTAAAGCTGTTGTGTTTTGACGACACGCCGATCACCGAATACGCCGAACCGAGTATTACCAGCATTTCCGTAGATACGTTTGAGCTTGGCAAACAGGCCGCGCAAATCCTGATTTCCCAAATCGAAGGCGAACAGGGAAGCCTGCATCAGGTGCTTTTGTCTACGCAAGTGCTTGAGCGCGCCTCAACACAAAACAAAATGCTAAAGGAGATATAGAATGAACCTCTCCGCTGTATTACATCGGCCGACAGAAGATTACATTTATCCGATCGGCCGGCAAAAGCTCGCGATCCAGTTGATAGCGGCGCGGGATGATTTCGACAGTGTGACCTTGCTTTACTGGGGCCGATACTGCGAGAATGCCTCAGACAGAAAAAAACTTGTTATGCCTTGCCCGCTGCGGGATGCCTATCATGTGTGGTACCGCGCAGAGCTGGCGCTGCCGCACCTTGCCGCCTATGTGCGCTATTGCTTTCTTTTGAAAAAGGGCGCGGAAACCGTGTGCTTCGGCGCAAAAGGCTTCTCTTATACCAACCCGGAAGCGGGAAAAAACTTTTTTGAATTTTTATGGCCGAACGAGAGCGACGGCTGCAGCGCGCCGGCGTGGTGCAGCGGGCAAATCTATTATCAGATTTTTCCCGAGCGCTTTTGCAGCGGGGATGCGGCGCTGAATCCGCCCGGCACAGTAGCGTGGGGAAGCACCCCAACGCGGGAAAACTACATGGGCGGGGATTTGAAAGGCATTTGCCAAAAGCTCGATTATCTTCAATCGCTGGGCGCCACGTGCCTTTACTTAACCCCTATCTTCAAGGCGCCGTCAAACCACAAATATGATACGGCGGATTATTACGAGATCGACCCGCAGTTCGGCACAAAAGAAGATTTAAGTGCGTTGGTTTGTGCTGTACATCAGCGTGGTATGCGGATTTTGCTGGACGGTGTGTTCAACCATTGCGGCTATTATTTCGGGCCGTTTCAGGATGTCGTCAAAAATGGCGCGGCGTCTGCCTATAAGGACTGGTTCTTTGTGCAAAGCTGGCCGGTATGCACCGAGCCGCTTAACTACGATTGTGTAGGGCACTACAAGTGGATGCCGAAGTTGAATCAGGAAAACCCGGAAGTGCGGCGCTATTTTGTGGATGTGGGAAAATACTGGATTCGCACGTTCGGTGTGGACGGATGGCGCTTGGATGTCGCGGACGAAGTGCCCACCAGCTTTTGGGAGCAGTTCGTCGGGGAAATCCGTGCGGAGTTTCCGAATGTGATGTTCTTGGGCGAAACGTGGGGCGATGCAGGGCGGCTCATCCGCGGCAACCGCCTCGATTGTGCAATGAATTATCTGTTCCGGGATGCTGTCACAGACTGGATCGCCTATGGCACGATCGATGCGGTAGGGTTCGATCATCGGATCAACGCCATGATGGCACTTTACCCCTACGAAGCGATGCTGCGGATGTATAACCCGCTGGACAGCCACGATACGGCAAGGTTCCTTTTTGAATGTGGGGAGAAGCCCGACAAGATGGCGCTGGCCATCGCCTTACAGATGACTTTGCCGGGATGCCCTGCCATTTTCTATGGCGACGAAGTTGGCATCAGCGGCGCAAACGACCCGCTGTGCCGTCAGGCAATGGAATGGGACGAAAAACGGCAAAACCATCGCCTGCTGGATTGGTACAAAGAGCTAATCGCCCTGCGCCGCCGTTCTCCTTCGCTTTGCCACGGCGCGTACCGAACCTGCCTGTGCAGCTCGGCGGCCGATACCTTTGCGTTTTTGCGGGAGAGTGAGACGGAGTACACAGAAGTGGTGCTTAACGCCTCGGCAAAAAATGTATGCATCACGCTGCCGATGCCGGAAAGCGGCACATGGACAGATCCCTTTGCACAAAGCGGTATCCATGCCGGTTGTGAAGAAAATCCTCTCGTATCCGATGCGGAGCCGCCGGCGGCTATGACCGTTCTACTTCCGGCCGGCTCGGTAAAGATATATCAAAAGCGAAAGGAGGAGCACATAAAAAAAGCAGCCCGCGTCAACCTGGACAGTCCGCGTGGGCTGCAGCAAAAAAGTTCCCTGTGAAGAGGGCCCTTTTCGCAGTTCCCAGTGTAAGCGAAAATAGCCCAAAAATCAACTGTGTAATTTACATGGAGGAGGCTATTTTATGAAAAAGATTTCTCGTCGTTCTTTCTTGGCTGCCGGCGCAGCCTGCGCGGCGGCGGGCGTGCTTTCGGCATGCGGCGCATCTTCCGCTTCCACGGCGGCATCTTCCGGCGCATCGGCATCATCCTCGGCGCAGGCAGCCCCGCAGCAGCCGGTGACCCTGAATTTCTGGCATAATTACAGTGCACAGTCGGCTGAAAACGATACGCTGATGAACACGCTGATCCCGAAGTTTCAAGAGGAAAACCCCGGCGTTACGGTCAACGCTGTGTTCCACGAATGGGCCGATCTGCACGATAAGATTCTTGTCAGCGCAAGCTCCAATTCGCTGCCGGATGTGGCGCGCCTTGACATCGCATGGGTGCCCGAATTCCAGAAGGCAGGGATTTTGACTGCGCTTGACGAAGCAATGGGCGATTTCTCCGACAGCAACAGCGCCCTTTTGGAAAGCGCTATGAGCACGGCCAATATCGAAGGCCACTATTACGCGCTGGCGTTGAACACCAACACCAAAATTATGTACTATAACCAGCAGGCATTTGATGATGCTGGGCTTTCGGCCCCGGCCACGATGGATGAGTTTGTGGCGGATGTGAAAAAGCTTTCGGGCAAAAATGCCGCGGGCCAACAGGTTTGGGGCCTGACGGAACCGGCTTTGGCGGGCTGGAATGTGCTGCCCTATATTTGGAGCTGCGGCGGCTCGATCACAAGCGACGACTATATGAAAGCTACCGGATACCTGAACAGCGCCGCAACCGTAAAGGCCGTGCAGATGCTGGCCGATATGTATGCCGGCGGCGAGCTTTGCGGCTTTAACAGCGGCGATACGCCGATGACGGACGGCTTTGGCACGGGCCGTTATATGATGCTGCTGGAAGGCCCGTGGAAGACGGCAGAAATGGCAGGGGCCTACCCGGATTTCAAATATGGCACCTGTGAGATTCCGGCCGGCGAGGGCGGCTCGGTTTCCGTGTTGGGCGGCGAGGACATCGGAATGTTCACTTCGGCCAATCAGGAAGTTGCGTGGAAATTCATGCAGTTTATGACGGACGAATTTGCACAGGAAGAAATGGCAAAGTGCGGCCAGATCCCTGTGAATATCAACACGCTGCAGGGCGAGACGGTACAAAATGCAGATTATGCGCCTTACCTTGAGGCCATCACCACCGCAAAGGCACGCCCGCCGGTAGCCTCTTGGTCTGAGATCGACGATGCGCTTACCTCAGCGATGACCTCGATCATCAAGGACGGCGCCGATGTGCAGAAAACGCTGGATACGCTGGCGCAGCAGGCGGATGCCCTGCTGGCCGAGTAAACTCTCGGCTGCTTGGTATACGCCGCCCGGAAGGGCGGCGTATACCTTTTTGGAAAGCATTTGCCTAAATAAAGGAGGCCATTATGGAGATCAAGTCCGGGCGCGACCGGGTGCAGGTGTTTTTACTGCTGTTGCCGGGCATTTTGGCTTTTGCCGTTTTCACGATCTACCCGATCGTGAAGCTGTTCGGCATGAGTTTTTTCGCATGGGACCTCGGCTCGATGACAAACCACGCTTTTTTGGGGCTTAAGAACTATGCCGATGTTCTTTCAGACGAAACTTTTCGCATTGCGTTTGAAAACACGCTGCTGTATACGCTGGTCACGGTGCCCGGGCAGATGGCATTGGGCCTTCTGGCGGCGGTTTTCATCAACTCGATTCCGCGTTTTCGGGTCACGTTCCGCGTTGTATACTATCTGCCTGTTATCACTTCATGGGTGATTGTATCGCTGGTATTCAAGTACATCTTTAACACCGAGGGCATGCTAAACTATTTTCTCTCCGAGGTGGTGCACCTTACCGGCGGCAATATCGCATGGCTCGATACGCGCTGGGGCGGCCTGTTTGTGGCAATGCTGCTCGGTATCTGGAAGGGCGTGGGCTGGAACTTGGTTGTGTTTCTGGCCGCGTTACAGGGTGTCCCACAGGATCAGTACGAATCGGCGGCAATCGATGGCTGCGGCAGCTTTACAAAGTTCTTCCGCATTACGCTGCCGAACATCAAGGGTACAATCCTTTTTGCGCTGGTGATGCTGACGATCGGCGGTTTCAATGTCTTTACTTCGGTCAAAATGATTACGGAAGGCAAGCCGATGCACCAAACTGAAACGGTGCTAACGTGGATGTATTACAAAGCCTTTACCAATGGAAAATTTGGCTATGCCGCTGCGCTTTCCTTCATCGTCGCCGTAACGCTTATTTTCCTGGCGATCCTCCAGTTCCGGGTGATGAAGCAAAACGACGCTGTGAATTGAGGTGAAAAGCATGCTGAAAATGAAACATCCGCGCAAAGCGCTGCAAAATGTGCTACTGTATCTTCTTCTGACGGCGGGCGGTATCCTTTCCGTGCTGCCGATGGTGTATATGATTAGCACTTCGCTTAAACCAAACGGCGCGCTGTACGAGTATCCACCGCACTTTTTCCCGCAGCTGAATACTGTCACGCTGGAAAACTATTTTTACATCTTTCAACAGGAAAAGTTTTATATCAACTTTTTTAACAGTGTGATCGTCGCGCTTCTGACGGTGCTGCTCTCGGCGTTTATTTCCGCAGCAATGGCTTTTTGCATTGCACGGTTTCGCTTTCTCGGGCGCGGCTTTTTGTTTGGGTTGGTTATTGGCACGATGATTATTCCGGGCACAACGCTAATTATTACGCAGTATCAGCTGGCAGGATTTTTGCACCTGACCAATAAGCTTTTGGGCCTTGTGCCGTTTTATGTGGCATGGGTGATCCCTTTTTCCACTTTTATGATTAAAGGGTACATCGAGGGTATTCCGCGCGATTTTGATGAGGCGGTATATGTCGACGGCGGAAGTGTGTTTACGGTGTTTTTCCGCATTGCCCTGCCGCTGGCAAGCCCGGCAGTTGCCTCTGTCAGCATCTTTAACTTTTTGACAGCGTGGGAGGAGTTTCCGTGGGCCTTAACGGTAATCAATGACAACCTGAAGCGCACACTGCCTATTGCGATTTCCGGCTTTTTCGGCCAGCACCAATTTACCCAGTGGGGCTATGTATTTGCCATGTCGGTGGCAAGCCTGCTCCCGGTGCTGCTGATCTTCATCTTTTGCCAAAAATACTTTGTGTCCGGCTTACAAACCGGCGGCGTAAAAGGCTAAAATAGAAAGCGCCGCCCCTCATTTTGAGGGGCGGCGCTTTTCGCTTGTGTGCGGGCGTATTGCCTAAAAAATTGCGGGAATATTTGCACAAAACAGAAAAATGAAGGAATGTACCAAGAATTCTCTTGAAGCGGAAGTGGCCCGGTGCTATAGTATAGCCATGCTTATTTCGGAAAGCGAAATAACGAATTCGGATACCGAAATAAGGGGCTGGAAAGAATTGAAAAGGGAATACAGCATGAAAAAACAAAGCCTGAAAGATGTAAAGATGACCAATCGGCGGCTGATTATACAGTTGGTGCTTACGAACGGCAGCTTATCCCGCATCGAACTGGCGGCGCGCACGGGCCTCTCGCCCAGTACAGTGTCCGGTATTGTAAATGACCTGCTCTCACAGCAAATTCTTGTGGAAAGCGGCGTTTATGTCGTAACCGGCGGGCGCAGCCGTCAGGAGCTTCAGATCAATCCACAGTACGGCATTGTGGCTGTAGCGGAAATTGGCCGAAAGGGCGCTGCGCTGTATGTTTATGATATGGCGCTGCAAAGCAGCCGCAAGGAGGAAATCGCAGATCATTATATGGCCGGCAATGAGCTGCTTGCGGGTATCACAGCGGCAATTTTTCGTGCGGTATCCGGCGAAGCACTGCATGCGGGCAAAATGAAAGGCATCGGGCTTTTGTTTCAGGAGGACATGAGCGCTTCTGATTTCAGCGTGATGTATTCTACCGGCTTTTCTTCTGCGACGATCTCCTTGCGCGAGGCGCTTGTGACGCAGTTTCATATCCCGGTAACGGAAGAATACAGTCAGGCGTATACCATCCGCCATATCCTCGAAAAGGAGACGACGGATGCCGTTGAGAACCATGCCCACATTCATATCGGCAGCCGTGTGGTCGTTGATGTGACGCAGGGCGGCAGTAGCCTCGCGCTGCATGATGGCCCCTGCACGGATGTGACTTCGCTGCTCGCACAGCAGGGCGAGCAGGCCGACATCCGGCGCCTGCTGGATACCTGCGGGCACCTGCCGCAGGAGCCCACGGAAATCCGAAAGGCCGAGCCGACGCTGGAACAGCTTACGGCGATGTTGGGCCGTCTGATCGCGATGCTGAGTACGCTTTTTTCGCTGGATGCCGTGTTTGTTTCGGGCCATGTGGCACAGCTTGCTGCTTTTGCAGAGCTGTTGACGGGATACACGCAGCGTCTGCTTCCGCCGGGCAGCTGCCCCCGCATCGTCGCCCTCAAGCAGGGCGACGCCGGGACTGTTAAAATGATGGCGGGCAGGCTGCGCCGGAAGGTGCTTTGCGAAAACGTGCTGGCCTGATGGCACTTATCTTTGGATCTGCCGCAGAAATGCGGAGGAAATAAAATGGGGAAACCCGAAGGAGCAGAATTATGTTACAAGGCATCCTTATCATTCTCGCGTTTGTGGCGGTTGCCGCGCTGATGATGACCAAAAAAATCCCGACGCTTCTGGCCCTTCCGTTGATGGCCGTGCTGATCTGCGTGATCGCCGGCGTACCGATGGTTGCGACAGATGCGGACGGAAATGCCATCGGCTGGCTCGCCACAGTATTTGAGGCGGGCACCGTCCGTATGGGCAGCGCCATTATGGCCGTGATCTTCGGCGCATGGTTGGGCCAGCTTATGAACAAAACCGGCGTGACCGAGACGATCATTAAAAAGAGCGCGGAGCTTGGCGGAGATCGCCCCTTCGTCGTCACGATGATTATGGTCGTCGCATGCGCCATCCTGTTCACGACCCTGAGCGGCCTCGGCTCGATCATCATGGTTGGCTCGATTATCCTGCCTATCCTGATTTCTGTTGGTGTGCCGGCTGCAAGCGCAGCCTGCATCTTCCTGATGGCGTTCACAACGGGCTTGGCCTGCAACATTGCAAACTGGAAAACCTTTGCCAGCATCTTTTCGCTGGATGTGGCCCAGATACAGAGCTTTGAAATTTACCTGATGATTGCCTCTGCCGTCGCGACGATTGCGCTGGTGATCGTGGAATTTAAGCGCAATGGCATTAAGTTCGCTTTCTCTGCCCCGGCAGAGGATGTGCCGGAAACAAAGCAGCTTTCCGGCGTACGCGGCGGGCTGGCTATGCTCACTCCGCTGATCCCGATTGTGCTGGTGGCTGTTTTCAAATGCCCGGTGACGGTCGCCTTTACGGTGGGTATCATCTGGTGCCTTGTGTTTACCGCCAAAGGCTTCAGCAAAGCGATGAACATGCTGGCAAAAACCTGCTATGACGGCGTGACGGATTCCGGCCCGGCCGTGATCCTGATGGTTGGTATCGGCATTTTGTTCCTGGCTGTGACGAACGCTACGGTCAAGGAAGTTCTGAATCCGTTTTTGCTGGCTGTCACCCCGAAGAGCATGATTACTTACATTATCTTCTTTGCCGTGCTGGCGCCTCTCGCGCTGTACCGCGGGCCGATGAACATGTTCGGCCTCGGCTCCGGCATTGCCGCGTTGATCATCGGCCTCGGCACGATGAACCCGCTGGCCGTTATGGCGGCCTTCCTTGCCGCAGAGCGCATCCAGTGCGGCGCCGACCCGACGAACACCCAGAATGTCTGGACGGCCAACTTCTGCGAGGTGGATGTGAACACCTGCACCAAAAAGATGCTGCCGTATCTGTGGATCGTTTCCATTGTCGGCGTGATTTTGGGCGCTGTGCTCTATTTCTAAGCGAAAGCCTGCCGAAAAGAGACATTGCTCGTTTCGGGCAATGTCTCTTTTTACAGGCGGCCCAAACGGATCAGTACGCTGGCCCCTTTGGGCGGCCTGTAAAAAGGATCGGAGAAATAAGAAAAACGGAGGACATCCCTAATGAAAGTTCGGATTGGTATTGACGTGGGTGGAACCTTTACCGATGCAGTTGCGATCGACAACGACAGTTTTACGGTGATCGGCAGCGTAAAGGTGCCCACGACCCATAAAGCGAAGGAGGGGGTTGCCGCAGGCATTGTGGAAGTGCTGCATAAAGTGATGGAAAAGTGCGGCATCCGCCCCGAAGACGTTATGTTTATCGCGCACGGAACCACGCAGGCAACGAACGCCTTGCTGGAGGGCGATGTGGCGCCCGTCGGCATCGTGACGCTGGGCAGCGGCCTGCAGGGAAGCAAAAGCAAGGGCGATACGACGATCGGGGATATTGAGCTATCGGCCGGGAAATTCCTGCGCAGCTTCAACAGTTATGTGGATACCGCCGCGCCGGGCCTTGAGGACAATATCCGTAAGGCAATCACCGAGCTGCGGCAGAAGGGCGCAAAATCCTTTGTTGCGGCCGAAGCGTTCAGCGTCGATGACCCGGAAAACGAAAATAAAGTGGTGGCTGTTTGCGGCGAAGAAAATCTGCCCGCTACGGCCACCAATGACATCTCAAAATTATATGGACTGAAAATCCGCACTCGCACGGCCGTAATCAACGCAAGTATCATGCCGAAAATGCTGGAAGCCGCCACGATGACGGAACAGAGCATCAAGAACGCGGCGATCAAAAGCCCGCTGATGGTGATGCGCTGTGACGGCGGCGTAATGACGGTCGACGAAGTACGCAATCGGCCTATTTTAACGATTCTTTCCGGCCCGGCCGCGGGTGTCGCCGGGGCGCTGATGTACGAAAAACTGACGGACGGCATCTTCTTTGAAGTGGGCGGAACCTCCACGGATATTTCCTGCGTCAAAGATGGCAAGGTCATGATCCAGTATGCCGAAGTGGGAGGACATAAAACTTATCTGAACAGCCTCGATGTGCGCACCGTCGGCATCGGCGGCGGCAGCATGGTACAGCTCAGGGACGGCAAGGCCTGCGATACCGGCCCGCGCAGCGCGCATATCGCGGGGCTGGATTATGAGGTGTACACCGACCCGGCGCTGATTCAAAATCCACGTCTTGTGGCGATAAAGCCTATGCCGGATGACCCAGAGTACGCCTGCATCGAATGCGATAACGGCGTAAAGGTGTGCCTCACGATGGCGGGCGCCGCGAATATCGTCGGCTATGTCCATGAGGAAGATTATGCCCGCGGCAATGTCGAGGCAGCGCGCCTCGCATGGAAACCGCTGGCCGACAACATGGGCTGCTCGGTGGAGCAGGCGGCCAAAAAAGTAATGGAGTTTGCCGCTGCAAAAAACAGCAAGGTGGCCGCGCAGCTGATGAAGGATTATCATATGGACCCGCGCACTACGCTGTTTGTGGGCGGCGGCGGCGGCGCGGCGGCCGTGGTGCCGCATCTGGCCGAAACAATGGGCCATAAGCACCGTATCGCACGAAATGCGCCCGTAATCTCGACAATCGGCGTAGCGCTTGCAATGGTGCGCGACACAGTGGAACGCAGCATTACCAACCCCACAGATCAGGACGTGATTGGCGTCCGCCGTGAGGCAGAGCAAAAAGCGATCCGGAACGGCGCGGCACCGGGCACCATCGAGGTGACGGTGGAGGTCGACAGCCAGCGCAATATTGTCCGCGCAACGGCCGTGGGCGCAACGGAAATGCGCAGCGGTAACCGCGGCGCCGAAAAGTTATCGGAAGAAAAGCTCCTCGAAATCGTGGCGGAAAACCTCGATATGGAACCCTCGGCTTTGAAAGCGGCCGCGCACAGCGAGAACATGACGGCTGTGACCGCGGAAAAAACAGAGAAAAAACTGTTCGGGCTGCTGAAAACCACGCACCATCCGCTGCGCCTCATCGACGAAGAGGGCGTAATTCGTCTGCAAAAAACGAACGCCCTTGTGCGGCAGACAAGCGTGAAGAAGTGGCGCGATACCGTGAAATACCTTTTGGAGGAACTGACAGTGTACAATGACGGCGGCGCAAACTACCCCAACGTATACCTTGTTCTGGGCAAGCGCGTGATCGACCTTTCGGGCATGTCAAGCGAGGATCAGATGTATAGCCTCGCGGCAGTAGAAATGGAAGGCTACGCAGCCGAAACGCCGGTAATCGCTGCCGCGACGCGCCGGCTGGATAACTGATCGCCCTACACCGATAAAACAGGATGCGGCAGAGCAGCATACAAGGCACAACGGCGGCGCGGCACATAAGCCACTGCCCGCGCATTATGCAGGGTTGCCCGAAGCATCCGGGAGAAGCAGAATGCCAAAATACGTGTTTCCGTTTCCAGATCGGGAGCTGGCCGGGCAGGAACTTTCCTACGACCCGTGCTATCCGAAAATCCCTGTTGAAGACCGGCCTCGTATTGCCGCCGACGCATGGCAAAAAGGCGCGGCAGCGGCGCAGGAAGTGCTTGCCGCGTTTGCCGGCTCCTATGATTTCTTTGCGATTTGTGGGCAAAGCGGGCTGAAGATCGTCGAGAGAGAAATCGATTATGTGGTAGGCCGCCAGCGGTATTTCAGCGATTATGTATCCGGGAAAAGCACAGTGACGCTTTATACCCGCTCCATCGCGCTCTGGGCCGAGAAAAACGGGATGTCGCTGCGGGATGCGGAAAATGTAATCCTCAGCCATGAGTATTTTCACTTTCTCGAGTGGACGAAACTCGGCCTTACCAGCCGGGATTATCAGGTGCCGATGCTGAACCTCGGCCGGCTGAAGCTGGGGAAAACGGGGATACGTGCGCTGTCGGAGATCGGGGCGCACGGTTTTGCGCGGACTTATTACGATTTGCACCAAAACAAGGAGGACGCAAAATGAACAGAATCCCGTATGCAGGAAAACAGATTCCCGTGCTGGGGGAGTATGATGCCGTGATCGCGGGCGGCGGCGCTGCCGGCGCCGCATGCGGGATACAGTGCGCAAAATCGGGCCTTAAAACCCTGATCGTGGAAAAATACGGTATGCTCGGCGGCACGGCCTGCCACGCGCTGGTGTGCCCCATGATGCCTACTTACACCGACCATTTGGAGGTGTTCTCGCTGATCGAGGACGCACTGAAACAAAACGGTACGGTAACGCGCGACGGCACGACGACGATGGTTTGGTTTGCGCCGGAAGTTTTCGGCGAAACGCTGGAACGGCTGTATACGGCGCACGGCGGGCATCTTTTGTATGATGCAACGCTTGTGGATGCCGTCTGCGAGGACGGGCGCATCCGTTACCTTGTGCTTATGACAGTGGAAGGCCTTGCTGCCGTCGGCGCAGAGAGTTTTGTCGACGCCACGGGCGATGCGTTGCTTACGCGCCTTGCCGGGGTGCCGGCGGATGCGGGCGACGCCGAGGGCATCAATCAGGTGAGCAGCCTGCGCTTTCTGATGGGCGGTATCGATGTGGAAAAATACCGTGCTTACTGCCTTTCGTTGCACGATGAATTCTCCCCGCTGAAAACGGGATATTTCTTTGAATCCGCGATGGTGAACGGCCGGGGCTTCAAGCTCGAGCCAACCTTCCGCGAGGGCGTGGCGGAAGGATTGCTGGAAGAAGAAGACCTGCGCTATTATCAGGCGTTTTCCATCCCGGGGCAGCCGGGGTGCATGGCATTCAACTGCCCGCATCTCGCCAGTATGAAACAGAATACCGGCGCCGCAGCACGCTCGGCCGCTTTGGCGGAAGGGCACATCCGCATCCGGCGGTTGGCAAACTTTTTACAAAAAAAGATGCCCGGTTTTGAAAATTCCTATCTGTTACGGACGGCAGATATGCTGGGCATCCGAGAAAGCTGGCGCATGCGCGGAAAATATGTTCTTACCGAGCAAGATTATTCCTCGAAAGCGCGCTTTGCCGACGGCCTTGTAAAAGGGGATTGGTATATTGATGTACATTCCTCAAAAAAGGGGCTGTTCCATCAGAATACCTATCAGCACGGTGACTACTATGAAATCCCGTATCGCAGCATGATCTGCACGGAACGAAAAAACCTGATCGTGGCCGGACGCTGTATCTCGGCGACCTTCCTGATGCAGGCAAGCGTACGCATTCTCCCCACCGTGATTGACATGGGCGATGCGGCGGGCAGCGCCTGCGCGCTGGCAAAGGCCACGCATACGCCCCTGAATCTGCTGGACGGCACAAAGCTGCGCCGCATTTAAAAACCGGCCAAAGCCGGAGAACGCTATATAAAAAAGAGGAATCCACAATGGAAAAAGAAGCACTTCTGCGCCAGATTCATCATGGGCTGATTGTATCGTGCCAGGCGTTGGAAACAGAGCCTTTATATCGCCCGGAGGGCGGCATCATGCCGCTGATGGCAAAAGCCGCGGCGCAGTCGGGCGCGGTGGGCATCCGCGCCAACACAGTGCGCGACATTACCGAGATCAAAGCCGCGGTTTCGCTGCCGGTGATCGGCATTATCAAAAAGGATTATCCCGGCACACCGATGTACATTACCGTTACGATGGACGAGGTGGATGCGTTGGTAAGCTGCGGCGTGGATATTCTTGCCGTGCAGGGCACAGGCGCGCTGCGCCCGGACGGCAGCACGGCTGCGGAGTTTATCCGTGCCGTAAAGGCCAAGTATCCGCAGCAGCCCGTTATGGCCGACATTGCTTGTGTTGAGGAGGCTATGGCTTGCGCCGCGGCCGGGGCCGATTTTGTCGGCACAACGATGCGCGGCTATACGCCCGAGACAAAGGGCATCGACGAAACGGATTTTGCCTTTATCCAAAGGCTGGCAAATGAATGCCCCGCAATCGTAATCGCGGAAGGGCACATCCATGCGCCTGAGCAGGCCGTGCGAGCACTGGCCTGCGGCGCGTGGGCAGTTGTCGTCGGCGGCGCAATCACGCGCCCGGCGGAAATCACAGCACGCTTTACTGCCGCAATCCACGAGAAATATTGAGCCGCAAAAACGGCCGCGCAATTTAGGCACGGCCGTTTTTGCATGCGGAGGAACGTATGGGAAAAGAATATCTGGGTATTGACATCGGCGGCACGGCCGTTAAGCTCGGCCTTGTTAGCGAGGCGGGCGAGGTAACAGCGATGACGGAGGCGAGCGTCAGCTTCGACGGGTACAAAACGCCGATTCTGGATACGGTAATTAACGAGGCCGAACGCTTTTTGGAACAGGAAAACAAGGCGCCCGGCCAGTTATCCGCCATCGGCGTATCGGCGACGGGGCAGATTGATTCCACGGAGGGTATCGTTGCGGGCACCTGCGGCAGCCTGCCGGGGTGGGCCGGTACGCCCATCCGCCGGCGGCTGGAAGAGCATTTTTCGCTGCCTGGCGCGGTGGCGAACGACGCGAACTGTATGTGCCTTGGCGAATGCTGGAAAGGCGCAGCACAAGGCTGCACGGATGTGATTGGCATTACAGTCGGCACAGGCATCGGGGGCGGCATCCTGACGGGTGGGCGCCTTTTGGAGGGCGCGCGCGGCCTCGGCGGTGAGATGGGGCATCTGCCGCTGCATGCGCTGGACGGCGCGCGCTGCACCTGCGGCAACGCCGGCTGCTGGGAGCGGTACGCTTCCACCTCGGCGCTCGTGCGCAGGGCGCAAAAAAACGGCCTGCCATTTCAAAACGGGCGCGAGATCTTTTCTGCGGCGGAAAAGGGTGACGCAGACGCGCTGTGCCTTTTGGATGGCTGGACGGACGAGATCGCGGCCGGGCTGATCGGCATGGTACATATTTTCAATCCGCAAAAAATTTTGATCGGCGGCGGCGTATCGGCGCAGAAAAAGTTGCTGATCGAGCCGCTGGCTGAAAAAGTGAAAAGCGGCGTGATGCCTGCTTTTGCGCTCGGGCTGGAGGTGTGCGCCGCGCAGTTGGAAAACGCGGCTGGCATCGTCGGCGCGGTACGGTATGCGATGGGGCAAAGTTCTGCTGCTTCTGCGCGCCGATAGGCAAAAAAGGCATGGCTTTTGCTGCAGTAAACCGCGGCACAGAAGAAAACAAAACCGCCTGATTTTTAGCTCGATATTGATTTCAAACGCCGAATAACACAAAAAAATCCCCCGCGAGATTTTTCCCGCGGGGGATTACTGCGCTTATTTCATGCGCGAAAGCGCTTTGCCGAAATCAGCGGATCTCAATCCGGCGGGCAGCCGGGACGCTTTCGGCTTTCTTCGGCAGCTTCAGCGTCAAAACGCCGTTGTCATAGGCGGCCTCGATGTTTTCCGTCTGCACTTCGGTCATATCATAGCTGCGGCTGTAGCTGCCGTAGCTGCGCTCGCAGCGCACAAAGCTGCCCTGCTTATCCTTGTCTTCCCATTCGCTGTGGCGCTCTGCGTTAATCGTCAGCGTGTTGTCGTCCAAGCTCAGGTTGATGTCCTCTTTTTTGAAGCCCGGCAGATCGGCGCGCAGCTCATAGTGATCGCCCTGATCGAGAATATCCGTTTTGAACTCCGCCAGATTGTTCGTGCCGAAGAACTGACGCTCCATGTTTTCAAAATCCCGGAACGGATTGTAGTTGGTAACGGCGCCACGGCGGGCAAAAGGCATCATATCAAACATAGCCATAATTTATATCCTCCTAAATAAAAGCAAAATTTATGTTTTTCTTAAAGGCATTAGCAACTAAGATGAAAGGCTGCTAGAACGTTCTCGCTTGCGCTGCATTCTGCATGGTTCTCGATCTCCTTTGGCATTATGCTGCTTCATTTTGTCTTGTTTCCTTTTGACAACTGCATTGTACCGCCCGCTTATGAACAATTTGTTATGCAAATGTAAAAGAATTAGCACTCTAACATAAAGAGTGCTAATTCAAGGATTCGTTCTGCGCCAAATATGGGGTTAGGCCGCGTCTGCCGCCTTGGTTGCGGCCTGTAACATATCCGTCCAGTTGATCGTACAGACAGCGGCAAGGTCTGCGTCGGTGCCGTTGGCCGGGATGGCACGGATTTCGCCCGCCGTCTTGCCCTTCAGGTATTCACAGAAGCCTTCGCTCTGCTCGTACCACTCTTTGCCGATGCCGGAAACGCCCTTCATGCCGTAATCTGCGCCTTTTTCAAGCTTGCTGATTACCGCATCCTTGGGCGCCGTCAGCGCGCCCGACGTATCTGTGGTAAAGTAAGCCTCGATTTGGTCCATGATAGCGCTTGTCACACGGCCGTCGCCATCTTTGGTCAGCACGACAAAGGTGGTGGCTACCTGTGCTTTGCCGTCGGCATCGTCGGTGGCATCGCTGCCCGAGGCCGTCGATACGGCGCCCATGCTCAAACTGTCGGCCTTGCCCGCGCCGCGCACCTTGGCGTTATCGCAGGCCTTTGTCACAGCCGAAATAAACGGAGTGATCTTGATCGTGCAGCCGGAAAGCAGGTCAGGGTCGGTCGCCTTATTGTCTTCTACGGCGATGTCGGCTACTTCGGCGCTGGTTTTGCCTTTCACGTACTCGCAGAAAGCTTTAGATTGCTCATACCATTCTTTGCCGATGCCGGAAGCGGATTTCAGCCCGTAAGATTCGCCCTGCTCCCATTTGGTGGCCGCCACGGCCGGCATGGCAAGCGTACCATCTGCGTTTACGCCAAACTCGTTTTCCGCGACGTCAATCACGCACTGTACGATTTTGCCGTCCTCATCCAGCAGCACACCCGCCGCCGTAACGCTTGCTTTGCCGGAAAGGTTGCCTTCCGTCAGCGCGGCTGTTACACCAAAGCCGGTTTTCACGCCGGTTTCTCCGGCAGATGCCGATGATGACGGCGAGGGCGCGGCGCTGGAGGCCGCCCCGGAGGATGCACTGTTATTGCAGCCCGCCAGCGTCAGCGTCAGCGCGGCAGCGGCCGCTACAGCTGCGGCCCGAATTGTGATTTTTTTCTTCATGCCAAATCTTTTCTCCTTCCTATGGCAGGCATGCCGTCGTGCGGCGGTATGCCGTTCTGTTCTATTCTGCCCCGGGCAAGGCGATTTATCAGCGCACACAAAAAGCCGCCCTGCCTCGGCCAAAGCGGCCAAGGCAGGGCTGCAAAAACTTTTGATTTTGTGCTTTGCCCTTTACAGCATCGGGCTAAGCAGGCGCAGCAGATCGTCAAACAGGCTGCCGAAAAAGCTGTCGCGGCAATCCGTTAGGCGCACAGGGCGGCTTTTTGCAAAGGTTTCGAGGCAATCCTGCTTCAAATCGGCGATCATGCCGCACTGCGAAAACAGCACTCCGCATTCAAAGTGGAGATACAGGCTGCGGTAATCGAGATTGATCGTGCCAACGGTGGCGATACGGTCATCGCACACAAAGCTTTTGGCATGGATAAAGCCCGGCGTGTAGGTGTAGATTTTCACGCCCGATTTTAGCAGCGGCGGGAAATAGGAACGTGTCAGCCGATAGACGATCTTTTTATCCGGGATCGCCGGCACAACCAGCCGCACATCCACGCCGCGCTTTGCCGCGAGGCGCAGCGCCGTCAACATTTCGTTGTCGATCACGAGATAGGGCGTAAAGATATACACATAATCCTGCGCCTGCCCGAGAATATCAAGATACACATTTTCGCCCAGAGATTCCTCATCCAGCGGCGAATCGGTATAGGGCTGCACCACGCCGTCGCTTTCCGGCATGGCCGGCGCATAATGCTCGGGGCGAAACTTGGCATAGCTTTCCTCGGTGGGGCGAAAAGCGTTCCACATGTTCAAAAACATTACGGTAAAGTTCCATACCGCGCGGCCTTCCAGCCGAACGGCAGAATCTTTCCAATGGCCAAAGCGGCTGGCGCGGTTAATGTATTCGTCCGCGAGGTTGATGCCGCCCGTATAGGCAATATAGCCGTCCACCACCAAAATTTTGCGGTGATCGCGGTGGTTCATCACGATCGCCAGCAGCGGCATCATCGGGTTAAAGGCCATGCAGTGGATGCCGTGGCTTTCCAATTCTCGGATAAAGTGTTTCGGCAGGGCCATCGCGCTGCCCACATCATCGTACAGTACGCGCACATCAACGCCGGCCGCAGCCTTGCGTTTCAGGATAGCATAGATGCTCTCCCACATCTCTCCCTCGGAGATAATAAAGAACTCGACAAAGATAAAGTGCTGTGCCGCCTTAAGGTCTGCGAGGATACGGGTATAGGCAAGATCGCCCAGCGGAAAATAGGCCGAGCTTGTGTGATCCAGCGCGGGATAGGGGCCATACTGTGCGAGATAGCGCGAAATCGAGACATTGCGGCCATCCATTTTTTCCTGTATGGCTTCCGGCTGATGCAGCGCATCCGTATGTTTGGCCGCCACCCGTTCCATCCGGCGGCGCATATCCTTGCCGGGGCGCTTATCGCCAAACAGCAGGTACATCATGCCGCCGAACAGCGGCGCCAAGCAGCACGGCAGAAGCCACGCAATTTTATAGGCAGGGTTCAAATCCTTGCGGATCAGATACAGCACCATCAAAACGCTCAAAGCGGTAAAGGCGGCGTTGATCCACACGGCATAGCGCGAAAGCAGCCAGAAGGCATCGAACAGCCATAACATTTGCAGCAAAACAAGAACCGCAACGATCGTCACGCGGTTGAATAGCTTTCCCAGTATCTTTTTCATGTCTGCTCCTTTCTCCTGCTTTTTGCTGCGGCGCCTTTTTGCCCGCCCAGCCCGCACATGCGCCGCGCCGTTTCCGTCAGGTGCTCGGTTTATGCTTCCAGCACGCAGCCACCCCGGCCGCGCCGGCGCGCACACGTTGGCCCAGCGATGGACGAAGCACCTCCGCCAACATTTCCCCAAAGCCGTGCCGGTTCAGCCCAGCCAAAAACTCGGCCCGTTTTGCGCCGGGGATCGTGCTTTCCAACAGGCATGGGTTACCGCGATATACCGCATCCACATCGGTTTTCGTCAGTTCCAATTCTTCTTGCGCCATCGCCAGCAGGCGGCGGCCTTTTTCGGAATGTATCAGCAGGGCGCTTGTGCCAAGGCCGTCGTCCAGCGCGGCATCCACGGCCTCAATGCCCCAAAAATCCGCCAGTGTTACATCCGAAACGCGCGGCAGCTGCTTAAACCGGCAGGCAAAGCAGCTCGGCCGCACCAGCGTTTTTGCGCCGAGATACGCTTTTGTCCACGCGCTGTCCATGCCCTTAAAAAACTCGGCTTTTCCGTCGGCAAAGGCAGCGCACATACCGCTTTCGCGCCATGAAACACGTTTATCACGGAAGCGCAGCCCCGTAAGGGCCGCGCCATGCCGCTTTTCGAGCATTTGCTTATAGCTTTCAAACGCCCCCGGCGACGGAACCCCGTGGCAGACAAAATCGCACAAAAAAAGCTGCTCATATGCCCGCCCGAGATAGGCGGCCAACGCCGCGTTTTGGCAGGTTGTGCCCGCAAAAAGCACAGCTTTGCCCGCATCGAGGCGAGATTTTGTCTCCCGGTAGATTTCAGCGGTATCGCTTTGCACATATTTTACGCCGCGCAGGGGCGCCAGTTGGGCCGGGCTGTCGGCAAAGATATGCCGTACCCGCAGGTTTTCATCCAGCACCGCGCCCGCCACACAGCCGCCCCGCCGCAATACTGCGGCAGCCAATACGCCGAACACGCCGCCCGAAGTACTTTCGCGGCGCAGGGCCGTATCCTTTGCGCGCGCGGCATAGGCCGCCGGATGTTCGGCATGGCCGCTTTCCGCGCCGGATGGCGTCAGCACCGGGCAGCGTTTTACGCAGATGCCGCAGCGAACGCACAAATCTTCGCGCACAGCGGGAAACCAAAATCCCTCGCTGTCCGTTTCAAAGCGGATCGCCGCCTTGGGGCAGGCATCCGCGCACATTTTGCAGCCGGTACAATCTTTTTTCGGGATGGCCTGATCGATCATTGTCTGTCAGCCTCTTTGATGCGGCAGCTTTTTGAGGATGCCGCGGATAAGATTTAGATAATAGTGCAGCTCCTCCTGCCGCCAGTTCAGCAGCAAAAACACCGCGTTCGGCAGCAAAACAAGCGTGAGGAATTTGATGCCGAAGCCCAGCCATGTGTTTGGCAAAAGGCTGCACACAAAACCGCACCCCAGCGCGGAAAGTACGAGAAACGCTGCATAGCGCACCATGCCGGGGATCAGCTCGGCCGGGCGGGCAAAGGCGCGGCGGTAGATGATCCAGCAGCGCAAGATCACGCTGAAAATGATATAGACGAGCGTACCGAGATAGACGCCCGCCACGCCCATAAGCTTTGCCGCTACGATTGAAACCACAAGGTTGATGCCGCCGCCGATCAACGCAACATATTTATCGGGATCGTACAATCCGGCGGCAACCTTATAGTTGTACATGGCCGTGCCTTCGCCCTTTACCATGATGACGGCCGCCATGAAAAATACGGCCACCGGGCTAAGCAGCCATTTTGTGCCCAGCCACGGCAGAACCTCGATCAGGGGCGACGCCAAAAACCAGAACCCCAACGCCACCCAGCCGTGCAGCCAATACGAAAGCAGACGGTAGGTTTTGTAAAACGTCATGCGCGCGGTATCGCTTTCCGAGACGATCAGGTTGCCCACGCTTGGCACGGCGGCCGTCAGCGTGGCGCTGATAAAGGTCATGGCATAGTTGGTAAACATGGTATAGTTCGAGACGATGCCCGACATCGTCAGGCTGATAAACGCGCTGATGATGATGTTGTCCGTTTGGTTGACGCTAATTTCGCCCACCTTATGCACAAGCAGCGCCTTGATGTTCTTCACGATCGGCGCGGTATCTTCTTTTGTCAGCTTTTGAGCCGGCTCATCCAGATAACGATAGGTTTTTTTCACGGTTCTGCGGATAATCAGCTGCATGCCGAAGCGCAGCACGACATCACACAAAAGATAAACGAAATAGTTTTTGGTAACGATCAGCGCCACCATCTGTACCAGCGCAAGCGTAAACGAGCCGACCATCTCGATGCGGGTGATCTTGTATTCCTTTTGATCGCTCGTCAAAAGGATGTTGCGGTAGGTTAAAAAGTAGCTTGAAACGCTGTTAAACAGGTACAGCACATAATAAACTTCGATGTGCGGCAGGCCCGTCGTGTTGTTGATAAGATACGGTAAAAACGGGATCAGCGCCACGCCCGCCACCGTGATGAACGTACCGATGATGCGGTATGCCTTGCGGAACAGCGCCATGATCGACTTGATCTTCTCCTGATCGTTTTCGGCCAGCGGCTTATACAGCGCATAGCCGATCGCCGAGCCAAGGCCCAGCTCGGATACGGCCAGCACGGAAAGAATATTGGTAAACAGGCCGTTGACGCCGAGGTATGCCTGATCGAGATAGCTAACAAACACCATGCGGGAAACAAACCCGATGGCCATGTAGGAGATCTGATAAAGATACTTATAAAAAATATTGCGGGAGGTATTTTCCAGTCTGTCTGACATAAACGCTCCTAAAAGCGGCCTGCGCCGCATGCTGTTTTGTGGCAAAGCCTTATCTGCCAAATTCTACTGTACAAAAGCGTTAGAACCATGAACAAAAGTGCGGCAGAAAGCTGCATGTGCCTGCCGCCGGGCCGCCCCTATACCTTTGCCAGCGCCGCCTTTGCGGCGTCGAGGCGGCCGAGATAGGCCGGGATTTTTGCTTTCAGCCGTTCGGCTACCGCCTCTTTTTCGGCGTACAAGGCCGCAAAGGCATCCGCGAGCTGTGCCGGGGCCGTAAGGCTTTGCACGGGCACCACATAGTTTTCGCCCGCGCCGAAAAGATCCTGCGCGATGCCGCGCGCCTTAACGGAATAACCGCATACCAGCGTCGGTACACCCGAAGAATAGGCTGCGATTGTCGCATGGGTGCGCGCGCCGACAAAGGCGCAGCATTGTGCGATTAAATATTTCAGCTGGCAGCAGTTGTATTCTGCCCCGACGAGCACGACACGCCCCGTCGCACGGTAGCGCTCATACAGTGCCGTCAGCGGCGCGAGATCGTTCACATCTACCCACGTTACATGCGGGATCAGCGCTACCGTGTGCTCGGTGTGGGCCAAAGTCCATTCGATCAATGCGGCATAGTTTTCGGTTACCAGCGCGTTTTTGCCGGCCCCCTGCACAAGCGGGCTGACATTTACCCCCACAGTTTTCCCCGGCACAAAACCCTTCGGCAGCGCCACCGCCGAAGGGGTGAGCGCAAAGGCCGTATCACATACAAGCACCGTGTTCGGGTTTACTTCGCGCAGCGCCGTATAGCTCAAAGTTTCCCGCGCCGTAATCAAAGAAAAGCGGGCCAGTTCCGCGCGCAGCGCCGCATCGGCGGCAAGCGCAGCGGGTTCGACGCTCGCGCCCCAAAGCACAAGCTTCGCGCCGCGCGCCAGCAGCCGATCGTTCAGCTTTGCGGCCGCGCGCCAGCTGTCATAGCAGTATACATCCCCGCCGACGGACAAAAAGCGCCGCCCCGGCCGGGCCGCCGAAACAACCGGCCCGTTGTAATAATCGAAAGCGGCCTGCTCGTTTTTTAGTATATTTTTGTATAAATTATACCGCATGGATTTCAAACTGCGGCGCGCCGGATCAAACTTATTGGTCATGGGCCGAATATCGCATATGGCATCGAGGCCAAACTGCACATCCTGCTCGGGGTTATGGCTGAACACCGTCAGCCGCGCCGGGGCCAGCAGCTGTGCCGTCGAGCGCACGATGGCCTCGCAGCCGTGGTTGCCGGCGCCGCCCTGCCCGTAAAGAAAGATCGTCTCGTTCGGCATCGCATGGTCCTTTCCCGCAGGCGAGCCGGCCGCAAAAAGCGAAGACGGCCGGCCGCATCCATTCTGATTTTTTACAAAAGCGGGTCGGGCCAAAGCCCGGCCCGCACAAAGCGTGCTGCTTACTTATTCTTGTACATTTCCTCGTAATACTTCTGGTAGTTGCCGCTTGTGATGTGATCCATCCATGTCTCGTGCGCCAAATACCAATCGATCGTCAGCACAATGCCCTTTTCAAACGGCGTCTCCGGGTACCAGCCGAGGTCGCGCTTGATTTTCGCCGGGTCGATGCCATAGCGGCGGTCGTGCCCCAAACGGTCGGCCACATGCTGGATCAATTCCTCGCTGATGCCTTCATCCTTCAGGCGGTCGTGCAGCTGGGCGATAATTGTTTTCACGATAAAGATGTTCGGCTTTTCGTTGTGGCCGCCCACGTTATACATTTCGCCCGCCGTGCCTCCGTTGGCTACCATGTCGATCGCCTTGCAGTGATCCTCGACATACAGCCAATCGCGGATCTGCATGCCGTCGCCGTAAACGGGCAGCGGCTTATGGTGCTTAACATTGTGAATCATCAGCGGAATCAGCTTTTCCGGGAACTGATACGGACCGTAATTGTTCGAGCAGCGGGTAATGTTCATCGGCAGGCCATAGGTATCGTGGAAAGCCCGCACGAACATATCCGCGCTTGCCTTTGAGGCCGAATACGGGCTGTGCGGGCAAAGCGGGGTCGTCTCGGTAAAATAGCCCTCGGCGCCCAGCGCGCCGTACACTTCATCGGTGGAAACCTGACAGTATTTCTTGCCCGGCTTCCACGTTTTTGTCTCGGCGTTATACCATGCATCCTTGCAGCGCTGCAAAAGGTTTACCGTGCCCATTACGTTCGTCTGCACGAAAATCTCGGGGTTCGAGATGCTGCGGTCGACATGGCTTTCGGCGGCGAAGTTAATGACGAAATCGGGATCGTATTTTGCAAGCAGAGAGGCGACAAGCTCCTGATCGCAGATGTCGCCCTGTACAAACACATGGCGCGGATCATGCTCGCATTCCTTCAGGTTTTCAAGGTTGCCCGCGTAAGTCAGCTTATCGAGGTTCACCAGCAGAATGTCGTCATATTTTTTCAGCATATAGTACACGAAGTTGGTGCCGATAAAGCCGGCGCAGCCCGTGATGAGATACGTTTTTTTCATAATTGCTCCTTGTATTTTTCGTCGAGGCGGCTCGGGCGCCGCCATGCCATATTGGAAAGCGCCAAGAAAATCAGTGCTGCCCGGCGGCGTTTTCGTGCTTCATGCCGTTTTCGCCGTCCCAATTTTCAAAAAACACACGCAGGGCCTCCTGCCACGGGCGCATTTTGTTGCCCACGGTGCAGCGCAGCATGCGGTTATCCAGCGCGCTCCACGCCGGGCGGTCGGCCGAGGCCGGGTGGCTGGCCTTATATTCGGCGCTCGTGCACGGAGAAACTGTCGCGTCGATGCCCGAAAGGCGGATGATCTCGCGCGTAAAATCATACCAGCTGCACACGCCCTCGCCTGTGCAGTGGTAAAGGCCATACTCGTGCGTCACGCAAAGCTGCAAAATCTCGTGGGCGAGGTCGACAGCGTTCGTCGGGTTGCCGAGCTGGTCGTTTACCACCTCGAGCTTGCCGCACTTCTTGCCGGCGTTCACCATCGTCTTAACGAAGTTTTTGCCGTAATAGCTGTAAAGCCATGCCGTGCGGATGATAAAGTGCCGATGGCAAAACTGCTCGACATACTGTTCGCCCATACGTTTTGTCGAGCCATAAGCGCTGATGGGGTTCGGCTGGGTGGCTTCATCCTGTGGGATGCCGCCGTTTTCGCGGCCGCTGAACACATAATCCGTCGAGATGTGCACTAGCCGCGCGCCATCCTTTTCGGCCGCCTGCGCAAGGTTGTGCGGGCCGATCGCGTTCGCTTTGAACGCCGCATCGTGGTTCACTTCACAGCCGTCCACATTGGTATAGGCGGCGCAGTTAATGATAAGATCGGGATGATGCCGGCGCACAAACTCCTGCACCTGTCCGTAATCGGAAATATCAAGCTCCGGCAGATCGACTGCGATCACCGTCGCATTGCGCAGCTTTTCGGGGATCGGCCCGATCTCGCTGCGCCCAAGGCGCAGCTGCTTTTGGATTTCTGTGCCAAGCTGGCCTTTGCAGCCCGTAAGGATAATTTTCATGCTATGCCTCATTTCTTAAGCTGGAGCAAGGCCGGAATGCGGATTTCGCACCGGCCGGGATTCGTGTTTTCACCGCGGCGGCCAAAATTTTCGCCACAGCGGCACATTGCCGAAAAGCGCGGCCGAAGATAGGCGAGGCCGCTTAATATTTCAGCTTATCGTCGGCCACATTTTTCAAATGCTGGCCGTAAGGGGATTTGCCGTAGCGCGCCGCCGATTCCAACAGCTTTTCGCGGCTGATCCATCCATACTTGTAGCCGATTTCTTCCGGCGCGGAAATTTTAATGCCCTGCCGTTTTTCCACCATGCGCACAAAATCCGCCGCATCCACAAGGCTATCCATCGTGCCGGTATCTAGCCACGCGAACCCACGGCCCAAAAGCTGCACATCCAGCGCGTTTTGATGCAGATACAGCTCGTTGAGCGTCGTAATTTCCAGTTCGCCGCGCGCCGAAGGCTTTACCTGCTTCGCCATTTTCACAACGTCTTTGTTATAGAAGTATAGCCCGGTTACTGCATAATTGCTTTTCGGCTCGGCGGGCTTCTCTTCGATCGAAAGCACTTTGCCCGCCTTATCGAACTCCACAACGCCGAAACGCTCGGGGTCGACGACATAATAGCCGAACACCGTGCAGCGATTTTGCTTTTCGGCGTTTTCGGCGGCGTTCTTCAAAATCTTTGAAAAGCCGTTGCCGTAAAAGATATTGTCGCCCAAAATCATTGCGCAGCAATCATCACCGATAAAATCCTCGCCCAGCAAAAACGCCTGCGCCAGCCCGTCCGGCGAGGGCTGGACCTTATACTGCAAGCGGATGCCGTACTGGCTGCCGTCGCCAAGCAGTTCCTCAAAGCGGGGAGTATCCTGCGGGGTAGAGATAATCAAAATGTCCTGAATGCCCGCCAGCATCAGCGTAGAAAGCGGGTAATAGATCATCGGCTTATCGTATACCGGCAGCAGTTGCTTGCTGGTAACCATTGTAAGCGGATAAAGCCTTGTGCCGGCGCCGCCGGCTAAAATAATGCCCTTCATATTGTGCACTCCTTAATTTGAATAAGTTGTGCAGCTTGATTCAAAGCGGAGCTGCGTCCGCTGTATACAAAGTTATAGCCGAAAGCCCCATTTGGAAAAATAGCGTAGCATGCTTTTTGCCTGCATGCGAAAATGGGCGCTGTCTTTATGGGGCTGGCGGTGCCATGCATGCACGGCAGTAAACTGCGGCAAAAGCCAAACCGTGCCTTCGCGCCGGGCTTTCTGGGTAAGGTCGGCATCCTCGACATACATGAAATATTTCTCATCAAAGCCGCCGATTTTTTGAAATACCGCCGTGCGCAGCACGGAAAAGCTGCCGGTGCAAAACTCAATTTCGGCCGGGGCCGAAAGGTCGGCCCCTTCCATCACATAGCGGTCGTGGAAAGGCTTTAGCGGGCGCAGACGCGGCATCTGCCGGTAAACCAGCGCCAGCGCGCCACATTTTTGCAGCGGCAGCTGTTGCGGTGCCCCATCCGGGAACACCAGCGCCGGGCGGGCCATCACGGCCGCCGGGTGTGCCTCAAGCCAATCCGCCATGCCGGAAAGCGTATCTGCAGAAAGCAAAATGTCCGGGTTCAAAATCGCATGGTAATCGCTTTCTAGGCGCGGCAAAACAAGATTGTGCCCGCTGCCAAAGCCTACATTTTTTTGGCTTTCGATCAGCGTAACCGTCTGGTTTTCTCCTACCGGCAGTTCGCCGCCGTCGATCGCCGCCCGCAGGCGCTGCGCTGCGCCGTCGGGGCTGGCGTTATCGATAAGGTACAGCGCCAGCGGATACTTTTGGGTGCAGCGCAGCACGGACGCTGCGGCTTGCAGCGCTTCCTGCGCGTTGTTGTAAACTACGATACAGGCACTGAGCTTTGTCATACGCCCTCCCGGAAAATCATTCTCTTGTATTTTACTATTTTTGCCACTATAAATCAACCAAGCGATGCCCGCGGGCGCTTTGCGCCGGATTTTTGCGATGTGTGCCCGGCTGCTGTGCAGCCGCTTTGCGCCTCGGGCGGATTGTGCTATACTAAGGCAAAACTTTTTACTTTGGGCTTGGGCCGCAGAAAGGATGCACAACTTTGGCAAAAACTTTATCGGCCGGCGATTTTACCGCGCTGCGCCTGCAATACAAAAACGAACGCGCAGAGGGCGAATATCCCGCCGCGATCGAGCACTTGTTTGCCCAAGGGCTGTCGCTGGATCATTATTGGGTGACGCCTGCGCCCACCTTGATGGATGTGCCGGAAGTACAAGCGCTCGGCGAAGTGAACGGCTTTTTGTTTGTGCAGCAGCCGGATGGCGCGCCGTGGCTGGTGCGGGTACATGAAAAGAGTATGGAGCAAAATCTTTGCTTTGAAATGCCGGATGCAGAATTTCGTGCCATGCTGCAAAACGCGGGCGTTAAGCTGATCGGCGAAGAGACCTGAAAACGGCCGCCGAAAGCCGCGCAGCGCCGCGAAATGTACGGATGGCCGCCCGGCAAACCGGGCGCTTTGCTTTATTATAGAAAGAACCGCCCTGCGCAGCTTTTATGGCCGTCGCGGGGCGGTTCTTTTATGGGATCAGCAGTGCCAAGGCATGGGCAAAGCGCCTTAGGGGATGCTTTCGGGCGCCGGGGCGCTCGGCGCTTTACTTGCGGTATGTTCGGCATCATACTGTAAAAACTCCGGCGTCTTAGACCAGTATTTCACGCCCCAGTTTTCAAAATTCCATTCTTCCTGATATTCGTTGCATTCGTAATCAATATAATACAGCAGCCCGCCCTGCACCACAAAGTTGGTGGGGAAATAATCAATATTCGTATGGGCCGCATATAAAAGCCCACACATTTCCCGCAGCTGGGCCAAATACTTTTCCTGCATTTTGCCCTGCTTAACAAAAGTGTAGATCGTATCCCCTTTGATGTAGGATTTCAAGATGCGTTCCTGCGCTTTATCCGCATCCAGCAGCGCAGGCATGCGAATCCCGATTTCCGTCAGGCGCGCATAATCCCGCAGCTCGGCTTCAAATTTGTCGCCAAACTGATAATAGGCGCATGGCTCGTGATGAAGCTGCTTGAGCACATATTGTTTTCCCTCGGCCGAAACCAGATAGGAATAACCGCCTTTGCCCTTACCCAGCAGCGCCAGCACTGCATATCGCCTGCCGTTTACCGTCAATTCTTCCGGCATGCCCGATTCCTCCTCACACCGCCCTTGGCATTTGCAGCGGCTTCAGCGCAGCCGAAGGGTGCCGCAGGCCGCCACAAAAACCCAAAGGGCTCTTTGCCCTCATCATAGCGCATCCGGCGGGCGGCGGCAAGCGTTTTTCGTTGCATTGCGTTCTTTTTGCAAGGATCGAGACAAATCTATCCTTTTTGTGTCAGCGCCATGCACGAAAAGCCCCCGCCAAAATGCAAAAACCCGCTGCCGGAGTGTTCCGGCAGCGGGCCTTGAAGAAGGATGTACGTTGTTTCAAACACATGGCCGTGCGTTACGCAGCAGCTATCGTATTCGATTCATCGCACGGCCTTGCTTCGTTCATTATGATACCCGGACGCAAAAAGAATATGCAGCGGGAAAATCTGGAAATTATAATGGTCGAACAAAATTTTTATATTTTTCTATTGACAAACTCCGAAAAATGTGTATGCTTGTATTAAGCACTTAATACAACAACACAACGAGGAAGGTAAAGATGGCCGAAAACTTTGACAGCAGCCGCCCGATCTATGCCCAGATCGTGGAGCGAATGAAAGCAAAGGTACTTTCGGGCGAATATCCGCCCGGTGGGGCGCTCGCCTCGGTAAGGGACCTTGCCCAAGCCGCAGGGGTAAACCCGAACACTATGCAGCGGGCCTTGGCCCAGTTGGAAACAGAGGGCCTTGTCCGTACCGAGCGCACGGCAGGCCGTTTTATTACGGAGGATACGGCGTTGATCGACGCACTGCGGGCAGCTACCGCCGAGACAATGGTAGCAGACTTTTTAGAAAAAATGAAAGAGATCGGTTATACGCCGGCACAGCTGACGGCGCTGATCGAAGCGCATACGGAGGGGAAAGCGTAATGGCAGAAAACGAAATTTTGGCCTGTACCGGGCTGACAAAGCGGTACGGAAAGGGCGCCCCGGCGCTGGACCATGCAGAGCTGCACCTCGGGCGCGGGCGCATCGTCGGCCTGCTTGGCCCGAACGGCAGCGGCAAAACGACGCTGCTGAAACTGGCAAACGGGCTTTTGACGCCCACCGAAGGGGAAATCCTGATCGGCGGCAAGGCCCCCGGCCCCGAGACGAAAGCCATCGTCTCTTATCTGCCGGATGCACAGTACCTGCCCGATTGGATGAACGTCGAGCAGTTGGTGCAGATGTTTGCGGATTTCTATGCCGATTTCAGCGCCCAAAAGGCGCACGAAATGCTTGCTAAACTGGAAATTTCGACACGCGCACCGCTGAAAACGCTGTCGAAGGGCACGAAAGAAAAGGTGCAGCTGATTTTGGCCATGAGCCGCGCGGCCCAGCTCTATCTGCTGGATGAGCCGATCGGCGGCGTAGACCCCGCGGCCCGCGATTATATTCTGAACACCATCCTCGGCAATTACAGCGAAAATGCCACGGTGCTGATTTCGACGCATCTGATCGAGGACATCGAGCCGGTATTGGACGAAGCGGTATTTCTGCGCAACGGCAGTGTGCTTGCACACCGCGCCGTAGAAGAACTGCGTGAAACAGAAGGCAAGAGCGTGGACGCTTATTTCCGGGAGGTATTCAAATGCTGAAAAAGTTATTGAAGTATGAGTTTCAGGCTACGGGCCGCACTTTTGGCGGGGTATATCTCGGCCTTGTGGCCGTGGCGCTGATGCTGGGAGTAGCGATGCGCTTTGCGCTGCCGGGCGAGGCCATGTTTAACGAAACAACGGTACCCGTCAACTCCGGCATCGGGATCGCAATGGCGATTCTGTCGATCGTCTATTTTGCATTGGTGGTGGCCACCGGTGTGCTGACGGTCGTGACGATCATCGAGCGCTTTCGCAAAAACCTGTTGGGCGGCGAGGGCTATTTGATGCACACACTGCCCGTCAGCGCAAAAACGCTGATCGCCAGCAAGCTGATCGCCGGGGAGCTTTGGAGCCTCGCCAGCCTTTTGGCAATCTTACTTTCGGGGCTTTTAATGGTATGCGTAATGACGCTGGGCACACCCGTCTTTTCCGCCAATGAAAATCTTGCGGATTTCTTCGTCTCTGCGCAGCAGGAGTTCGGCCAGCCGCTTGTGCTAATGATTATGGGACTGTTGATTGCCGCGGCCGCGGCGATCGCCTGCAGCACCCTGTTGATCTACGCCGTTATCATGCTTGCGCATCAGGTGAAAAAATATCCTGTGCCGGCCGGAATTTTGGCGTTTATCGTGCTGGCAAATGCGCAAAGCCTCCTTACGGCGCTGCTTGGTTTTGGTGGCATAAAACTTGTTGAGGTAAGCACAACTGCCTCCAGCGTTGGCGGAAGCCTTACGGCAGCCTTGAACGCGCTGCCCACGGCGGGCCAGTTTTGGCTGGATGTTGCGGTTACTGCGCTGCCGTGCATCGTCTTTGCTGCCCTCTATTTCTGCCTTGCCGATTGGCTGATGAAAAAACACCTGAATTTGGAATGAGACAAAGCATGGGGTGGCGCCGCACTGCACCACGGTGCGCTCCTGTGATTTTTCCGCCCACAGCTTGACAATACTGCCCAAAAACAGTATAGTCTTTTGTATCAAAATGCAGAGAAAAAGAGGGCGCAGCCGTGCCTTTTCCGAAAGAGAGCCGGGAGGGTGAAAACCGGCGAAAGGGCCGCTGCGTTGTCGCTTTGGAGCAGGGGCGGTGAATTTTCAGCCGCTTTCGGGCCGGCTCTCCGTTATCGGGGCCGTCAAGAGGCACCCGCCGCAGGCGGGCGCAATTTGGGTGGTACCGCGGCTTTTACAGCCGTCCCATTGGAAATTTCCGTGGGGCGGCTTTTTTGTTGCCCTACAAAAAGCAGGAGGAAAACCGATGAAGGAACTTGCAAAGCAGTATGATCCGAGCCAAGTGGAGGATCGAATCTATCAGTTCTGGCTGGACAAAGGCTATTTCCACACGCAGGCTGATCCGAAGAAAAAATCCTATACGATCGTGATGCCGCCCCCGAACGTAACGGGCCAGCTGCACATGGGCCACGCGATGGATGAAACCATGCAGGACATCCTGACGCGCTCAAAGCGCATGCAGGGCTATGCCGCGCTGTGGGTGCCCGGCACCGACCATGCCTCGATCGCCACCGAAGCCAAGGTTGTCGAGGATATGCGCAAAGAGGGCCTGACAAAGGATATGCTCGGCCGCGACAAGTTTTTGGAGCGCGCATGGGCATGGAAAAACAAATATGGAAACCGCATCGTCAGCCAGCTGAAAAAGCTGGGCTGCTCGTGCGATTGGCAGCGTGAGCGCTTTACGATGGACGAGGGCTGCTCGGACGCCGTAAAAGAGGTGTTCGTGCGCCTGTACAATAAGGGCCTGATCTACCGCGGCAACCGCATGGTGAACTGGTGCCCGCACTGCAACACGTCCATTTCGGACGCCGAGGTGGAGTACGAATCGAAAGAGGGCCATTTCTGGCACCTTTTATATACCGTGAAGGAAACCGGCGAAAAGCTCGAGCTGGCGACGACCCGTCCCGAGACAATGCTGGGCGATACCGCCGTTGCCATCAATACGGCTGATCCGCGCTATGCCCATCTGCACGGCTGCCACGTGATTTTGCCGCTGCTTGATAAGGAAATTCCGATTGTGTGCGATGAGCATGCCGATATGGAAAAAGGCACCGGTGTCGTGAAGATCACCCCTGCGCATGACCCCAACGACTTTGAAGTGGGCCAGCGCCATAATCTGCCCGTGATCCGCGTGTTTACCTATGACGGCCACATGACGGGCGCAAAAGACAAAGCCGAGGCCGACGCGCTGCGCGCCTCCGGCAAGGCCGCCGTCGGCGAGCCGGAAGTGCTGGATTGCGGCAAATATGCGGGCCTTACGGCGCTGGAAGCCCGCAAGGCGATTTTGGCCGATCTCGAGGCCGGCGGCTACCTGAAAGCAACAGAGCCGCTGACGCATGATGTCGGCACATGCTACCGCTGCCATTCCACGATTGAGCCGATGGTCTCGAAGCAGTGGTTTGTCAAGATGGAGCCTTTGGCGAAGCCCGCTGTCGAGGCCGTGGATCAGGGCACGATCAAGTTTGTGCCCGAGCGCTTTACGAAAAACTACCAGAACTGGATGGCCAACACACGCGATTGGTGCATTTCGCGCCAGCTGTGGTGGGGCCATCAGATTCCGGCGTGGTACTGCGACGACTGCGGCGAAACGATTGTGGCAAAAACTGCGCCCACGGCCTGCCCGAAGTGCGGCGGCAGCCGCCTGAAGCAGGACCCCGACACGCTGGATACGTGGTTCTCCTCGGCGCTGTGGCCGTTCAGCACGCTCGGCTGGCCGGATGAAAACAGCGAAGATTTGAAGTACTTCTATCCGACGAACACGTTGGTTACGGGTTACGACATTATCGGCTTCTGGGTTAGCCGTATGATCTTCTCGGGGCTTGCCTACACGGGCAAAGCGCCGTTTGATACCGTGTGCATTCATGGCATCGTGCGCGACAGCCAAGGCCGCAAGATGTCAAAATCGCTCGGCAATGGCATCGACCCGTTGGAAGTGATCGCCCAGTACGGCGCGGATGCGCTGCGCTTTATGCTTGTCGACGGCTCGACGCCGGGTAACGATATGCGCTACTCGGAAGAAAAGGTAAAGGCCGCGCGCAACTTTGCCAATAAGCTTTGGAACGCAACGCGCTTTGTGCTGATGAACCTGCCGGAGGATTTTGTGCCCGGCCTGCCCGAAGAAGCCCGCCTTGATATGAGCGACAAGTGGGTTTTGACTAAGCTGAATCAGGTGGCAAAGGCCGTGACGGATAATCTCGACCATTACGAGATGGGCCTTGCTGCCGCCAAAATCAACGATTTTATTTGGAATGTTTACTGCGATTGGTATATCGAAATCGCCAAGACACGCCTTTCTTCCGGCGACGAGGCTGCGGCCGATACCGCCCGCAAGGTGCTTGTGTATGTGCTGGATCAGGCGCTGCGCCTGCTGCATCCGTTTATGCCGTTTATCACAGAAGAATTGTATCAGGCCCTGCCCGGCAGCGCCGAAACCATCATGACGCAAAGCTGGCCCACCTGCGACGAGGCCCATAACTGGCCTACCGAAGAAGAGGACTTTGAAAAGGTGATGGATTATATCAAGGCTGTGCGCGCCGTGCGTACGGACATGAACGTCCATCCCGCCAAGAAAACCAGCATGGTGATCGAGACGGCGGACAAAGCCCCGTTTGAAAAGGGCGGCGTATATCTGGCAAAGTTCGCTTTCGCCACGGAGGTTACTTTTACCGAAAAGTATATGGGCAGCACCGAGGGAATGGTGCAGGTATCCACCCACGCGGCGCGCGGCTTTATCCCGCTGATGGAGCTGATCGACCGCGAGAAAGAATTGGCCCGCCTGCAAAAAGAAAAACAAAAAGCGGAAAAAGAGCTGGCCATGTTTACAAACCAGCTGAGCAACCCGAAGTTTGTGGAAAAAGCCCCGGCCGCGTTGGTGGCAGACATCCGCACCAAGCAGGAAAAGAGCAAGGATAAGCTCGCCAATATCGACGAGAGCATCGCCGCGCTGGGCTAAAAAGCGGCACGGCTTTGAAAGGAGAACTTTTGGACGATCAAACCAATCTCCGCATAAACCCGTGGGTGGTTTGCGGGCGTATCTTTTTTACGTTCTGCCTGATCCTGACGATCCTGTTCATCTTTTCCAACTCGCGGCAGATTGCGGGCGTATCCGAGGGGCGCAGCCAGGCCGTGCTTGAAACAGCACAGCAGGTATTGACAAAGCTTGGCCAGCCGGGCCTTGCCGCCCGCCTGACAGACCACATTATCCGCAAGCTGGGGCATTTCAGCGAGTATATGCTCGAGGGCTTTTGGTTGATGCTGTGCCTGCGCGTATATACAAAGCATTATTTTCGGCACATCAGCTGGCCGATGCTCGGCGCGCTTTTGACGGCTATGTGCGATGAGACCATCCAAATTTTCACGCAAGGGCGTTCAAGCCAGGTGACGGATGTGTGGATCGACTTTTCCGGCGCGATGGCGGGGCTTTTGGCCGCGCTGGTGATCTTGTGGTTCTGCTCGCTGATTTATGCCGCCTTTTTTGCCCGGAATAAGGAGTAAACGATGGATTTGACAAAAGCAAACGCATGGTTTTCCGCCTGCCCGGCGGAAGGGGAAAATGTCGCCGCGGCTTTTTCGGCGCTGGGCTGCGCGGAAATGCCGGTGCAGTATGTGGCCGTTGCCGGCACAGCCGGCAAAACGGCCGTGGCCTCGATGGAGGCGGCGATCCTCGAAGCGGCGGGCCTGCCCTGTGGGCTGTACCTTACGGGCAATGAGCCGCTGCGGGAGCGTATCCGCATCGCGGGCGAGCCGGCCCCGGCGAAAGCTTTTACCGCGGCGGCCCAAAAGCTCGCCGCCTGCTCCGAGGTTTTTCCGCGCGCGGCGGCAGAGCTGGCCGCGGCCTGCTTTTGCTTTTCCGCGGCAAAGTGCGCTTTTGCCGTTGTAGAGCTGGAAGATGCGCTGCTGGCAGAACATTTGCCCGCGCTGCCGGCCTGCGCTGTAACGCAGATCGGTGAAGACGGAAGCGGCCACTCTCTGGAGCGTATTGCCTGCATGGCGTCCGCCGTAATGCGCAAAGGCACGGCCGCCGTGACGACACCTGCTCAGCCTAAGGCGGCCCTTACGGAGATTATCGTCGCGGCGGGCAAGGCGGATTGTGCGCTGACGGTGCCCGATGGCGAGGATTTAACGCAGCATAAGGCGCGCCGGCTGGAAAACCATTTCGACTATGGCGGATACGAGTTGGTTTTGCCAACCGTCGGCCGGCCTGCGGCCGAAAGCGCTGCAGTAGCCGTAGAGCTTGCGCTGGCCTTGTGGCGCAAAGGCTATGAAATTTCGGACGAAGCCATCCTGAAAGGCTTGGCCGCTGTGCAGGCGGAAAGCGGGGCACATCTGCTGCGCCGCCGCCCCTATGTGCTGGCCGATCCGTGCCATAAGCCGATGCAGGCCGCGGCGCTGGCCCAGCTTTTGTGCGCGGCCGAATTCGATCACGTTTCTGTCATTGCCGGGCTTTCCGGCTGCGAAAAGCCGGATGCCTTTTTTGCCGCGCTGGAAAACGGCTTTATCCCCGAAGCGGAAAAAACCGAGAAAAATCAGCTGCCCGGCATGAGCGACAATGCAATCGACCATGTATATCTCGTTACGCCCGAAGGCCCGGACGCCGTAAAGGCCGAGGATGCCGCCGCGGCCGCGCGCTTTCATTTCGATACGACGGTATGCGCCGACCTGGAGGAAGCCGTGGAAAAGGCCCGCGCCGACGGCAACGAGGGCATTCTGATCTTGGGCGGAAAGGCCGTTTGCCGCGCGGCAAAAAAACATTTCCCGCCCCGAGGATGAGCGACAGCCTTTTCTAAAATATGCAAAGAGAAACCCGTACACTGGTAAAAGTGCATGGGTTTCTTTTTTTATGAAAAAAGCGGAGGAAAAAAGATGGCAAATGTGACATTTGAGGCCGCCGACAGTACGCTCTACGCCTACTTGGCCGGGGAGATCGACCATGATTCCGCCCAACTGCTGCGGCTGGCGGTGGATGCACAGATCGACGCACGGATGCCCGGGACGCTGATCTTGGATTTTTCGGGCGTCGGATTTATGGATTCTTCGGGCGTCGGGCTGATTTTAGGGCGCCTGCGCCGCATGCGCGCCGCGGGCGGAAAGTTGTGCATCCGGCATCCGCCGGCACAGATCGAAAAGATTTTGCAGATCGCACAGATCGAAGTTTTGGAGGCAAAAGGATGAAACAGGAAAATCGGACGAAAATCACATTCCCTTCCTACAGCGCAAACGAGGCTTTTGCGCGCGGTGCGGCCGCGGCTTTTCTGGCCCGGTATGATCCCACTGTGCCGCAGCTTGCCGACATCAAAACTGCCGTCTCGGAGGCCGTGACGAACTGCATCGTCCACGCCTACCCGGATACGGTGGGCGTCGTGACGATGACGTTGGCTATCTACGAGGGCCGCCGTGTACGGATCACCGTCGCCGATCAGGGCGTCGGCATCCCGGATGTGAAAAAGGCGATGGAACCACTATATACCACGGGCAACCCCGAGGAGCGCTCGGGCCTCGGCTTTACCGTGATGCAGAGCTTTATGGATGGCGTCCGGGTTATTTCCCATCCCGGCCGCGGTACAAGGGTAACGCTGACGAAGGAACTGGCCGCCCGTGTCTGACGCTTACATACCTTTATAAAGGAGACAGGCGTTTATGACGATTGATACGCAGACACGGGATGACTTTATTCAAAACAATCTAGGGTTGGTGCATGCCTGCGCAGGGCGCTTCCGCGGGCGCGGCATCGAATATGATGACCTCTACAGCGCGGGCTGCATCGGCCTGCTGAAAGCGTATGACGGCTTTGATCGCGGGCGCGGCGTCTGCTTTTCCACGTATGCGGTGCCGGTGATTCTGGGCGAGATCAAAAAGCTCTTCCGCGATGGCGGCACGGTAAAAGTAAGCCGCTCGGTAAAAGAGCTGGGGCTTAAAATAAACGCCGTACGCGAGCGCCTTTTGAAGCAGACCGGCATCGAGCCGGGCGTGGCCCGCCTCGCGCAGGAGCTGGATTCTACGCCCGAAGCAGTTGCCTTCGCCATCCGGGCCGCGCTGCCGGCCATCAGCCTGACGCCGGAAAACAGCGACGAGCCGGGCAAAGAGCTGGATATTCCGGTGGATTCGCCAGAAGAAGAGCTTTCCGACCGCATCGGCCTCGCCGAAGTAATGCAGAATCTGCCGGAAGAGGACAGGCTGCTGATCCGCCTGCGCTTTTATGCGGGCCGCACCCAAAGCGAGACGGCAAGCCTGCTGCATACTACGCAGGTGCAAATCTCCCGGCGGGAGCGCAGAATCCTGAAACAAATGCGGACAAGGCTTTTGGAATAAATGCCGGATTGTATATTTTTTCGACACAAATCAGCCGTGTATTTTACGGAGAGTAAGCAAAGATGACAAAAGTATGATTTCCGTCAAAGAAAGCGCAAAAAGCTGTTGACAGGCGCCGGACGAAATGGTACTATATCCATGCTCTCCGCTTGAGGCGGCCGGCTTGATGAAAAATAAATCGAAAAAACGCTTGACAGAGCGGGTTTGCAGAGTTATAATAATCAAGCTGTCGACCGAGAGGCCGAGCGCACAGGACCTTGAAAATTGAACAATATCGAAAGCTTGTAAGGAACCTTATGAGTGTTGGAAA
>JALCRP010000016.1 GCA_022652735.1 Faecalibacterium sp. | reverse complement strand
CGCTGTCAAGCTTGTATCCGGCCCACACTCGCCATCCACATTTACAATAAACGGCCGTGCATCGTCCACGGGATGAATCTCTACGTGCTTTCCGGGGAAATATAGAATCGTATCGGCCAGCTCGGGCGGCACAAGCGAAGCGATGCGCCGCAGCGGCACGGTGCGCACGGCGAAAATGTCCAGAATGCCATCATCGAGGCGCGCCTCGGGCGCCGCCAGAAAGCCGCCGCCGTAGGCATGGCCGTTGCAGGCGGCAACCATCAGGCAATCTTCGGTAAACGTCTGGTCATCGATCGTAAACTGCAGCCGGCGCCCGCGCTTGCCGAGAACCTCTTTCACGAGGCTCAATTTATAGGCGGCTTCGCCGCCGCAAAACGGAATGCGGCGAAATTTCGGGATGCCGTAGGCAACCTGCGCATCCAGCCCGGCCGAGGTAATCGAGGCCGCATAGCCGCGCTGAGTACGGATCATGTCGATCTGAATCGTGCCGCCGGCAAGCTGCGCGGGAATGTCCTGAAAATCGGCACGATTATCGGAAAAGCTGCGCACAAAATCGTTGCCGCTGCCATAAGGCAGGCACCCGACTGCCGCATTGTCATGCCCCATCGCCCCGCAAAGCGCCTCGTTAAAGGTGCCGTCGCCGCCGATGGTATAAATCCGTACCTCGCCCTCGAGGCAAGCGGCCTGTTCGGCCAGCTTATGGGCATGGCCTTTATATTCGGTGCGAACAATCTGCAAGTCGCTTTCTGCAATCCCCGCCGCGGCGGCCGCCGCATGCACCTGTGGGATCATCGCCCCGCTTCGATCGTTTTTCCCGGCGATCGGGTTAATCAAAAACAAATACCGCATGATGCTTTTCCTCCGCCTTACGCTGCTTCTCGCTGGTTACATAGTATCGCAAAATGTCGAATGCCGCAAGGTTTTTCAAAAATCTGCCCATCGGAGGTTTTTATGAATATTCTGAAAGTGGTTTTGCAAAGCATCCTTTCTGTAGCCGTTTTGTTTATCCTGACGCGCATCATGGGCAAGCGCTCGATTCATCAGATGAACCTGTTCGATTATATCAACGGCATCACGATCGGCTCGATCGCGGCCGAGCTTGCCACAGACCTCGAAGAGTGGGAGGAGCCGCTTACCGCGATGATCCTTTTCGGCCTGCTCACGGCCCTGATTGACTGGGCCACCTGCAAAAGTATTCCGATACGCAAATTTTTCAATGGCAAGCCGGTAATCCTGTACGAAAACGATACAATCCTGAAAGAAAATCTGCTGAAAGTAAAAATCGACCTCAACGAATTTTTGACGCAGTGCCGCGTGGCGGGCTATTATGATTTATTCCAGCTGCAATGCGCCATTATGGAGACGAACGGCCAGATCAGCTTTTTGCCGAAATCCGATCAACGCCCCGTCACCCCGAAGGATCTTTCTCAGAAGCCCGAGCCGGAAACCGTGTTTGTCAGCCTGATCTTCGACGGAAAAGTATTGCAGCAAAATCTTGAATCTTTCGGGAAAGACATGCAGTGGCTGCGCGCCGAGCTGCACACGGCCGGCATCGGCCAGATCAGCGAAGTATTTTTCGCCTGCTGCGATGCCTGTGGCAACTTCCGCGCCTGCCGCATCCCTACGCCGCAAAAAAAGAAATCCATTTTTGAACCGTAATACACACGGCACAAAATGCGGTATCCTGCATCCGGCTTTTCGTGTTTTGTTACCGCGCATCTTGAATACAGCAAAAAGCGGCGTAGTTTTTGCTACGCCGCTTTCATTATGCCATGTTAAAATCAGAAGTACCGCTTCAGCAAGCCCTCAAAGCCGCGGCCGTGGCGGGCTTCGTCCTTTGCCATCTCATGCACGGTGTCATGGATCGCGTCGAGGTTCAGCTCTTTCGCCTTCTTGGCCAACATCATCTTGCCGGCACATGCGCCGCACTCGGCGTCTACACGCATCTGCAGATTCTTCTTCGTGCTGTCCGTCAGCACTTCACCAAGCAGCTCGGCAAACTTGGAAGCATGCTCTGCCTCCTCAAAAGCATAGCGCTTGTAAGCCTCGGCGATCTCGGGGTAGCCCTCGCGCTCGGCTGCACGGCTCATCGCCAGATACATGCCAACTTCGCTGCATTCACCCTGGAAGTTCTCGCGCAGGCCCTGCTTGATGTCTTCCGGCGCATCCTTGGCAATGCCGATGACATGCTCCGTCACATACGTGTTATCTTTCTTTTCGATAAACTTAGCCGCCGGCGCGCCGCACTGCGGGCACTTTTCGGGGATGGAACCTTCTGCAATATAACCACAAATCGTGCAAACATATTTCGCCATAATATTTAGCCTCTCAATCTTTTCTATCAGTATGTTTTTTGTGTTTTTCTTGGTGCGTCTATACAGTACCATATTGGTACACTAATGTCAAGTAGGAATTCTTCTTATTTTGAAGTTTTTTCAATTTTTGGAAATATCTTCTTTGCCGCGCCATGCATCGCGGCAGCAAGCCTATTCTTTTCGCTCGTGCGTGGCATAGCCGAGCTTTGCCATAGCGGGTAGGATGGCGCGCAGCGTAACGCTCGTCACGCTGCCCATAATAAGCCCCAATATCAGCAAAACCGGCGCGTAGTAAAGCGAAATAGCGGAAGACAAAATCACGCTGGCGCCAAGAAGCTGGCCGACGTTATGTGCCAACGCGCCGCAGACGGACAAGATGAACCATGTCGGCCGCCGGCGCGGCAAAAAGTACAGTGCCCACATCACCAAAAGGCTTACAAGGCCGCCGCACAGCGATAAAAAGCCGGCCGTCGCGCCGCTGACGAGAAACACAAAGCCCGCCTTCAGCACATCAAGGATCAGCGCCTGCCGCGTGCCCATAAAAAACAAAGCGTACATCACGACGATATTGGCCAGCCCAAGCTTCATCCCCGGCACAAGGCCCGGGATAGCGATCATGCCCTCAAGAAAGGAAAGCGCCATCGTCAGCGCGAACAGCAGCCCGGAAAGCGCGATTTGCTTGGTTTTGCCGGAACGGTTCTGCATCGTGTCACTCCTCGCCCGCCTCTTCGGCGGCTTGCTCATATTGCTGCTGCTCCTCTACGGCCGCGGCCCATGCATTGAACAGATCTTCCTGCCGGGCTTTGGTATCGTCGAGGTCATCGCTTTTTTCGCGCAGCGTGGCCGGATCGTTATATACTTCTGGCGTATTGATGTCGTTTTCCAGCTCCACCTGATGCGCGCCCAGCGCTTCCATTTCCTCTTCCAGCGCCTTTACTTTGGCGCGCAGCTCGGCCCTGCGGCGGCGCTGCTCTTTCCCATAGGCGGGCGCCTTGGCTTCGGCTGCCGGCTTCTGGGCCGCCTGCGGCGCATTGCGGCCCATCAGGGCCTCATAGCTCGGGTAAAGCGTCACCTTGCCGTTTTCCAGATACAAAATTGGGCAGGACAGGCTTGTCATCAGATAGCGGTCGTGCGTAACCAGCAGCAGTGTGCCCGTGTAGGCTTTCAGCGCTTCCGTCAGATTTTCACGCGTGTAGATGTCCAGATGGTTTGTCGGCTCGTCCAGAAACAGCAGATTCGGCCGTTCGAGCACGATTTCGGCAAAGCGCAGACGCGCCAGCTCGCCGCCGGAAAGCGAGGCACAATCCTTAAATACATCTTCGCCGCGGAAGCCCAGCGTCGCCAAGTGGCTGCGCACTTCCAGCTCCGTAAATTTCGGGTATTTATCCCAGATCGCATCGACTACGCGGCCGCCGCGGCGGCTTTGCTGCTGCACAAAAATGCTCGGCTTTGCGCCTGTGCCAAGCCGCACCATGCCGCCCGAAGGCCGGCGTTTGCCGTCCAGTACCTGCATCAGCGTCGATTTTCCCGTGCCGTTCGGCCCTGCGATTACAAGACGCTCGCCGCGGTGGACGATATAGCTGAACGGTTCGAGCAGAGTCCGCCCCTCGATCGTGATCGAGACGTTTTTTAGCATCACCAGTTCGTTCCACGGCTCGAAATCGTAGGCAAAGCGGAACTTGAGCTGATTTTTGCGGCCCGTGGGCGCGTCGGTAATCTCAAGCTTTTCCAGCTGCTTGCGGCGGCTCTGCGCCATTTTGGTCGTCGAGGCGCGCACAAGGTTGCGGTCGACATAATCCTGCAGCTTTTCGGCCAGCGCCACATCCGCATCGTGCTGCTTTTGCTGCACAGCGTCTGCGGCCTCTTTCTGCGGCAGATAGGCCGAAAAGTTACCCCTGTATTCGGCCAATGTGCAATCCGCCACTTCCCAGATCTTGGTACAAACGTGGTCCAAAAAAAAGCGGTCATGGCTGACGACCAGCACAGCCCCGCTGTAGGTTTTCAGGTAGCCTTCCAGCCATTCCATCGTCTCGAAATCGAGATGGTTTGTCGGCTCGTCAAGCAGCAAGACATCCGGCTTTTCCAGCAGCAGCCGCGCAATGCGCAGGCGCGTCAGCTCGCCGCCGGAAAGGACGCCTACGCACTTTTTCCATGTCTCCTGCGGGAAGCCCATGCCGTTCAGCACCTTTTTGATGTTGACGTCCATATTGTACCCGTCTGCCGCGTCTACAATCGCCTGCAGGGCAGTATGCTGCTGCAAAAGCGTTTCGCTCTGCGGGGCGGCGGCCAGCGCCTGCTCGATCTGCTGCATCTGTGCCAGCGCATCCAGCACCGGCGCAAAGGCCTCTTTCATCGCGGCGTAGACGTCAAGAGTTGGGTCCAGTTGGGCGTTCTGTTCAAGATAGCCCAGACGTGTATCGCGCGCCAGCGAGAACGCACCGTCATAGTCCGTATATTCCCCGGTCAATATTTTCAGCAGCGTGGTTTTTCCGGTGCCGTTCTCGCCAATGATGCCGATACGGTCGCCCTGCTCCACGCGGGCGCTGACATGCTGTAAAACAACTTTCTCGCCAAAGGTTTTTCCTAAATTTTCCAGATCAATGAACATGGATGTTTTCCCGTTCTGCCCCGCATGAAAAGGCAGGCATAGCCAAGCTGTGCCTGCCGAGGGGCCAGTGTAATCGTGTAATATCAGACTTCGGATTTCGCCGGTATGCCGGCAGCCTGTGTGCACCACGCCAGCAGATCGTCCCATACGGCCTGCCGGCCGGTCTCATTCAAAATCTCATGGCGCATGCCATCATACAGCTGAAGCGTAACGTGCTTGCCGCCGGCCACAACCAACCGCTGCGCCACTTCGCGCGGGCCTTCGCCGTAATTGCCGACAGGATCCTCTGCGCCGGCCACAACAAGCACCGGCATCGCTTTCGGGATGGCAGCGGCCCATTGGTCGGTGTTCACCTGCTGTACGGTCGCCATCAAATCATGAAAGGCACTGACAGAAAACAAAAAGCCGCATTTTGGATCCTGTATGTAATGTGCCACATTTTCGGCATTCGTACTCAGCCAATCGAACGGCGTTTTTGCTTCAGGGATGCGCTTTTGATAAGCACCGAACGCCATTTTATCCACGAGCTTCGATTTGTACTGCGGCCCGCGCACGGCCGAAAGCAGCGCTGTCAGCGCCAAGCCCGCCGGCGCTGCGGGGTTGGCCCCGCCTGTGCCGCAGTAGATCGCGGCTACCTGTGCGTCGGGCCACGTTTCGGTCGCCCAGCGCGCAAAAAAGCTGCCCATGCTGTGGCCGAACAAAATCAGCGGCAGCGAAGGGTAACGCTCCTTTGCCAGTTCCGTCATGCGGTGGATGTCGCGCAGCACATAGACATTGCCGTTTTTCGGGGCAAAAAAGCCGTCGGGATATTCCGTGCCGCTCGTTGCGCCGTGGCCCAAGTGATCGTGGCCGCAGACGACAAAGCCGTGCTCTGCCATAAAGCGCGCAAACGGCGCATACCGCAGCCAGTATTCGGCCATGCCGTGCGTGATTTGCAAAACGGCGCGCGGGGCCACATCCGGGCAGCTTACAAAATACCCTGCGACAGGCTGGCCCTGAAAGCTGGATTCAAAGCGAATGTTTTCGATTTTTGTTTCCGACATTGGCAAGTTCATCCTCCTCCATTACGATCGGATACAGCTGCGAAAGCTGGTGTACCACATACGTCGGAGTAAGCGCTGCCGGGGTTTCCTCGCTGCCGGGGTGGAACCAGCAGGTGGCAAGGCCCGCATTTGCGCCGCCCTGAATATCTCCCGTCAGGCTATCGCCCACCACAAGCACACGGCGGCGGTCCTCGATGCCGAGGGTGCGCAGCGCCGTATCAAAAAAGCGGCGGTTCGGCTTTTCGCAGCCAAGCTTTTCCGAAATAAAGATTTCTTCCATATAATTTGCAACGCCGGAATCCTGCAAGCGCTGCTTTTGTACACGCTCCACGCCGTTTGAGATCACCGCCAGCGTCGCCACCTCGGCCAGCTCGTCCAATGCCTCGAGCGTATCGGGCAAGACATCTGCATGGGTGGCGAGCCTATCGAGGTAATAGCGGCCCATTTCGGCGCCGTCCGCCGTAATACCGGCTTGGCGCAGAAAACGCGGGAAGCGCTCGGCCAGCAGTTTTTCGCGCGAGAACTCGCCTTTTTCGAGGTTCGCCCACAGTTCGGCGTTTACCTTTCGGTAGGTTTCCATTGTAGCCGCTTCGGCCGGGATAGAAAAGTGCTCCAGCGTTTCGGTCAGGGCCTTGGTTTCGGCCGCGTCAAAATCGAGCAGCGTGTTATCCGCATCGAACAGGATGCAGTAATATTTAGCCATAAAGTTATCCCTCATTTCCTTGCAGTTTCTATTATCCGATGTTTTGGGGGCAATGTCAACAAAAATGCGGAGCCGCCCTTTTGGGCCGCTCCGCCGCGTTCAGACGTCAATGATGACATAGGCCTGTTCGTCCGTTTGCTCCGGGGTGTTATCGCCACATGCCGAAGTTGGGGTCGGGCAGGTAGAATCGCAGTTGATTACATTGGTTTCCATTTCACTTTCATCATGAAATACCGGGTCGCCCCAGTTGAAATCATAGTAATCCACGCTGCCGTCCGTGACATTGTTCGCTTCCGGGTCCGTATAGGGGTTCCCGCCGATAAAGATTTCTGCCATTGCGCATGCCGCCTCCTTTTGCCATCCTATGCGGCAGGGCGGCGGCGCGTGAAATCAGGTATCGAATTCTCCTTTAACGGAGCGCGCGAACAAAATTTGAAGGGCTTCGCGCGGGGCCAGATGCTCATACAGAATATGATCGACAGCGGCGCAGATGGGCAGCTCGACGGCATATTGTTTGCCCAGGCGAACCATCGCCTTGACGGTAAAAGCCCCCTCGGCAAGCTTATCGTAGGGCTTGCCCTGCACAAGCTGCTCGCCAAACATACGGTTGTGGCTGTGCGCCGAAAACAGCGTTGCTTCGTAATCGCCCAAATGGCACAGGCCGTAAGCTGAAAGCTCGTCGCCGCCCATCGCGCGGATCAGGCGGGCCACTTCGCGCGCACCGCGCGCCATCAGCGCGCCCTTCATACTGGAATAACCCAGCCCGTCCAACATGCCCGCCGCGATGCCGATCACATTTTTAGCCGCCGCGCCGACCTCGGTTCCGATCAGGTCGTGGCCCTTATACAGGCGGATCAAATCGGAGGAAAGCCCCTCCACGATTGCATCGACGACGGATGGATCGTCGGAATCGACGACCATGCAGTTTGGGATGCCCGCCTCAAAATCCTCGACGTGCCCGGGGCCTACCCACACGGCCAGCTTGACAGGCTGGTGCACTACTTCACGGAAAACCTGTGTCAGGCGGCGGCCGGTATCGGCCTCGATGCCCTTCATGCACAAAATAAAGGTTTTGCCCGCCACAGGCTGCGCCTCGATCTGCGCGGCGAGGCTGCGCAGCTGCTGCGCGCCGATCGAAATAATGACCGTATCCGCGAAAGCCAGCGCCTCGGCCAGATCGGAAGAGAGGCGCAGCGCCGCGGGCAGCGTCAGATATTCATTTTTGCGCTCCTTGCACAGGGCGGCGAAATGTGCGGAGGAAGGCCGCCCCCACAGCATCACATCGTTTTTGCGGCTGTGGTATGCCGCGAGGAAGGTGCCCCACCGGCCGCAGCCCAAGACAGAAATTTTCATCGTTTCCCTCCAAAAAAATCCGCCCCGCACCGCGGGGCGGATTTTACAGCAAATCAGGATACCGTTACGTTAATTGTATTCGAGGAGTATGTAGTACCATTCACCGTAATTTGTGCAACTACGGGGTAGGTACCTGCTGTATCAAACTGTTGATTCAAGCTTGCGCTGGTTCCGCTCGACTGGCCATTTACCAGCCATACGATAGAATAGGTGCTGCAATTTGAAATAGAAGCCGCGAAGTTAACATATTGCCCAGCCGTAATCGTTTGGTCGCCGGCATTTCCGCCGACGTTGATCGACACCGCAGGTGTCGGCGCAGCCGTCGGCGCCGGGGTCGGCGTCGGCGCGGCCGTGATCTTCATGGCCGCAGGCTTCGATTTGATCGTCACGCCGTTTACGGTAATGGCCGCGTAGATCGAATAGTCGCCCGGCGTATCCAGATGGAAAGTGCCGTGAGTGCCGGTTTCCACCTGCGTATCGTTGGCATACCAGATCACACTGTCGCTCGAGGCATACTTATCCGAAGAAAGCTTGACAGTATAATTCAGCCCTGCGCCCGCCGTGGCCGTTGTCAGGCCGTTATCCTCTTCGATCGTAAGCGTCAGCGTACCGAACACGGCCGTCACGTTCACGTTCTGCTTAAAGTCCTTATCCGTGCGCTCGGCCGTCTTTACGCCGTCGCTCCACTTGATAAAGAAGGAGCCATCATTCGGCACAGCCTTAACGGTAAACGAATTGTTGTCGTCTGTCACATCGTATTCCAGTTTGGTTTTGCCGGTATCATTGCCGCAGCTCAGCGTACCGCCGCCGCTGGAATCGACATAATAAGAGGCCTTATACTTGCCCGCCGTCGCGGTCGGCGTAGCTGTCGCCTTATTGTTTGCGGTGCCGGATGTGCCCGAGGTAAAGCTCTGGGTGCGCGTGGGGATGTTGCTGGTATCCGGGCGCTGATCGTCCGTTGTATAGGCATGCGCACGATAATACTTCAGTACGGCTTTCAAGCCGTTCATCGTAAAGTGAATGTCGTTTTCGACATAGTAGCTCGAGTTGCCGTAGCCGTTTTCGTCCTTCAGCGCTTCGGCGCTGTTCAAAAACTTCACGTTCAGCTCATCGCACATATCTGCCAGCGCCATATTGTATTGGTCGATCGTGCCCTGATCGGCGTTGGGATAGTTCGCGTGCGACGCCGGGATCGGCGGGACCGCATTGACAATAATATCGGTGTATTTATATTTTTCCTGAATCGCCTGCACCAGCGTCTTATAATCGTTGATGAAATCATCTTTGCTCATGGTGCCGTCACAGTTATTGGTGCCCAGCGTGATAACCACACGGCGCGGCTTCATCATCGCAACGGCGTCCGGGATGGCATACTGCTGCGAATCGCCCTTGAAGGCTACGATCTTTTTCGTAGCGGCATCCTGAATGCCAAGGCCTTCCTCTGCACAGAACTGCTGCAGCGTAATCAGGCCGTTATTGTACATGCGCACCGTGTTGGAATCGCCGATAAACAGCGTATCCTTCACATAATCGTCGCCGGCATCATCGGTTTCGGGCAGAAGTGCGCCAGCCGTCACCACGTAGGCTGAGCTATCGTAGCCGTCCTGCGCGGCGATCGAGCTTTCATCCACGCCCTTAACCGCCTTGATTTTTTTAGAAACCAGTACTCCGGTAATACTCGCCGTCAGCACAACCGCCAGCGCGCAAACCGCGCACACGATGGCAGCCTGCCGCTGTTTCGGCGTCATATCCTCCCAAAAGCCTTTCTTATTGCTCATTTTGTTTCACCATCCAATATAAAATGTTCCAGTTCCGGGCAAGAACCGGCCAGAAAGACCGGCCCAAAAGGCAGAAGCTCTTCTCTGCTGCCGTAGCCGTATAAAGCGCCCGCCGCATCCAGCGCGCAATCCTTTGCGCCCTGCATATCATCTTTTCGGTCGCCTACCATGAGAATGCGTTTCCCCTGCAGCTCCGGCCGAGCAAGCAGCCAGCGGATCACATCGGTTTTGGTATCGCGTGATTTTCCCATCGAGGCGCCGCCGATCACACGGAAATATTCGGCGATGCCCTGCTCGTGCAAAATCGGCGTCACAACCTCGACAGGCTTGGAAGTTGCCGTGAACAGCAGAACGCCCGCCGCGCTTAGCGCAGCCAACATTTCCTGTACGCCCGGGTACAGGCGGCACTCATGCGCGCCCTTTTCCCTGTAGCTGGCGCGGTACAGTGCCACCGCTTTTTCGATGTCGCTTTCGCGCGTATAGAAATCCGCAAAGGTTTTGCGCAGGGGCGGGCCAAGATACTTTGACAGATCCACCCCTGCCGGATCTGTTCCCATCGCCGCAAGCGCATCGCGCAGCGCATGGAAGATCCCGGGCGCAGAATCCGTCAGCGTCCCGTCCACGTCGAACAGCACCGCATCGTACATTCCCAAGCATTCTCACATCCTGTATCACAAATACAACCTTATTATACCACCGAAACAGGGCGGGAACAATCCGAGGGCCTAAAAATCCACACTTTCTTAATAAATGCAAAGCCCGCGGCAAATATGCCGCGGGCTTGATAAGGCGCTTTAGCTCTCGTTAGAAGAGGTATCTTCGCGCGAAGGATAATAGAGATTGTTGGAAACGAATTCCAGCTTATCTTTGAGCACCAGCTCCAAATTGGCGATCGCGTGAACCATATCGGTGGCCGAATCGTTCACTTCCAACAGCTTGCAGACATCCACATCCATCGAAATTACTTTTTGCAGCTTCTCGCCCTCGGCGTTCAGGATGTGGCTCATCGCCGTTTCTTCCAGCGCAATGCTCTCGATCAGGTCTGTAACCGCCTGACACATAGAGATAGGATCATCGGGCATCTTAATAACAGGCATCGACATACGTGCATTCCTCCCGGTCGTAATGTGTTGTGTTACGCCAGATTATGCCCGCCGTGTGCAAAGTGTGCAAACGCCTTGCACAAAACATCCGCCCACCAAGGATACCACGCCCGAAATGCGCGCATCGTACTTATTTTTTTTGCGCTTCTGCTTTTCCGATCGTGGCGCGATAGCCGCCCTCGCCATACTGGATACAGCGGTTGATGCGGCTGATTGTTGCCGTGCTGATGGCCACCTGCTTGACGATCTGCTCATAGGTCGCGCCGCCAAGCAGCATTTTGGCGGCCTCCAAGCGCTGTGCCATATCCGAAATTTCTTTGATGGTACACAGATCCTCAAAAAATTTGTAGCAATCCTCGCGCGTGTTCAGCGTCAATATCGCATCAAACAGCGCATCTGTGGCTGCGCTTTGAATGCCGTTACGTTCTGCCATGTGTGCCTCCGTCTCGGTGTGTTTTTGTCTTTCATACTTTAGCACTTGAAAGTGTAAAAATCAACCCCCTATCAAAAAGCCCCCGCCTTTTCGGGCGGGGGCTTTGCTGCTGCTGATTTTTAGAGATTGTTAAAAGAATTCTTACTTGACCATGCTCGCCACTTCGGAAGCGAAGTCATCCTGACGCTTTTCCAAGCCTTCGCCCTTAACGTAGTGGGTATATTTCACGATCTTGATGTCGCCGCCAAGCTCCTTGGCGACCTTGGCCGTATAGCCCTTGACGTCCATGCTGGAATCCTTGATGAACTCCTGATCGACAAGGCAGTTTTCTTTGTAATACTTGTTTACTTTGCCGAGAATCATCTTCTGCTTCACGGCGTCCGGCTTAGAAGCGGTCTTGGGATCATTGGCCATCTGCGCCAGCATGATCTCCTTTTCCTTTTCCAGCACTTCGGCCGGCACTTCTTCCTGACAGGTGTAAGCCGGGTTCGCGGCAGCGATCTGCATCGCGACATCCTTGGCGTATGCGATAAACTCCGGCTTTGCGGCAACTGCATCGCTCGTCTCGAAATTCACGAGGACAGCATGGGTGCCGCCGCCGTGCACATACGCGGCGCAGTGGCCCTCATAGCGGACAAAGCGGCGGATCTTGATGTTCTCCTTGATGACAAGGATCAGGCCGTTCAGCGCATCGCCCACCGTCTCGTCGTCCATCTTGCAGGCCAGCAGAGCTTCGACATCGGCCGGGTTCTGCTTCATAATTACGCCGGCCAGCTTCTTCACGAAGCCGACAAAGCGATCATTGTTCGCCACAAAATCGGTTTCGGCGTTGACTTCGATCACAACGCCGGCTTTGCACTCGTCACAGTAATCGGCGTAAACCATGCCCTCAGCGGCAATACGGCCGGCCTTTTTCTGGGCCGTAGCAAGGCCACGCTCACGCAGAAGCTCAATGGCCTTGGTGAAATCGCCGTCAGCCTCGGTCAGAGCCTTCTTGCACTCCATCATGCCGCAGTCGGTCTGCTTGCGCAGTTCCATAACGTCTTTTGCAGAAATAGCCATTGTATTAATCTCCCTTTTTTTCGTTGTAAATGTGCCGATCCGGGCCAAATCAGGCCTCTGCAGTAGCAGCGGCCTCGGCCGGGGCGGCAGCTTCCTGCTCGCCCTGCTTGCCTTCCAGCACAGCGTCGGCCATTGCGCCGGCAATCAGCTTGACAGCACGGATCGCGTCGTCGTTGCCCGGGATCACGTAATCGATCTCATCCGGGTTGCAGTTGGTATCGACGATTGCAACGATGGGAATGTGCAGCTTGCGCGCTTCGGAGACAGCGATGCGCTCCTTGTGCGGGTCCACAATGAACATAACCTTCGGCAGGCCCTTCATGTCCTTAACGCCGCCCAGATATTTGTCGAGCTTTTCCATCTCGAGTTCCAGCTTGGCAACTTCCTTCTTCGGCAGCAGGTCGAACGTGCCGTCCTCCTGCATTTTCTTCAGCTGATCCATACGCTCGATGCGCTTGCGGATCGTGCGGAAGTTGGTGAGCATGCCGCCCAGCCAACGGGCATTGACAAAGTGCATGCCGCAGCGGGTTGCTTCGTCACGGATCGAATCCTGCGCCTGCTTTTTGGTGCCGACGAACAGAACTTCGCCGCCCTCGGCGGAAACGCTCTTCATAAAGTTATACGCTTCGTCCAGCTTCTTGACCGTCTTCTGCAGGTCAATGATATAAATACCATTGCGCTCGGTGAAGATATACTTCGCCATTTTCGGGTTCCAGCGGCGGGTCTGATGGCCGAAATGGACACCGGCCTCGAGAAGCTGTTTCATAGAAACTACTGCCATGATAAAATACCTCCAAAAATTGTTTTTCCTCCGTACACCGTGATTTTTCAGCCGTATCGGACGGAGAAAAACTGCCTTTCACCCTAAAAAAGGGCACAAAAAGGCATAGTGTACGTGTGTAGTACCGAGTAAGAATAGCATACTGCGGCACGAAAATCAAGAGACCCCGCGCACTTTTTCGGTGCCGGGGCCTTTCGGGTTCACGCGGTATAATCCAGCGTATACTCTTTGCCGAACATCAAATCATACTGCAGCAGCTGATGGTTTTCGTACCACTGCTGCTGGGCCTCCGTCAAGGTATCGGTGGTCGTGCCGTCCGGCTCGACGGTTACGCCCAAGGTACGGGCGCGGTAGCTGGAAAGCTGCTGCGTCAAATATTCGTAGTAGACAGGCTTATCAAGGCCGTACAGGTCCATCATCACAGGTGTGATTTCATAGGCCGCGATTGTGCCGACATCCACGCTTTGCTCGCTGTAGTTTGACCAGAATAAAAGCGTCGTCTCATGCAGCGCCGGGTCGCTTGAATCGCCGGAAGCATAGCCCGTTTCCGTAAACACTTTATAGTTCGAGTTGATGGGATTGTAGTGATCGCCCCAAAACACGAGGATCACCGGCTCATCCACCTTCGAGAAATAATCCGTCAGTGTGCCGAGCAGCGTATCCGCATCGCGGACGCCCGTAGCAAAATCTTCCAGTGCGCCGATTGTCTCGTCGTCGATGCCGTCGGGCGCGCTTGTCACGTGTACACGCTCGGAATCGGGATAATTGGCCGCATTATAGTTGGTATGGTTCTGCATCGTGACCGCATGCAGGAAAATCGGTGCATCGGATGTATCCGAAAGCGTCTGGTATTTCTGGATAATCTGCTCGCCCATATCCGCGTCGGAGACAAGGCCGGTTTTCCAATAATAGCTGCGTACTTTTTCGTGCAGGCCCGTCATATCCTCGAGGCTGATGAAGTCGTCAAAGCCAAGGTTCGGATAAGCTGTATTGCGGCTCCAGTATTTGGCATAAAAACAATGCACAGCTGCCGTCTGGTAGCCCATACCCTTCAAATAGTTCGGCAGCGAGAACATCGTATGCGTCACATGCTGCTGGAAAGGCTTTGAGCCAGAGGGCAAAAACTCCTTTGAATAGCCCGTCAGCGCTTCAAACTCGACATCGCATGTCCCGCCGCCGAAGCTTGGGCTGTAGCTGCGCCCGTAAGCCGAGGTTTTTTGCAGGCGGTGCAAATTGGCCGAGACATCGGTATCAAACGCAACACCGTAATCTTCCAGCTCGCTGACATCCCAGTACGATTCGTCCATTACATAAATAATGGTCGGTGTCTTTTCCGGCGCCGCCGTTGCGGCGGCATAGCTCGTATCATACACGGGCCGAGCATCCGCCGCTGCCGTTTCGGTCGCATCCAAAACGGCATCCACGGCCTTTTCGCTGTAGCCGTCCGGCTTGCTGATCTCAAGGTTTTGCAGGTTCGACATAAAGGCGGAGATTACGCCGTAGTTGCGGTAGTATCGGTCCTGCATCCATGCATCCGCCTGAATGCCGACGGCTTCCGTGGCGGCCGGCGTCAAATAAATGGCGATGACGGCCGCAAACGGGATCAGCGCCGCCACTGTATAGCAGGCGCGCTGCCGGATTGTGATTTTCGCCCGGCCGCGGTACAAAAAGAATGACAATATCGTCAGCGCCAGAAGGATCACGCCCGAAACAATCATACTTGTCTGCACGACAATTCCCGCCGCACCCATTACGCCCGTGGCCTCGCCCACCTGCGCCAGATCCCACGGCAGAAAAGGCTCGCCGCGCAGCGCCAGTGTATAATAATTGATCGTGCCCGGAACAATGGCGAGCGCGCCCGTTAAAAAGGTGGCCGCCGGCGCAAAATGCAGTAGCCCATCCAGCACCGCATAGACGGCCAGCAAGAAAATCCACGCCAAAATATAGCTTTCCGTGTGCACGGAAAAATACTGGCTTTCAAAATCTTTCAGCGTTCCGCGCGCCGCCCATTCGCAGAGCAGCAAAAAAACCGCACACACCGCCGCCGGGAAAACCCATCGGCTGATTTGCAGCCACAGCGGTTGCTGTTTTTCATTGGTTTGCATCATTCCACTTCTTCCCAAAATTTTCTCGTCAAAATCAACAGTCTTATATTATAGTTGCATTCTTTTCCTATTTCCAGTCTTGCCTCCCTTTTTTCTTGGAATTGTCACCTTTTCCACGGCCACTGCCATGTACGCTGCGGCACATCGGGCAGCGGCGTCGTCACCAGAAGTGCGTCCTGCCCGTAGTTTTGAATCTCTTCCCGGCGGAGATACAGGCTGTCTTCCCGCCCGAGCAGGCCGAAAAAGCGTGGCCGCCCCAGCATAATAAAGCTTTCGATCTTCCCGGTAGCCGTATCGAACACGATGTCATCCACTCTCCCAAGGCATGTTCCCGTCGCCAGCTGGACGACCTGTTTTTCCCGTAATTCCCGAAATGTCATCCATACTCCCCTCTTTCCAAAAACTTTTTCCCTAATCTATATCCGGATTTCTGGAATATCATGCCCAAATCGTGTATAATGAGTGCTAACACGCAGTAAGAGGTGCCGAAGCTATGTATAGAAATATTATTTTTGATCTGGGCGGCGTCATGGTTGAATGGAAGCCGCAGGATTATCTGATGGAGCGCTTTCGCAACGCCATCACCGAAAAACATGTATACGAGCTGACATTTGGCAGCCCGGAATGGAAAGATCTCGACGCCGGGAAAATTTCGCGTTTTATGGCGAGCAAGGCCATGCTGGAAAACGCGCAGGCCGCCGGCTATGCCTTTGAAGTGCAGGAAGTGATCGACGATTGGACGACGATTCTGCACACGCGCTATCGCGTTGCCGAGATCGCCGCACGGCTGAAAGGCCGTGGCTTCCGCATTTACTATTTGAGCAATATTGCTTCGGATACGCTGCTTTTGCTGCAGCGCCGCAGCTTCTGGCGCCTGTTTGACGGCGGCGGGGCTTCGTGCGATGTGCATGTTCTAAAGCCCTACACGAAGATCTACCATAAACTGCTGGATACCTACGAGCTGGACCCGAAGGAATGCATTTTCATCGACGACGATGAAGAAAACATGAAGCCGGCTTTCAAGCTTGGCATTACCTGCATTCCGATGCGTACCATCGGCAGCCTCATCAAAAATCTTGCCTCCTGCGGCATCAAGGTGCGCTGACCAAAAAACAAAAAACAAGATAAGGGGCCGGGTGCCCTCTTCGTGCCGATATGCCATAAAGGCGCACGAGAGATTCCCGGCCTCTTATTTTATGCCTGTCTTTTATTCTCCGTCGCCGCGGATATGGTGCATGGCATCTTTTTCAAGGCGGCTTACTTGTGCTTGGCTGATGCCGATTTCCTCGGCAACCTCCATCTGCGTTTTGCCCGCCAGATACCGCAGCTCCATAATGCGCTTTTCGCGCGCGGGCAGCGCATGCACCGTTTCGCGGAACTGGATTCCGCTGATCCAGCTTTCCTCGCCCGTCTCGTCGCTCACCTGATCCATTACATAAAGCGTATCGCCGCCATCGGAATAGACGGGTTCGTACAGGCTGATCGGCTCGACGACAGATTCCAGCGCGAGCGTGATCGTGCGCCGCGGCAAACCGACGCGCTCGGCCGTCTCGGCCAGATTCGGCTCACGGCCCAGCTCTTTTTCAAGCTGCTCGCGCGCCTGCATCGTGCGGTATGCCACATCCCGCACCGACCGGCTTACGCGCAGGCTGTTGTCGTCGCGCAGAAAGCGGCGGATCTCGCCGACGATCATTGGCACCCCATAGGTGGAAAATCGCACATCCAGCGTCGGGTCGAAATGGTCAATGGCCTTAATCAGCCCGATGCAACCTACCTGAAACAGATCGTCGAGGCTTTCGCCGCGGCCCGAAAATTTTTGCACGACGCTGAGCACGAGGCGCAGATTTCCCTCGATCATTTTGCGGCGGGCTTCACGGTCCCCCGCACGGATCTGCATCAGCAGCTTTTGCTTTTCATCTTCCGTGAGAATGGGCAGCTTTGCCGTATCCAAGCCGCAGAGTTCCACCTTGTTATACATCTACACACCCCGGATCTTTTTTCGTTATCCGGAGTATGGGGTGCGGCCTGGCGCGGCATGCATGCCGCGGGCTGGCAAATTTCTCCTAGCCTATGCGGCGCACAGCCGGCGGCCGGCGCGCATAGCATGGGCAAAAGGGGGAAATGGGCATGAATTCGAGCATTTGTATCGTTCTGATGGTTGTCTTTTTGTTATGTCTCGCTTTGCTGCTCGCATGGCTCGCCGCGCGGGAAGAGCAGGCCGGCTGCATCCGCCTGACGCTGCGCCCGCCGGAAATGGCCGGAAAACAGACGGAAGTGACGCTGGAATCCAAAAATGGCGCAATCGTGCTCACGATGCGGCCACAGCCGGAAGAAGACGTGCCGTGCGGTGAAGCAGTTAGTCGTCCTGCTCCAGCCGACGGCGAAGATCTCGTATGATGCGCTTTTCTAAGCGCGAAATGTAGCTTTGCGAGATGCCGATGGCATCCGCAACCTCTTTCTGTGTATGTTCAACGCCGTCCTGCAGGCCATAGCGCAGCTCCATAATCTGCCGCTCACGCGGGTCGAGCCCAGCCACAGCCTGCCGCAGCGTTGAGCGCTCGGCATCCTGTTCCAAGCGCTGGCTTACCATGTTGGAATCGCTGCCCAGCACGTCCGATAAAAGCAACTCGTTGCCGTCGCCGTCCACATTCAGCGGCTCGTCGATGCTGGTTTCCTGCCGGCGGTTGGAGGTTTTGCGCAGATACATCAAAATCTCATTTTCGATGCAGCGGCTTGCGTAGGTGGCCAGCTTGATGTTTTTCGAGGGGCTGAAGGTGTTCACGGCCTTAATCAGGCCGATCGTGCCGATCGAAATAATATCCTCGATGGCCACGCCACTGGATTCAAACTTTTTGGAAATGTAGACGACCAAACGCAGATTGTGGGTAATCAGCAGGTTTTTGCACGAGGCGTCGCCCTGTTCGAGCCGTGCGAAAACCTGCTTTTCCTCTTCCGGAGAAAGCGGCGCGGGCAGCGTTTGCGGGCTGGTGATATAATCGGCGCCCGCCCCAAAGCATACCCTGCGCCACAGCCGAGCTAACCGGCTCAGCTCATACCGAAGCGTGTTTACAGCTGTGAAAAGCATGTTCTTCTCTCCTTCTGTGGCTATAATCAAGTAATCCCGGCCCAAACAGCGCGGGGCAGCGTGTATCCGGCGCAGCCTCGCCGCTGAACACTGCCAGAATCTTTTCGCCCCGATAATGCGCCGGGCCGCACTGTATGCAAAAAGTTTCCGCCGTCACGGCCGGCAGAAGCGCCGTGCCCGTCACCGTGCGGCACTCGACAAAACGCACATGCAGCGCGGCCGAAGGCGGCGGCGCCTTTGCGGCCCCGCCGGAAAGGGCAGCGTCCAGATAGCCGCACAGCGCCGGCGCCAGCTGCGTTTTTACTTGCGGGTAATGAAACAGTACGGCAGGGCGCCCGGTCAAAGCGTCTTCCAGCGCAAAGCCCGTATCATAGCAGGCGGCCGCCGTAAGCGGCAGCCCGTCAAGGCACAGCGTCAGCTGCCAGCGCGCGCCGCCTGCCGGTTTGCCAAAAAGCATCACCAGCAGCCGCAGCAAAAAGTAAAGCCCCGCCACACACCCAAACAGCAGCAGCGGCGAAATACCGAAATAGCAGGCCAAATTATTCGTCTGCACAAAATCGAACCCTTGCATCGAGGCAAAAATCACGATGCCCGTCATCGTCAGGTTCAATAAAAGGTACCACACACACTGCCGCAAAAACGCGCGCCGGCCCTGCCAGCAAAAGGCAAGGCGCAAAATTGTCGCCGCCGTGGCCGCCTGATATAAAAACTGTACGGCAAGCGGCAGTTTCGGTGCCAGCAAAATCAGGCTGCAAAACGCCGCCAAGCCGCTGGCCGCAAGCAGCCGCAGCACCCTGCACTCGGCGCCGCACAGCACCGCGCAGCCCGCCAGCAAAAAGGCTGCCACCACAAAATTGACAAGCAGCAGTACATCTAAATAGATCACGGTTTTCATGGCAGCGCCTCCGTGTTCTCAAGATACCGCCTTACACAAAAAAACGCTGTCGGAAACCAAAACCGGCCGCCACATTTTCTGCGGCAGCCGTAAGAAAAAGAAAAGGCACAAAAGAAAGGGCTGCCGCACAAACCGTGCGGCAGCCCTGCTATTTTTCGTTTTACGGCAAATTCTCGGTGCATCTTGAACCGTTCCGCCAAAGCACACCAGCGCCAAAACCGCCGCCTTACTTCAGCTCGACCACCGTCACGCCGCTTTCGCCCTCGCCGTAGCTGCCGAGGCGGAAGCTCTGCACCTGCCTGTGGCCGCGCAGATGCTTTTGGATCGCCGTGCGCAGCGCGCCGGTACCGTTGCCGTGGATGAGGTACACCATCGTCTGGCCGTTCAGCACAGCATGATCTAAGAAAAGATCAACCTCATACAAAGCCTCGTCAACCGTCATGCCCAGCAGATTCAGCTCCATTTTGGCGTCGCGCTTTACCCGCTCGACATGGCCGCCGCCCGTACCGCTGCCCGTCTGGCGCGTATAGCGTTTTTGGGCCTTCGTCTGCGGGGCCGCGGCGGCGTTCTTTTGCAGCTTATCCGGCTGCTTTAACCCGGCCAGCGGCACTTTGGTTTTCAAAATGCCCGCGCGCACCAAAACCTCGCCGTTTTTATCGGGCAGGGCCAAAACCGTGGCTGTCTGGCCCAGCTCGGCGATGCATACCTCCTGCCCGACAGCCACTTCTTTGAGCGGCACAAAAACCTTAACGGGATTGTGCACTACATCGGTGCCGGCCAGCAGCTTTTCCGTTTCCTTTTTGGCGATTTCGCGCGCACGGATTGCGCGCTGCTGCGCCGACATCTTATCATCCTTTTGCAGGCGGCGAAGCTCATCCGTCAGCGTATATGCCTGATCCTGCACGTTTTGCGCAAGCTGCCGTGCCTTTTCGCGCGCGGCCTCCAGCTCGTTTTCGCCCTGTTCGATCAGTGCATCGCGCTTTTTCTGGGCGCTTTCCAGCTGATGCGCCGCTTCATAGCGCAGGCTTTCCACTTCCGCTTGGCTTTCCTTCAGCTGGCCTTTCAGCGCGTCAAGCTGGCTTAATACCGCGTCAAGGCGTTTATCATCGCTCGACATGTGGCGCCGCGCGCCGTCGATCACTTGCACCGGGATACCGAGCTTTTCGCTGATTAAAAAGGCGTTCGATTTGCCGGGCACACCAACGCTTAATTTATAGGTCGGGCGCAATGTTTCAACGTCAAATTCGCAGCTGGCGTTCACAACGCCCGGCGTTTCAAGAGCATACACCTTCATTTCGGCGTAATGCGTCGTCGCGAGAATCAGCGCGCCGGTGCGGCGCAGCTGCTCGATGATGGCAACCGCCAGCGCCGCGCCCTCGGCAGGGTCGGTTCCGGCGCCCAGCTCGTCGAGCAGGACAAGCGTCCCCTCCCGCGCGCGCTGCAAAATGCCGGCGATCTTCGTCATGTGGCCGGAAAAGGTCGAAAGGCTTTGCTCAATGCTCTGCTCGTCGCCGATGTCCACCAGAAATTCGTGAAAAACACAGACTGTGCTGGTTTCGGCGGCCGGGATCAAAAAGCCGCACTGCGCCATTGCACACAATAGGCCCGCCGTTTTCAGCGTAACCGTTTTGCCGCCCGTGTTCGGGCCGGTGATGACGAGCGTATCGTACTCCTGCCCCATCGCAATATCAATGGGCACACACTTGGCCGGGTCGATCAGCGGATGGCGCGCCTTTTCCAGATGAAATGTGTGTGTGCCGCAAACCTGTGGCAAAAAGGCCTTCATTTCCAGCGCCAGCCGCGCCTTTGCCAGCAGAATGTCAATTTCCAGCATCGCGTTGTAGGCATAATGGAATTGTGTTTCGATCGACGCCACTTGGCTGGAGAGCGAGGTCAAAATGCGCTCGATCTCCTGCGCCTCCTGCGCGCGGTACTGCAAAATACGCGCGTTGGCCTCCACCACGGCCTGCGGCTCGATGAATACCGTCGCGCCCGTAGAGGATACATCATGGATCACGCCGCCGACCTCGCCGCGGTATTCGCTTTTTACGGGCACGACATAGCGCCCGTTGCGGATGGAGACGACCGTCTCCTGCAAATACTTTGACGTATCGGAATTGCGGATGATGCCTTCGAGACGATCACGGATATTATTTTCCGTCACATGAATCTTATGGCGCACGTCCGCCAGCGTATGGCTGGCGGTATCGGCCATCTGATCCGGCGCAAGAATGGAATCGGAGATTTGCTTTTCCAGCCCCGGCTGCGGGTTCAGCGCGTAAAAAAGATCGTCAGACGGCAGCATTTCGTGATCGCCAGAGTGGTACCAATCGGAAAGATTTTGGAAGTTGCGCAGCGCGCCGGCCACTTCCAGCAGCTCGCCCATCGAGAGTACGCCACCTTTGGCCGCGCGCGCGGCGATCGCGTCCACGCCCTCTACGCCGCCAAAGCGCGGCGAACCGTTTTGGATCAGCAGCGCGTTGACGGCGTTCGTCTGGCTGAGGGCATAACGCACTTCGTCCGCGTCCGTCAGGGGCTGCATTTCGCGCAGGCGCGCGGCCGCCTCGCGGCAGACGCAGCGGCCCGCGGCCTTTTCGATAATTTTATCCAGTTCAAGTGTTTTCAAATAGGATTGTTCCATAGCATGTTCCTTTATGTTTTACAAAACCGTTTTCAAAAAAGCATAGCTTTTCGGGATGCTGTCAAGATGGACAAGGGCATAGCGCTCGGCCACGGCAGCCAGCTTTTTCCCGCTTTCTTCTGAGATGCGGAACCCAAAAATCTTTTTTTCGTCGGCCAAACAGATATGTCGCACGGCATACAGCGCGCCGGGATCAAGGTTTGGCTTTTTGCCCGCCTTAGCCGCACAGTCGGCGCAAAGAAGTTCGCCGTCCTGCTCATCCAAATAGAAATTTTTTCCATCGTAAAGCCCGCACGCTTTACAGCACAGAAGTTGAGGTAAAAAGCCGCATTCGCCGCACAGGCGCAGCTCATATACCGCTTTGATCTGTTTGAGCGGCATTTTGCCTTCACCGGCCAGATACAGGCTGTTCAAAAGCAGGCGCAGCACCGTATCGGCCTCTGCGCCTGTCGGAGAAAGCATGAGCGCGATTTCGCCCAGATACATTGCAAGGCTCATGCGCTCCACCGATTCCGATAGGCCGTGGAACACCGTTTTTACTTCGGCGTCGTCGACGGTATACATATTTTTGCCGGGATACAGCGTGAACTCCGAATAGCAAAAAAGCCCGCAGGCGCTGAAAAGTTTGTTTTTCAGCCGCAGGCTGCCCTTGGCCGCGGCCGAAATCACGCCCAGCTGCGGCGAAAGGATTGCCAGAATCCGGTCGGATTCCTTATACTTTGTCTCCCGGAGCACAAGTCCCGTCGTTACGATTGGGTCCATAGCCATAATCCTCTTGCACGGCGGCTGTGCCGTCCGCCGTCATTTCCTGCTTGCGATAGTCCAGATAGGACAGGATATTGCCTGTCCTGACAAAAGCCTGCCAACAGGCGTTCTGTGTGTCCATACGGAGCACCACCCTTTCCCTGTCTAGTGTTGCCAAAAGCATAGCGCGGGTGGGCTGGGAAATTTGTCCTGCTAAGCCGAAAGCGAGATTATTTCTTTTCCTGTTTGAAGCCAAAGCTGTTCAGCAGAAATTCATTATCGCGCCAATCGGGCTTGACCTTTACCCAGCACTGCAAATTCACCTTGCAGCCCAAAAAGTCCTCACAATCGGTGCGGGCCGCGCTGGCAATTTTTTTCAGCATCGCGCCGCTCTTGCCGATCACCATGCCCTTGTGGCTTTCACGCTCGCAGTAAATCGTCACCTGAATGTCGACAAGGGCTTTCTCGGGCCGCTCCTTAAAGCTTTCCACCACAACGGCCAACCCATGCGGCACTTCGTCCCGCATGAAAAGCAGCGCCTTTTCGCGGATCAGCTCAGCCACAAGCTGCTTTTCCGGCGTATCGGTGTAGGCATCGTCGTCAAAATAGTGCGGGCCTGCCTGCGCGTAAGTTTGCAGCACGGCGAACAATGTCTCGCAGCCTTCTTTTTTTACCGTACTGACGGGATATACCCCCGCGAATTTGCCCAGCGCTTCAAGTTGGGCCGTGCGCGCGGCAAGATCTTCGGGCGCGCGCACAATGTCCGTCTTATTGATGACGGCAATGGCCGGGCCGTGGATGGCCTCAATCAGCGCCAGCTCAGATTCGTTCAGCGCGCCATACGGCTCGAACAGCATCATGGTAACATCGGTATCCGCAAGCGTATCCGTCGAGGTCTTGTCCATCCGCTGGCCAAGCTTATTGCGGGCCGGATGTACGCCCGGCGTATCCATCAGCACATATTGAACCGGCCCTTTTGTCACGATGCCCGTAATGCGGGTACGTGTCGTCTGGGGCTTTGCCGTCACAATGGCAACTTTCTCGCCTACCAACAGGTTCGTAAGGCTTGATTTTCCCACGTTCGGCCGCCCTACGACGGCCACAAAAACGGAGGATGTGTTTTCTGCGCAAGGGGTCTGTTTTGTTTGTGTCAATGTATACGTTCCTTTTCTGTCAGTCTTCTTCGGCGGTGTAGCTGACGGTACGCGGCAGGCCGAGCTGAAGCAGCACGGCCTCTTCTTTTTCGCGCATGCGCATGGCCGCAAGGCCGCCGGCCTCATGGTCGTACCCAAGCAGATGCAGCATGGAATGCACCGTTAAAAAGGCCACTTCGCGCTGCAGCGGATGGCCGTAGAGGTTTGCCTGTTCCATCGCGCGCTCCATACTGATAACGATGTCGCCCAGCAGCGCGCAGCCGTTGGATTCGTCCGTGTCATATTTGCCGTCTTCGCCCAGCGGAAAGCTCAAAACATCCGTCGGCATCGGCTTGTTGCGGTACTGGTTGTTCAACTCGGCGATCTTCGCGTTATCGACAAACGTCACGCTGATCTCGGCCGGCATGCCGAAATGCTCGTATTCCAGCACGGCCGTGCAGGCGCGCCGGATCAAAATGCGCAGGCCGGAAGGCACCTTTACTGCTTTCTGGTCGTTTGTAATCAAAACCTTGTTTGACATAATCTTGAAAAGCCTCCCTGCTTTTTACTTCTGTTTTGCCTCGGCGGCGCGCTCGTAAGCCTTTACGATGTCCTGCACGAGGCGATGCCGCACAACATCCTTTTCACTGAAGCGCACCTCGGCGATGCCGTCGATGCCTTTCAGGATTCCCAGCGCATCGACAAGGCCGCTGCGGGCCTTGTCCGGCAAATCGATCTGCGTGATGTCGCCCGTCACGACGACCTTCGAGCCGTTGCCCATGCGCGTCAAAAACATCTTCATCTGCTCAGGCGTGGTGTTCTGTGCTTCATCAAGGATGATGAAGGAATCATCCAAAGTGCGGCCGCGCATGTACGCCAGCGGCGCTACCTCGATGGCCTGTTTTTCGACAAGGCGCTCATAGGTTTCCGCGCCGAGCATATCAAACAGCCCATCATACAGCGGGCGCAGATACGGATCCACCTTCTGCTGTAAGTCGCCGGGCAAAAAACCCAGCTTTTCGCCCGCCTCGACGGCGGGGCGCGTTAAAATGATGCGGGAAACATCCTTTGCCTTAAACGCCTTGACGGCCATCGCCACGGCAAGATAGGTTTTGCCTGTGCCGGCCGGGCCGACGCCAAAAGTAATCGTGCATTTGCGGATGGCCTGCAAATATTCCTTCTGCCCGAGCGTTTTGGGGCGGATGGGCCGGCCCTTCGCGGTTACGGCCACAAAATCCTCCGTCAGCTCACGGATGCGTTTTTCCTCGCCGTCGCGCGCAAGGCCGATGCAGTAGCTCACCGTCTGCTCTTCCAGCGGCGTATGGTTTTCGAGCAGCAAGAGCATGCCATCCACGGCGCGCGCCGCGGACGCAACATTTCCCGCTTCGCCCGTCAGCTTCAAAAGTGTGCCGCGGCACACCGCCGTTACCGAGAACTCACGCTCCAACAGGCGGATATTGCGGTCTCCGCTGCCAAAAACTGCCGCCGCAATCTCCACGCTGTTCAGTTCAATCTGTTTTTCGGCCATACGACCCCTTCTTTTTTGTAGATGTACTTTCAGTATATCACCAAAATTCCATAAAAGAAACTGTTAAACTTCCACAAAATTTGTTTTTCTTTTCGGCAGCTTCTCGCTGCGTATGCGCTGCGCGCGGCCTACTGTAGGCAAAGGGCGTATGCGCCGCCAAGTTGTGCCCTCATCCGTTGTCGCAGATATTTGCCTCAATTTGCTGTGCAACCGTATAGTGCAGTACACCGTCCACAACTTCGCTTGTCTCCTGTACGGTGCGTACTTCGGCGTCCGGCCACGCCTCGGCCAACGCGCGGCGCGCCGCCAAGCGCGCTTTATCCAGCGCAAGGGTCTCTGTGAGGGTAACGGTTTCAGTATGGCACATCACCTGCGACGTCTCGCAGAAAGAAACCGGCAGCGTCAAGCCCAAAAAGGCCAGCGCGCCGTGCCGCTGATGCACTTCGCCCGGCGTTTGGGCAAGCGCTGTATCCTTTGGCGCGGCCTGCCCGCCGGCATCCGCTGTGCCCGATTCTGCGCCGTCCGTGTCCTCGGCCGGGGCGGTAACGGCCTGCGGGTTTTCCGGCGCTAAAAGCGGAGAGTTTTCTTTCTCCGGCGCCTGTACGGTGCCGCTTTTCTGTGCGGGAAAGTGCAAAAGGCGGTTTGCGCAAAGCAGCGTCCATCGGCTTTCCACCTGCCCGCTTGGCACGGAAGCCTCATATGTAAGGGGCTGTTCGGTTTCATACTGCCATAAAAAGCGGGCCTGTACCGTTCCGGATGCGCATCCCGAAACCGGGTTGCCCTGACGGTCTGCACGGTTCACGGCGATCAGCACTTGCCCGGCGGCCACCGTTTGGCCTACGGCGGCCGCCGCCGTCCCCTGCTCGACGTTCATCAAAACGATCGTACCCGCCGTTTTTGCGCAAATATCGGTGTAGCGCCTTTGCTCGATGGCCGGCACAGGCTCTGCGGGCGCGGCCTCCACAGTCAGGCGGCCGCCCGTAAAATTCAGGCTGGCCCAACCGAATTCATCGGTTTTTTCCACCAGCGCCGTCTCGCCGAGCGTCAGCATTTCGGGCCGGACGACGGCGCCTTCCACAAGGCCGTTTTCCCGCAGGATCGCCGCCGCGCGCGTCTGCTGGCCGGCGGTAAAATCAACATACGTGATATGCCAGATTAAGCGCTGCGCATACACCAGCATCACCCCAAACAGGATCAGCCCGGCCCACAGCCCTGCGCGGCGCAGCGTATTGCGCAGGCCGAAATATATACCTCTGCGCCGAAAGATATGCAGCCGGGCGCGGTAGTGCCGCGCCAGCCGGGCGAGCTGCAAATAGTGCCGCGCCGTGCAACGGGCCGTAAACCCGCCCGGCCGCGCCCGGATGGCGCGCAGCTGCAGGCGATGCTCCGATGCGCTTTGCAGCAGGGCCTCCGTGCGGCCGCCCATTGCCGAAAAGGAAACCCCTGTCCATAGCATCTGTGCCTGCACGTGCTGTCACCTCACTGATAGGAAAATTCGATTTTCAGAAAACGCCCGCGGATCAGTGCGCGCCCTTTTTCCAGCGCCGTCAGCACAAGGGCATCGCCCGTTATCGTCAGCGTCCCCTTGCGCGTACTCACCTGAATTCGCTCCGGCGCAAAATCCGTCACGCGGAGAAAGTGTTCGATCTCGATCTCCTGCCCGCACCAATACAGCGACGGCTGCTCATACAGCGGCGCGGGCGGCTGAGCCAGCAGATTTTTTAAGGTATGGTGCGGGCGGCCTGCCTGCCGGCGATTGCGTTTTGGCAAGATATGTTCCCCTCCCGTACCAAAATTCCCGGCGACGGACAAAAGGCCGGGCCTTGTCTCATATATATTATGCAGGAGGCGTTGGTTATGAATCGAAGCACAAGTCCTCTTTCCGGGCGGGGCGCGCTGCTGGCGCTTGCGCTGCTGACGGCTTTTCTCGCGTTTGCCCAGCCCGATGCATGCCGCGAAGGCGCCGTGCAGGCGCTTACCCTGTGCGGGCGTTCGCTTTTGCCGGCGTTGTTTCCGTTTTTAATCGTTTCCTCGCTGATCGTAGATACCGGCGCATCTGCCTCGCTGGGCATTTTGCTGCGGCCCGTGGCCCGCCTGCTTGGCCTGCCCGATGCGGCCGGCGGCGTATTGCTGATCGGGCTGACAGGCGGCTTTGCGCCCGCGGCGGCCGCCGCCGGCGGGCTGTACCGCCGCGGCGAATTGAACGCCGTCGAAACCGCCCGGCTGCTGCCCGCATGCATCTGTTCCGGGCCATCGTTTGTGATTTTGGCGGTCGGCAGCGCCATGCTTGGCAGCGAAATGCTGGGCGCACTATTATTTTTATGCCAAGCGGCGGCCTGCCTCGGATGCGGCATTTTTCTGCGGCTTGTGAAAAGCCTCATAGGCGCACCGGCCCTTTTTCGGCATGGGCAAACGGGTACACCGCAGGCCGCAGCCCCGCAGCGTGCCGGGGAGATTTCTGCCGCCAAGGCGGCGCTGTTTTCCGCCGCAGCCCGCGGCGGCGCAAAGCCTGTCTCTGCGCCGGGCGCCGGCGCAGCACAGGCGCCGTCGCTTTACCGTTCGCTCGGCGACGCCACGCTGATCTTTCTGCGGCTGTGCGGCTGTGTCGTCTATTTTCGCTTTCTTTCCGGCGGGATCGCCGCCTTTTTGCCGCCGCAGTGGGCTGCTTTTCCCGTCATGCTGTGCGAAGTCAGCTCCGGATGTGCCGCGGCGGCCGGGCTGGGGCCACAGGCCGCATACTGGTGCTGCGCGGTGCTCAGCCTGCAAAGCTTTTCCGTGCTGATGCAGGTGCGCTCGCTTGTCCCGCAGAAAGTTTCCTTTCGGCCTTTGTTGGCTGCACGCCTCGTACATCTGCCGCTTTCGCTGCTGCTGCTGCACTTTTTGCTGCGCCTTGTGCCCGCGCAGACGGTATACAGCAGCCTTTCGCCGCGGGTACTTACGCTTGCGCGCTGTGGGCCGGGCACGGCGCTCTGGCTGCTGCTGGCCTGCTGTTTTTGTGCGGCGCAGCTTGCCCGCGCTTTACACCCGGAGCAAAACCCTTTATAATAGAATTATCCGAAACGAAAGAGGGTCCTGCATTTGGGTTTTTTCCGCAAACCGATCTGTGGCCAGACGATTGCCCCGGCCTGCGCCTACTGTGTCCACGGCCAGCCCGCTGTCGACCCGCGCATGATCTTATGCAAAAAGCGCGGCGTTGTCACGCCGGAATCGCACTGCCGCAGCTATCAGTATGATCCGCTTCTGCGCATCCCGAAGCGCCAGCCCAAGCTGCCCGGCTTTTCGCCCAAAGATTTTTCCCTCGAGGAATGAATCTTTCTTCGGCCCCGAAATTTTCCCATTTGGCGCTTGACAATTCGGCAAAAGCCGATTATAATCATCCTTGCTGTTTTGGTTATGCTACTGTGGCTCAGCTGGTAGAGCAGCTCACTCGTAATGAGCAGGTCGTCTGTTCGAATCAGATCAGTAGCTCCAATGCAAAAAGCAGGCCCCTCGGGATTTTCCCGAGGGGCCTGCTTTTTTATGTGCATTTTGCAGCTTGGCGGCCGAATGCCGTTTTCGGTGCCCGCCTTTACGAAAGGCTTTCTTCGGGCAAAAGCTCTTGTGCGCCCGATTCGCGTACCGTCACGGCATGGCAGCTGCCTGCGCCAAACACGGCATCCATCGCCGTGCAGTAGTTTTCGCGCAGCGTCTGCGGCAAAAACGCCTGAATCGTGCCCGCAAAGCCGCCGCCCTGCAGCCGGTATACGCCCCGGCCGCGCAGCACTTCCTGCGAGATAGCCAGCGCCAGCGGAATGGCCTGCTTGTCCGGCGTATGGATGCAGTAGGCATTTTGGTTATATTCAAAGGCAGAATGTCCGCTTTCCGCCACAAGCGCCAGAAAGCCCGCAAAATCGCCCTGTAAAAGGCACTGGTATTCCCGCTCGGCGCGGCGGCTTTCGGCGTAAAAATGCAGTGCGCGCAGCACAGCGCGGTCTCCGCAGGCTTTGCGCAGCGGCACGATATTTTGCCGGACAGTTTCTTCCGGCACCTGCCGCAGCACGTCCGCGCCAAAGTAGCGCGAAACAGATTCCATCTCGGTGCGGATGCGCGCAAACTCGCCGGTCAGCTCGCTGTGGCTGCCGCGGGTATCCGTCACGCACAGACAGTATCCCGCTTTGGCAAGGTCCAACTTGCCGCGGCGGATGCGCGGGGCTTTCGGATCGGCAAAATCGACGCAGATCACGCCGCCCTCCGTGCAGGAGAGCGGATCGAGCAGGCCGCTGGGTTTGCCAAAAAAGGTATTTTCCGCATATTGCGCAAAACGCGCCGTATCCAACGGCGAAAAGTGCCCTTGGTTATCCAGCGCGTTCCAGATCGTAGCAATGCAGGTTTCAAACGCAGCCGAGCTCGAAAGCCCCGAGCCGCGCAGCACGTCGCTTGCCGTATAGGCATCAAACCCGTTTGCTGTGCCGCCGCAGCGCCGGATTTCGCCCGCGATGCCGCGGATCAGGCTTGCCGAGTGGGTACTTTCCTGTGCCTGCGGGGCCTGCTCCGATAAATCGACGACATCGAGCTTATCAAAGCCATAAGATTTCACGCGCACCAAGCTGCCGCGCGCAGGCGCCGCCACGGCGATAATGTCAAGATTGGCCGCGGCTGCCAGCGCGATGCCGTTTTGGTGATCGGTGTGGTTGCCGCCAAGCTCCAGCCGGCCGGGCGCCGAAAAGATCCGCACCTGCCGCCCTGCGCCGTAATACTGCTCAAAGCGCTGCAGCACATGACAGTAGCGCGCCCGCTGGCGCGCCAGCTGCGCCGGGGCTGTGCCGTAAAGCCGCCGTAAAAGCGCGTCCTGCCCGCCGCAGGAAAACTGCCGAAAAAGTTCGCCGCTGGTAGCCATTTCCTACACTCCTTACCGCAGAATTTCCCGGGGTGCTTCTTGCTGCCTGCCCTGTATTTTAGTTGTATTCTATAGCTTTTTGCCGGCAAAAGCAAATCTTTTTCTGTTTTTCTGCACGAGATGTACTTTTGTTGAATTTCATGGTACAATAGCCGCATATGCGGTGCCAACCGGCTGGTTTCGTTTTTGGCCGTCGGCCTGTTTTTGCGCACCGGCGGGCGAAGAGCCGGATACCGGGAAATGCACACGGGAGGATGCCTGAGATGGCGGAAGTATACAAGCAGTCTTTCAAGCAGAACTATACCGATAATGTCGAGCTTTCGATCTATAACTGCGGCAACGAGAAATGCGCCGCTGCCCATACATGGGGCCCCGGTATCCGGGACCATTACCTGATCCATCTGGTTTTAAGCGGTAAGGGCACCTATAAGGTAAACGGCGAAACGTGGCATCTGCGCGCCGGGGATCTTTTTTTGGTCAAGCCGAGCCAGCTGATCGTCTATTCTGCCGACGCGCAGGACCCGTGGGAGTACTGCTGGGTCGGTTTTAACGGCGCTTGCGCAAACAAGCTTGCCGCGCAGCTGCCTTTTACGGATCTCGCCCCTATCCATCATGCGCGTGACAGTGCCGTGCTTGAAGAGGCGATGAAACGCATCTATCAGGCCCGCGGCATCGAGCCGCAGGATGAAGCCGCCATGATCGGGTGGCTGTACCTTTTTATTGCCGCGCTGATGAAGGAGACGCATGAAAGTGAGGCCCATACGGCCAGTTCCTCCAGCCAATATGTGCTGAGCGCCATTAAATTTATCCAGTTTAACTATTCACACGATATTTCCATCAACGACGTCGCCAAAAATGTCGGCGTTTCGCGCAGCCATCTTTATCGTGTATTTATGAGCAACGTCGGAAAAAGCCCGATCGACTATTTGACGGAATACCGCATCAATGAAGCCTGCAACCTTCTGCGCAGTTCCAGCCTTTCCATCGCGGAAGTTGCCATTTCTGTAGGCTTTTTCGATCAGTTCTATTTTTCCCGCGTATTCAAAAAGGCCGTCGGCATGCCGCCCAGCAAATATGTGGCTTCGCATACACAGCCTTCGGCCGCCGAGGCCGCACCGAGCCCGGAAGGAGAGCCGCTTGTATGAAACGAATTTTGAAAGCCGCCTTGGTAGCCCTCCTTCTGGCCGGGCTGACAGTTTTTGCCGTCCATACATGGGTTCATGCCGGTGCAAACGCCGAAAGCGCTGTCTGTGTATATGCGCCCAGTGCCGCGCCGGCGCTGGATTATGAAAGCGTCGTGCAAACGCTGGATGAGGCCGGCATCGCCGCCACGCTTGATCCAAACGAAGATGATGTACTTGCCGCGGCAAAACGTCATCTGGACGCCGGGGCCACGGTTCTCGTGATCGGGCTGGATCAGGCGCCCGAAGATGATTCGCTTTTGCAGGCGGCAAACGCTAAAAACGCCAATTTGTTTTTTGTCGGGGCGTATCCCGGCGATGATTACCTGAACAGCTACGATAAAGCCTATTATATCGGCTCGCATGCGGAATACGGCGGCGAGCTGGCCGGCAAGGCCGCCGCGATGATCTACCGCAACGGCGTGATCGCCGACCAGACGGGCAACGCGCTGCTGGATTATCTCTCGACCCCGCTTAATGCGGACGCAGAAAAAACGCTGCTGCGCTATACGCTGGCCGAATGCGAACATTACGGCGTTTATTCCGAATCCAGCCTGACGCCGCATGCCGCTGCGGATTCCAGCGCATCCAGCGAGGCGGGCACTTCGCTGGAAACGGAGCTTGGCCTGCATACCGGCACAGCCGAAAGCGCCGCCTTTACGCCGGATTATTCTTCTCTCAGCGAGGGCGCGGCTGCGCTGCAGGCCGCTTGGGTTGATCTTGAATATGAGCCGGAAATCCTTTACTGCTTCGGTGCCCCTGCGCTGCAAAGCGCCGAGGAATACGCCCAATGCAGCGGCTGGATGGATCGTGCCTGTCCTGTACAGTTCATTTGCTTTACGCAAAGCCTTGTTGAAGCGCAGCAGGCCGACGACGGCACCTGCGGCACGATCGTCTATTATGATGTAGACGCCGCCAGCGCCGCCGTCTCGCACATGATTCTTAATGTGATCCAGCAGAACTATATTGCCGAAAGCACGGGTTTATCGCTGGACGAAAACGACGCGCTGTGGGTGCCCTATCAGCTGTATTCCAGTGCAGAAAACAATACGCCTGCCGCGGTGCCCGATACCGATAGCTCCGCTGCAAGCGCAAGCGCCAGCGCCGCGCAGAGCTGATGCCGGAGGGATTATGCCTGTTAAAAAGAATGAAAGCATTTCGCTTTTGATCGAAAGCCTTTCCAGCGACGGCAGCGGCGTGGGCCGCTATGCGGGCGAGGCGATTTTTGTGCCCTGCGCCGCCCCCGGCGATACGCTTCAAGTGCGCATCGTCAAGGATTGCGGCCGGTACGCCTTTGGCATCGTGGAAAAGGTTTTATCGCCTTCCCCTGCCCGCCGTGCGGAAGATTGTGCCGTGGCGGCGCCCTGCGGCGGATGTTGCTTTCGCCATCTGGATTATGCGGCCGAGCTGGCCGCCAAACGCGATTTTGTCGCCGACGCTTTTCGCCGCATTGGCGGGTTGGCGGTGCCTGTCGCCGAAACGCTTGCTTCCCCACAGGCCGACAGATACCGCAACAAGGTGCAGTTCCCGGTCGGCACGGATTCCGCCGGAAAAGTTTGTGCCGGCTTTTATGCCGGGCGCACCCACCGTATCGTTCCCTGCCCGGATTGCCTGCTGCAGCCTGAAGAATTGAATCAAATCGCCGGTTTTCTCTGCGATTGCTTTTCCCGATACGGCATCGCGCCGTATGACGAAATCACAGGCAAAGGCCTGATCCGCCATATCTTTTTACGGCGCGGCGCACACAGCGGAGAAATTATGGTGTGCCTTGTCGCCGCGGCGCGCAAGCTGCCGCATGCACAGGAGATTATCGCCGCGCTGTGTGCGCGTTTTGCCGCTGTCAAAACTGTCGTGCTAAACGTAAACACTCGCCGCACCAATGTAATCCTCGGCGAGGAAAATCTTACGCTATATGGCCCCGGCATGATCTCGGATACAATGTGCGGTGTGCCAATCACGCTCGGGCCGCTTTCCTTTTATCAGGTAAACACCCCCGCCGCCGAACTGCTCTATCATGTGGCGGCAGATTTTGCCGCGCTGCGCCCGACGGATTCTCTGCTGGATCTTTACTGCGGCATGGGCACGATCGGGCTTTCGATGCTCAGCGCCTGCGCTTCGCTGACAGGCGTAGAGGTTGTGCCCGAAGCGGTAGCCGCCGCCCAAAAGAATGCGGCCGCGCTAGGGCCGGAAGCCGCGGCAAAAACACGTTTTCTCTGCGCCGATGCCGGGCAGGCCGCCCAGCAGTTTGCCGCAGAGGGCTTTTGCCCGGATGTGATCGTGCTCGACCCGCCCCGCAAGGGCTGCGATGCTGCCACGCTCGAGGCCGTCGTTGCGATGGCGCCGCGCCGCATCGTCATGATTAGCTGCAACCCCGCAACGGCCGCGCGCGATGCGCGTTTCTTCACCGAACACGGCTATGCGCCGCAGCAGGTGCAGCCTGTCGATCTTTTCCCGCGGACAAAGCACGTAGAATGCTGCCTGTGGTTTTGCCGCGCATAAACGCGGCCCGGGCCGCCCGTGTGTTTTGTGTGCGCGGCGGCGGTGGCGCGTGGTACAGGAAAATCCGCCTTGCGGCACCCTCAATTTGTGCAACTTCACAATTTGCGAAATCCAGAGAAAACAGGCTTGACAATCCCCGGGGCCGGTGCTATTATAATCAAGCAGCCGCGAGAACGGCGGCCACTTTTGGGGGTGTAGCTCACCTGGGAGAGCGCCTGCATGGCATGCAGGAGGTAAGGGGTTCGATCCCCCTCATCTCCACCATCCTAAGAGGTCATTATAGATGCCATCGGCTCAAACGCCGATGGCATCGACCTTTTTCGGACTTTTTACGTCCGGATTTCAAGAATCAAAATCATAGATGAAAATGGCGATTTTCAAGTAACTGGGGGGACTCGAACCCTCGACCAGTCAAAATACAGCTTTTTCAGGGTTAGCGCCCTTTTTGAAATCAATATCAAATGCGCCCAATTCAAAAAGGGCGCTAAAATAATCAACCCGGCAGTTTACCGTCAATGACGGAACAAACTGTCGGGCTTTTTTGCGTTCTACAACAAAAATAAGGAGGTCAAGAGCATGGAAAAAACCGAATCCACACCCCGCACCCGTTACTTCGAGGAACTTGCCTGTGTTCTCACCCGCGAGGGCTTCGAGCCTCAAGCTCTGGAGGACGATGTTCCCCCTGTCCACTATGGCGGTGAGCCGTTGTGCAGCGCCACTGAAAACGGCATCCGCTACTTCCCCGCCGACGTCAACAGCACAGAGAAAGAAAAAGCCTGTGACCGTGTGGCAAACACCGTGGCCCGTGTCAAGGAATACATGGCTCTCATGGAGTCAGCGCCCTTTTTGAAAGCCAGCGGATTGGACGAGCAGTATAGGCTCCTCGCCGATTTCAACGGTGTTGTTCTTGCCGGACGTTCCGGCGCAACCAGCGGCGTTCAGTTCGTCACGTGGGATTGGGACTATGACCGCAAGGGCGTGAATCAGGGGCACTACGCTGGCAATGACTACAATGCCGCAAAGCAGGACTTCGCCGTCCGCTGTGGTCTGGTGGACAAGCACAGACTGTTCTCCGACCAGCAGCTCACAGCAATCCATCAGAGCTGCACCCTGTTGGAGGACGAAGTCATCCTCAGTGACAAGCAGTACAAAATGCTTGACGGCATCCGCGAGCAGATCGAATGCGTCCTGCCGGATGTGGCGGAACAGGCTACGGCGCAGGAGCAGACCCAGCAAATGAATAAGGTAGGCTCCGAGTATAAGGACATCTGCTTTCCCTGTACCAAGGAATCCCGTGAACAGTTTAATGCCGCCGTCATGAAAGCTTATGAGCAGGCGCTCAATCAGAAACAGTCTCAGGCGCAGAGCGATGCACCCACCACCCAGCAGACTCAGACCATGGGCGGAATGTGAGGAAGCTGATGAAAAGAAAAATGAAAAGGCTTTCGAGCTTGCTGCTTACGCTCTGCCTGACGTTATCCTTGTGTTTGGGCAGCGCCTACGCCGCCAACCGCATGTTTTCGGACAGCGCCGGACATTGGGCGGAGGACATTATTCAGGAGCTTGCCGAACGCGGCATAATTGCGGGTTACCCGGACGGGACGGTCAAGCCGGACAATATCATCACGCGGGGCGAGTTTTGCGCCCTGCTTGCCCGGTATCTGGAGATCGACACGATATGTGAAGAAAAAGAAACGCCTATCCCGATGTTGTCAGGTAAGGGCGGAGCTACTTGTTGAGAATCAAGTATGTGTTTTTCCGTTGTCATCATAAAACCTCCAGATAATAATATTAAAAGTGGTCGGGTAGGCTAAACCTACATGGGGTAATGATTGTACCCACTGTATGGCATGCATCGCTGGATGTCCTTCCGAGGCGATTGAATACGGTAAAAAAACGCAGGGGAAGCCCAGATATTATCTTGGAGAAGAGTAAAAGCAAAAAAGCCGTCTGTGTGGCATTGTAGGATGCCAGCACGGACGGCTTTTCATTTACTCAATAGGCTTGCAACCTCAATTTGTACTCCGTTCGTCAGATCACGTGATACTCATTGAGAAGCTTTTCGACCTCGGTTCCTTCCACCTTTTTGAGAAGCTCTTTGACCGCAATTTTCTGCTTGATATCGAGCTTCATTTCGGTAATCGGCTTGCCGTCGCGCATAGCAATCGTTGCGTTGAGAAGATCGCGGACATCATAGACACTGCCCCAGACTTCCGGCACACCGCGATCCACATTCAGCAGCGTGTAGACCGCCTCCATCGCGGTGCGAATGGAATACTCGGTGGTAAAGACGGTATCTCTCGGCGTTTCCGCGAAATTGCCGATAAACGCGAAATTGACACAGCCCTTGGGCACGACGTCGGGACGATCGCCCGCCTCACGCGGCTGGAAGTACGCGCTGGCAAAGGGCATCATGACAGGCACCGTATTGGCGCTGTTTTTTGCCAGACCCTCAATCTGATCTTCGGGAACGCCCAGATGATAAAGCCACTCTTCACAGATTTCCATGCCGGTGCAGTCGCGCATGGCCTTCTTGATGAAGTCGCCGGGACGGTCGGAGAACATTCCGTAAAGCCACACAAGCACCTGACCCTTGGGCTGATTCCGGTATTGCGGCTGGCGGTTAATCGTCCAGCTGAGAAGCCACTTGGAATCCGTTACGGTGACGATGCCGCCGGTGACCACCTTGCCGGACAGCGGATCGCGTTTGCAGATATTTTTGATATAGGGCAGAATTTTTCCATCAAGGGTGTTGACAGTGGCACTGACCCAGTTGCTGTCCTCAGGATCGGTGCAGAATTTGTCGGGACGACCGAAGGATGCATCCTGCCTGGCAATCTTGCGCCACAAATCAAACGTGCCGCCCTCGTGAATTTCGCTGTCCATACCGCTCGCCTTAGTCTGGCTGCCGTAGGTGGAATTTTCCACGTTGCTGCCGTTTGTGTAGAAAACAAAATCATCCGATGTGAGATCAATGTTTTCTGTCTGACCGTCATGCTCAATTACGATTGTTTTTGCGGTTTTCTTCTGAGGCAGAATGTCAAATATCACATTCATGACCTGTGTGTTGTAATGGAATTGGACGCCGTGCTCCTCCAGGTACTTGATCATGGGCAGCACCATGGACTCATACTGGTTGTATTTGGTGAAGCGCAGCGCTTTGAAGTCGGGCAGACCGCCGATGTGATGAATGTATCTTTGCATATAGCGCTTCATCTCAAGGGCGCTTTGATCGTCCTTAAACGCGAACATGGTACGCCAGTACATCCAGAAATTGGTGTTGAATACCTCGTCGTCAAAAAGCTCTGTCATCTTGACATTTTCCAGCTTCTCATCCGGCGTCATGAACAGGTTCATGATTTCCAGAGCGCCCTTGTCAGAGAGGCCAAACTTGTTTTCGGTATGGGCATCCTGACCCCGGTTCAGGGTGGCGCGGCAAAGAGAATAGTTGGGGTCCTTTTTGTTCAGCCAGTAATATTCGTCAAGGATGCTGACGCCCTCGGTTTCGATGGAGGGAATGGAACGGAACAAGTCCCACATGCACTCAAAGTGATTGTCCATTTCGCGTCCGCCGCGCATGACATAGCCCACATTGGTCATCTGATCTCCGTCCAAAGCGCCGCCGGGAATAGGGCCTTTTTCAAAGATATGAATATGCGCCCCCGGCATCTGGGCGTCGCGCACAAGAAAGCAGGCCGCAGAAAGGGAGGCTAAGCCGCTTCCGATCAGATATGCCGACTTGTGCTCTACGTTTTCCGGCTTTTCGGGACGCGCAAAGGCTTCATAGTTACCGCTTGAATAATACATAATATGACCTCCTGTAAATTTTATTTCAGGTGAATTACCTTATGGTCATATTGTAATTGCGCACCCACAAAGCCACAATAAACAGATTCTGCGCCGTGATGAAAGTCTTATCACGGCGCAGAATTTGAGGATAAACTTATCAAATGGACGGTTTTGATAAAGGATTGTCAGTTCTGTACGCTTCCAGTGCCTTTGTCATATTCCCGCGCATCAACGTGCTGAGTCGATCAATGATGACATTGGGATCTTCTTTCATGTCGTTTCGTATCCAGTCGAGCATAAGACCCACAAAGGCAAACTTATAAAAATCGGCGATAAACTTTTTATCCTCATCGCTTACATTCATGCCTGCCGCCTTCTCCTCCACAACGCCAAAGAGAAGATTATATGTCAGCTTGTAGAGATAAATCTCCACCTGCTCGCGGCTGACGCTGTGGTAGACATTCATGATAAAAGGCTTATTGTTCCGAACGGCTTCAAAAATCTGCAAAAAGCCTTCCTGCCATGCGCCATACGTCTTTTTGCCCTCCAAGGCCTTGCTTGCATCTTCGACACAGGACCATTCGATTAAATCGTAAATATCTTTAAAATGATAGTAAAAAGTCATGCGGTTGATGCCGCAGTCCTCTGCAATATCGCTGATTGTAATTTTATCCAACGGTTTTTTCAGCAGCAAATTTTTAAGAGAAGCTTCCAGCGCCCGCTTTGTTACCTGTGACATATTTTCTCCTTTCTGTACCAACACATATGGAGAACTGCATTGGTCTTTTACTTTTTCTTTTGCTAAATGCGTCTTTATCTGCTGTAGCGTTTATATGTGGCTTCAATTAATCGTTCTATTAAAAGACACCGAGAAAACTCATGTTTTTTTAATTATAACATATGAACGCTGCGATTTCTGCATATGAGATGTAAACTATTGATGTAGTTCTTTCGTTTCCATACAAAGACTGTATTCTTGAGGGGGGGCAGACCAAGGACGAACAAAAGCGAAGTGAAGTCTTTTTCAATGAAACGCTTGCTCCAGACGAAGTGGACAGACTGTTATACCCCAAAGTGCTTGTTGGTGCAACACGATACAGTTATACGGGCGAAACAGACCTGACTGGAATACCGACAGGTGGCGACGATTGTATCACCGCCACCCCTGCTGTTGACTTCAGCGATAGTGACAACCTTCTCATTAAGGGGAACAATCTTCTTGCTATTGCATCGCTTCTGAAACGCTATGAGGGCAAGATAGATTTAATTTATTTGGATCCTCCTTACAACACAAACGGAGATTCTTTCCGTTATAATGATTCTTTCAACCACTCTACTTGGCTTGTGTTTATGAAAAACAGGTTGGAAATCGCAAAAAGGCTATTATCTCCGACTGGTTCGATTTATGTTCAGCTTGATCAAAACGAGTCACATTACTTTAAGGTGTTATTGGATGAAATTTTTGGGGTGGACAACTTCCAGAACGAAATCATCTGGAGATATAGCGGTTGGAACATGATATTCAAAGCGGTTTTATCCAACCCCGACCATCCCGAATACGGCGTTGTGTCGGTGCCGTTCCCCATTCCCCGCGAACAGTATGACGAAATCATCGGAATGCTCGACCAAATTGAAATCGGCGACGCAGTCATGCAGGACTGTAAGCTGGACGAAATACGCGGAGATTTTTCCGTCCTCAAGCACATGGTGCATACGCGCGTCAATGTCGATGAGCTGGATTACCTTGCAAAGCGGCTGGACAGCTTCGACGAATACGAGAAAACGCAGTTCGAGGGCATGGCGTACCGGCTGGGCGTATGCAGCACCGACGAGCTTATCAACTTGACCTTTGGCTGTCAGGAAGTCACTGTGGTCACGGACTTCAACGACCTCGAAACGCTGGGCCGCAGGCATTACCTGACAATGAATGGTGGCGCATCGCCGGACGAAATGCAGAAAGTGGACTTCCACAGCATTGCGCTTGAAGTGCTGGAAGGAGCCGTAGGCAGGGTTACACCCTACGGCGTTGTCTATGACAATGGCTTTCAATACGCTGAGTGCTATGACGGGCGGTTCTTTCCCGAATATCGCTATGATGACAGCATACTGACGGTCGAAATAGCCCCGCAATCTGCATCCGAGGATGCTCCTGCTTCCTATCTCTATCTACCCATGACGCAGGCGCAGATCGAGCGTGCCATGCTCCGCGCCGGTATTGACAGCTATGGAGAGATGCAGCTCCGATTTATTGAAAGTGAGCTGCCCTCAGAGGTCGATGTCGCGCTGGATATGGAGCATGAGAGCCTTGACGCTCTGAATGAAATGTGCGCGGCGATTGCCAAGCTCGACGCTGGCAGCAGAGAAAAGCTGGGCGCAGCGGTGATGCTGGCGCAGCCGGAATACGCCTCGCAGATTCGTCAGCTTGCCGAAAACATCGACCTTTTTGAACTCGTCCCCAAGGTACATACCGCCGAGGAATTGGGAAAAGCCATCATCATGGAGTCAGGTCATTTCGAGTACGACGGAAATCTTGTCGACTACATCGACTTTAAAAAGTACGGCGCTGACCGCATAGAATGGGACGGCGGTACGTTCACAGATCGCGGCTACGTCAGCTATCACGGCACGCTCAGCCTTGACGAGCTGATGATGGAAGACCCTGCGGAGCAGGATTTTCAGATGGGAGGACAGTCATGATCACACTCAACATTACCCGCGCCGATGATCCGGAGGGTGTGTACCTAAAAATTCCCGCCTCGAAAGCGGAGATTTCTGAGTGTTTCCGTCTGCTCGACAATATCAGCACGACAGCTCCCACCAAAATCGCGGAAGCTGTCAGCAATGTTTACAATCTCAGTGGATATCTCAAGAATGTGAACATCGACAAGCCCGGTGAGTTGGACAAAATCATTGCTCTCACACAGAAGCTTCAGACGATGGACCGTGAGTCCTGTCTCAAGTTTGAGGGCGTTTTGGATGCCAACAGCGTGAACGGCATTGACGATGTTCTGCGGCTCTCGGATTCGCTGGACGATTACGCCCTCCTGCCGGACGCGGAGATCGGCAGCAAGCTCGGACGCTATCTTGTAGAAAACGATATCGTATCATTCCCCGAAAGCGTCAGACCCCATCTCAATTATTCCATCATCGGCACTGAATTTGATGCCGAGCACGGCGGCGCGTTCTGCCGTGGCGGGTATGTGGTTCGGAGAGAAGAACTCCCTGAACAGTTTTTTGATGTCCGACAGGAGGAAGCGGCAATCATGACTCTGTTCCTGCGGGAAAACCGCGATGAAACGCATTGCGGCAACGAATTGTGTCTGTTGCTCCCTGCGACGGAATCGCAGCTTGAAATGACCAAAGCAAAGCTGGTCTGCGAGGAATTTGCTGAAGCGGGGATTGTCACGGTGGATTACCCGTTTCCGTATCTGGCAACCCGTGTTCCGCAGGACTGCATCACCGTCGAGGATGCAAATGAGCTGGCGCAGTGCATTGAGCAAATGAACAAAGTGGACGGCGAGCTGCTGAAATACCTCTCTGTTTTGGAGGTGGAGCAGCCCGAAACCTTTCAGGATGCCCTGCGCTATGCGATGGATATTGACGATTATGAGCGCGTTTCGCCAGACATGGAGGAATACGGACGGTCAGTGCTCTTGGAGGCCGGTGACCGTAATATCGACATTCTCGACGATATTGACGGTTTTATGGACTACGAAGCCTACGGAAAATATCGCGCAGAGATGGACGGCGTGGTGCAGACGGAATTTGGGCTTGTTCGCTGCAAGAGCGAACCGTTTCAGGTTGAACAGCAGGGCATGAAAATGGTGTAACCATTTCAACA